>NZ_LT607578.1:8927-81702 GCF_900095275.1 Pseudomonas sp. UMAB-40
CCACAGGGAAAGGCAGGCACAGATCTGTAAGGGGAGAGGGTAATGAACAGGACTACAAAAATCGCCGGTTGTGCGCTGCTCGTCGCGGTGGCACTCATCAGCTTCGGCGTCTGGCGCACCGCGCCGCCCAACCTGCTGAGCGAAGTCGCACTGCCGAACACCTGGAGCAGTCAGAACCTCTCCCGTGACGGGATTTCGGTGGCGCTTGAGGTCAAGTCATTGGCCAAGGACGGTGTGTTGCGTGAAGGCGAGTTTGCCGACGTGCAGTTCCGCGTCAGGGACGGTGCTTCAGGTCAGCCGTTGTCGGGCATCAATCCCGGTGCCTGGCTGGACCCGGAAACCATTGCCGCCGACCAGGCCCAGGGCCGGGAGAAAAGCTGCAAATCCCGGGTCGGGGTCTTCCTGAAATCGAGCATCGGCGCGCGGCCGCTGCTCGACCTGAACAGCTACTTCCTGCTGGTGATGAACCGCGACGCCAGTGTCTCGGTGGTCGACCCGTCGGTGTCGGTGGGCGGTATCACCAGCACCATGGCACGGATCGACATCAAGCAGCCGCCGATGGACTGGACCACACCCAAGGACAACAAACGGGTGTTCGTCTCCATGCCGACCGCCGATGCAGTGGCGGTGATCGACAGCGAGCAGTTCAAACTGATCGACTCGGTCGCCGCCGGCAGCAATCCGGTGCGCGTGGCCTTGCAACCGGACGAGCGCCTGCTGTGGGTCGGCAACAATGCCAAGACAGTCGAGCAGTCCGGGGTCACGGTGATCGACACCCGTAGCCTCAAGCCACTCAAACACCTGGCCACCGGGGCTGGGCACCATGAAATCGCCTTCAGCAAGGACAGCCGTTTTGCCTTCGTCAGCAACCGCGACGACGGCACCCTGAGCATCATCGACATCGCCAGCCTGACCATCAGCAAGCAACTCAAGACCGGCTCGCACCCGCTGTCGGTGGCGTACTCGCCGCTGTCCCAGGCGGTGTATGTCGCCGACGGCAAGAACGGCAGTGTGACCGTGGTCGATACCGCCAGCCTTACGGTTAGGCGGGTGATCAAGATGAAACAGGGCCTGGGTCCGATGGGGTTCAGCGCAGACGGGCGTTTCGGTATCGTCCTCAACACCCTGGAAAACCAGGTGACGGTGATCGACGCGGCCACCGATTCGACGATCCACGAACTGGACGTCTCCGCCGAACCCTACCAAGTGGTGTTCACCAAGGCTTACGCCTATGTCCGCGGACTGGCCTCGGCCAAAGTCACGATGATCAACCTTTCGTCATTGGGGGCCGGCCGCACGCCGATCACCCAGGGCTTCGAAGCCGGGCCCCAGGCGCCACGGCTCGCCGGTGATTTGCCGCTGGCCTCGAGCCTGGCGGTGTCGCGGGACGACAACGCGGTGTTCGTGGTCAACCCGGTGGACAACACCACTTATTTCTACGCCGAAGGCATGAACGCGCCGATGTCCGGCTACCCCAATCGCGGGCAGGTGGCGCGGGCTGCCATGGTCATCGACCGCAGCCTGCGCGAGGTCGAGCCAGGGCTCTACAGTTCGCGGATCAAGCTGCCAGCCGCCGGGCGTTTCGACGTGGCGTTCCTGCTCAACCAGCCGAACATCATCCATTGCTTCACGGCGCTGGTTGAGCCGGACCCGAACCTCGCCAGGCTCCCCGGCGTGCCAAAGGTCGAGTTCATGCTCGATAAATCCACGGCCGCCCTCGGCAGCCCTTACACCGTGCGGTTTCGCATTGTTCAGGGTCAGCAAAAGGCACAGCGCAGCGGGGTCAAGGACGTTCAGGTGCGCTACTTCCGCGCCCCGACATCTCGCGCCCAACAGGTCGCGGCCCTTGAAGTGGGGAACGGCATCTATGAAGCCCCGGTGACCCTCGACCAGAACGGCGCCTGGTACCTGCACGTGCGCGCGGCGTCCCTTGGCGCGAGTTTCGATGACCAGACCTTTGCCAGCGTTCGGGTAATCCCCGGCGATGCTCACTGAAGAGGAAACCGACATGAACCGATTCGCACACCGTGGACTGCTGACGTTCTGCCTGTTGGCCGTCGGCATCGGTCAAGCCCTGGCGCACTCGGCGGATGAACACGCCGGGCACGACATGCCGGCCAAAAGCGCCAGTTCGGAGAGCGCCCAGGTCAAATTCGCCGACGTCGCGCTGGTGGACCAGAACGGCAAACCGGTGCGTCTGGAAAAGGACCTGGTGACCAACAAAATCGTGGTCATGAGTTTCATCTACACCAGCTGCACCACGGTGTGCCCGGTGGTGTCCTCGATCATGGGCAAGGTGCAGACGCAACTCGGCGCCCGGGTCGGTAACGAGGTGCAGCTTGTCTCCATCAGCATCGACCCGCAACGCGATGACGCCAAGCGCCTCAACGACTACGCCCGCAGCTTCCAGAAGGGGCCGGGCTGGAGCTGGCTGACTGGCAGCTCGCAGTCGATCAACGAAACCCTCAAGGGCCTCGGCTCCTTCAGCGGTGACTTCAAAAGCCATCAACCGCTGATTCTGGTGGGGGACGGCAACAGCCGCCACTGGACGCGTTATTACGGCTTCACCGACCCGGCCGTGCTGACCCGCCAGGTCGAGAAACTCAGCGGCCAGCGCAACGCCCACGCCAAACACACGGCCATTGCCATGGAGCATCAACCATGAAAGCCCTCGCTCTGATCTTCCTGACGATGTGTTTTTGCGTCATCAGCTTTATGGCGTTTTCCCACGAAGGACACCAGGAGCCCGCGCCGGCGGTGGCCGCTGCGCAACCGGCCAGCGGCACCCGGGATGCGAAAACCTGGTTCACCGACACGCCGTTGCAGGACCAGAACGGCAACACGTTGCGCTTCTACAGTGACGCGCTGCAAAACCGTGTGGTGCTGCTGAACGTGATTTTCACCAGTTGCAACGATGCCTGCCCGCTGATCACCCAAAAGCTCAAGGAAGTCCGTGAGGTGCTGGGCGACAAGGCCGATGGCATCACCTTTATTTCCCTTACCAGTGATCCGCTGCGCGATACGCCGGCGGTACTCAAGGCTTACACCTTGAAGCAGGGCGTCGATGGCCCCCACTGGCTTTTTCTCACCGGCGACAAGGCACAAATGGACCTTGTACTGGGGCGCATCGGCCAGATTGTGCCGACCCCCGAGCAGCACTCGACGCAGCTGATTGTCGGTGACGTGGCCAACAAGCGCTGGAGCAAGATCCGTCCCGATGCACCGGCCGCCGCCATTGCCCAGCGCTTGCAGTTGCTGACAATGCCCGTGGCTGGTCGTTGAGTACGGGCCATGAAAATTGCCCTCGTCCTCGGCTTGCTACTGATTGGCGGCATCAATCTCGCCGCCAATGCGTTGCCGCTGAGCCCCAGCGAAAGTGCCGGCAAACGGCTGTATCGCGAGGGCGTGTCGGCAAGTGGTGAGCCGATCATGGCTCGGGTGGGCGCGGCGGACATGCTGCTACCCGCCACCAGCCTGCCCTGCGCCAATTGCCATGGCGCCGATGCCCAGGGGCGACCCGAAGGCGGGGTGCGGCCGCCGGACATCAGCTGGTCGAGGCTCTCGAGCAGTTACGGGCAACAGCAGATCAACGGTCGCAATTACCCGGCCTACACCGAGGGCGCACTGGCCCGGGCGATCCAGGAAGGGCGCGATTCGGCGAATAATCGGCTGGACCCGGCGATGCCACGGTTCGTGCTCTCGATGAATGATCAGCGCAACCTCACGGCCTACCTCAAGCGCGTGGCCGATGACCGCGACCCCGGGTTAACCGCCGACAGCCTGCACTTGGGCACTTTGTTGCCGCGACAGGGGCCGCTGAGCACGGAGGGCGCCACGGTGGCGGCGGTGCTCAAGGGCAGCGTGGCGCGGATTAACGAGGCGGGCGGCATCCATGGCCGGCAATTGCGCCTGACCATCCTCGATCCGGGGCCGGACCGCGCCAGTGCCGAACAGGCACTGGACCGCTTGATTGAGCAGGAACAGGTGTTCGCCCTGATCGCACCACTGGCACCTGCGCTCGATACCGAACTGGTCACGCGGCTGGAACGCGCCGGTATTCCACTGATCGGGCCGCTCTCGTTGCAGGGCATGGCGCCAGCCAGTCGGCAGATTTTCGAACCGCTGTCCGGGCTGCGCGAGCAACTGATCGCCTTGGCCGACTACGGCGCCGCCAATTTGCGCTTGCTCCAGGGACCGACGCTGATTGTCCACCCGGACGAGCCGAGCCAACGGCAAGCGGCACAAAACCTTGGCCAGTACCTGCAAGATCACGCCTGGCAGCAAGTGCGGCTAAAGGCCTACAACTCGGCGCAGGACGAGTTGCCGCTGGGCTCGCGATCGGTGTTTTACCTGGGCAGCGGCGTCGGTTTCAGTCACCTCGCCGAGCGCCTGCAAACGGCGGGGCAGGTGCCTTACCTGTTCGCCGCGTCGAATCAAGTGGCCGGCGACCTGTTTCAATTGCCCAGCGGATTTTCCCGGCGGGTGTTTCTGGCCTATCCGTTCGTGCCCAGTGACTGGACGCTGGCCGGGCGCCTGGCCTTGACGCAACTGCGCGAACACCAAGGCCTCGGCGGTGAGCACGCGGTGCTGCAAGTCGGCGCCTACAGTTCGATGCTGCTGCTCAGCGAAGGCATGAAGCAGGCCGGACGCGACGCCAGCCGCGAAAAACTCATCAGTGCCCTGGAAGGTTTGCACGATTTCGACACCGGGCTGACCCCGCTGCTCAGCTTCGGTCCGGGCCGCCGACTGGGCTTGAGCGGTGCTCATATCGTCACCGTAGATTTGCCCGACCAGCGCTTCTTTCTGGTCGCACCGTACAAACCCATTGCCGCGACACCCTGACGGGAGGCCTGATGATGAAACTCAAGACGCTGCTGATTCTGCTGACGATGTGGGCCCCTGTGGCCTTCTGCAGCAACGGCCCGGCTGCCGCGCGGGTCAATGGCGAGGAAATTTCCGAGTTTCGCCTCGAGCGCTACTTCGCCGAATACCTGGAGGACCAGGGCCGCGCAGTGGGCAGCATTCGCAATCCCAAGGCGTACAAGCAATTGCGCCAGAAAGCACTCGACGCGCTGATCGACAAGGAGTTGCTGTGGCAGGAAGCGCGCAAACGCGGGGTGAAGATCAGCGATGAAGTCGTGCAAAGCCAGGTTGAGCAGACGCGACAAGCGATGGGCGGTGCCGAGGTGTTCGCCCGCCGGCTCGAAGACGCCGGTTTCGATGAAGCCAGTTTTACCGAGTACACACGCCGTGAGCTCGCGGCGCAAAAGGTCTTTGCCGACCTGCTCCAGGTGGCTGAGCCGGACGAAAAACAGGTCCGCGCGTTCTACGAGGAACATCGCGCCGAAATGAGCACACCCGAGCAAATCCAGGCGCGGCACATCCTGGTAAAAGTGCCTCAGGGGGCCGATGCCGCCACAGTTGAAGCAGCCCGGCTACGCTTAGAGGAGATGCGGGTGAAAATCAGCCAGGGCGAGGACTTTGCCAGCGTTGCCCGGGCCGGCTCCGAAGATGCCTCCGCCGCCGAAGGCGGGGACCTGGGCTATTTTCCCCGGGGGCGCATGATGCCGGAATTCGAAGCTGCGGCGTTTGCGCTGGCGCCGGGGGCCGTCAGCGCGCCGGTGCGCACACCGTTGGGCTGGCATTTGATTTATCTACAGAACCACCAGGAGGCGGCCGATGTCTCAGAAGCTCAGGGACTTGAAATGGTTCGGGCTTACCTTGCCCGACAGCAAAAGTCCCAGGCTCGTCTACAGGTTCTGGGGCAGTTGCGATCAAGCAATCGAATCGAGCGGATTGACGACGATTGAAGGTTCCCCCCCAAATGTGGGGAAAGCTTCAGGGCAAATCCGAGCGCTTCCCCGCCTTTGGGGGACGGGGTTCCTGAACGAAAAGATTTTTTCATGAAAATCATAGAGATGAAGCGGCCAAAAACCGGCGCTCAGTCTGGCATGAAGTGTGCGTTAGCCTAATTGAGGCGCGTACTCCCAGGCACGAATTTCGGACCTGCAGTTTCAAGGAGTCCACCTTGTTAAACAAAGTACTGGTTGTTGAAGACGAACAGCTGCTGGCGGAAAACCTCCAGGGTTACCTGCAGGCGCAAGCGCTGGAAGTCCGGATAGCTCACAACGGTGAAACAGCCATCGGCGAAGCCGAACGTTTTTCACCCGATGTGATGGTGTTCGATTACCGCTTGCCCGATATGGAAGGCTTTCAGGTGCTCGATGCCGTCCGCCAGAACAGGAAGTGCCATTTTGTGCTGATTACCGGGCACCCAACCGCTGAAGTCTGTGAGCGGGCCCGGCAACTGGGAGTCAGCCATATCCTGTTCAAACCGTTTCCGTTGGCGGAATTGGCCCGTGCAGTCTGTGACCTTTTAGGGATGGAGCGGGAAAACCGAACAGGCGCGAGCCCATCCGAAGGATTCGTCGAACGACGCCAGAGCAGGACAGAAAGCTTCCCGCTGCAGCTGTACGACGGTAGTTGGGTGCTGGCAGATCGTCGACGAAGTTCATCGACCTCCAAGGCACCAGACGACGAACAATTGCTCACCGGGGAGTAGTGGCGCGACAAGCCGTTCCGGTATATGCCGTAATTGCTCGCCGCGTCGACAGGGCTCAAAGCCCCCGGCGTTGGAGAGCATGCCATGGACCGTCTATCCCTTGCCGTAGAACCGGCGCAGTTGGAATGTGTACCGTCTCGCTTTTCCAGTGAACAACTGGCCCAGGCCCGGGTCCGGGCAACCAGTTCCGGCGAGCGGGTTCTGGAGGCCCTCGGGGTGTTGTGCGAACTGGCCCCCATGCCCTTCATCCAGTGCCTCGGCGCTACCCTGCATTATCCGGTGCTCGACACCGACACCCTGTTTCAAGCCACCCCAGTGTTCGACCGGGTCACCCTGGCCCAATGCCTCAAGCGCGAATTCATCCTGCTGCGTCATGACGATGCGGTCATTGGCGTGTTTGCCGATCCGTTCGACACGGCTCGTCTGGCCTGGATTGACGACTGCCTGCACGGCGCGCCGCTGTACCTGGTGCATGCCGACGACCTGAAAGCCTACCTGGCGCGTCACGAAGAGAGCTTCCACGCGGTGGAATCGCTCAACGCCCAGGCTGATGCCAATATCGAAATCGATACCCTGCAAAGCCTGTCCCTGACCAGCATCAGCGAAGACGCCAGCGTGGTGGTCAAACTGGTCAACTCGACCCTCTACGACGCGCTGAAAATGCACGCCAGCGACATCCACCTGGGCACCACCGGCAGCGGCCTGGTGATCAAGTACCGGATCGACGGCGTGCTGAACAACATCAGCAAGATCCAGGGCAGTGAGTTCGCCGAGCAAGTGATCTCCCGGGTCAAAGTCATGGCCGAACTGGACATCGGCGAAAAACGCGTGCCCCAGGACGGTCGCTTCAAAATCGGCATCAGCGGCCGGCAGATCGACTTCCGGGTCTCGATCATGCCGAGCATTTTTGGCGAAGACGCGGTGCTGCGGGTACTCGACAAACAGGACCTGGCAGACAAAGTCAGCGGCGTGCAATTGCAGGCACTGGGCTTCGAAGACGAAACCCTGCGCGCGCTGCGCCGGTTGGCCGCCGAACCCTACGGCATGGTGCTGGTGACCGGCCCGACCGGCAGCGGCAAGACCACCACGCTCTACGCCATGATCACCGAGATCAACCACGGCGTGGACAAGATCATCACCATTGAAGACCCGGTGGAATACCAACTGCCGGGCGTGCTGCAAATCCCGGTCAATGAAAAGAAAGGCCTGACCTTCGCCCGTGGCCTGCGCTCGATCCTGCGCCATGACCCGGACAAGATCATGGTCGGTGAGATACGCGACCCCGACACTGCACAGATCGCCGTGCAATCGGCACTGACCGGGCACCTGGTGTTTACCACCATTCACGCCAACAACGTGTTCGATGTGATCGGCCGCTTTACCCAGATGGAAATCGATCCCTACAGCCTTGTCTCGGCCCTCAACGCCGTGCTGGCCCAGCGGCTGATCCGCCTCGTGTGCGCCAGTTGCAGCGCCCCGAGCACCCCGACCGATGAAGAACTGCGCCTCTCCGGGCTCGATCCGCAGAAGGTCGATCATTACCACTTCGTTCACGGCAAAGGCTGCGGCCATTGCCGGGGCACCGGTTATCGCGGGCGGACCGCGATTGCCGAGCTGCTGCACCTGGACGACGAACTGCGGCAGATGATCGTCGAGCGCCAACCCGTTTCGAAGATCAAGGCACACGCTTGCAAACGTGGCTTGCGCTTGTTGCGCGAGTCCGCTCTGGAACTGGTAGCTGAGGGGCGGACCACGCTCGAGGAGATCAATCGTGTCACTTTTGTCTCGTGATCGTTATGTCGCCGTGCTCGGCGCCAGTGGTGTCGGCCTGGGCCAGCGCAAAGGTGGCGACACCCTGTGGCTGGGCAGCGTCGGCTTTATCGACGAAGGCTTCCATGCCTGGACCGTCGCCCTCGAAACCCTCGACCGCTTGCTGGGCGAACACGCGCCAGCCGGTGCGGAATTGAGTGTGGTGATTTCCGGCCACTTCAGTCGCTTCTGCCTGGTGCCCTGGAGCGAACAGATCAGCAGCCCCGACGAATTGCTCGGGTTTGCCCAACTGTGTTTCGAAGACCTCTACGGTGTACCGGCCCAACCCTGGAGCATGGTGCTGTCGGCCGAACCTGCGGGTTACGACCGGATCGCCACCGCGCTGCCGCAAGACCTGCTGGCGCGTCTGCGCAGCCTGGTCAGCGGTCGCGGCCTGCGCCTGCGTTCGGTGCAGCCGTACTTGATGGCGGCGTTCAATCATTTCGATAAAAGCCTCGACGCCGGTGACTTCCTGTTCGTGGTCGCCGAGCCTGTGCGCAGTGTCTTGCTGCTGGCCAGGGAAGGGCGCTGGACCTCGGTGCGTTCGGTGGGCAGCAGCGACAGCGATGCCGCACTGACTGCGCTGATCGGCCGGGAAAGCCAGTTGCAGGCCTCCACCAGCGAGCGGCCGCTGAATGTTTACCTGCACGCGCCCGCTCGCATCGATGCGCAGCCCGACGTACCTGGTGTGCACTTGCGCACCCTCGAAGAAGACCGGACAGCCGTACACGATTGTTTGTACGTGATGTCCCGGGCGGTGGCCTGACATGCGCGCCCTGACGCTCGACTTCCAGCCACGCCGCCGCTCGGGCCCATTGGGCTGGAGCCTGCTGGCGGGCGGCGTGGTGCTGGTCGTGACCTGTTTTGTCGCCCAGCAGCACGTCGCCGAACAGGCCTCGCAACAGCAAGGCCATTTGCAGCACGCCCAGCGCGAACTCACCGGCGACACCGGCAGCAAAGTCACCCTGAGCCCGGCCGAAACCCGCGAACAAGCCCAGAACCTGGCGGAAATGCGCAAGGTCTCGCAGCAACTGCGCCGCCCTTGGGAACGTCTGTTCGCCATGCTCGAAGCGATGCCGCGCGACAACATCGCTTTGCTGACCCTGACCCCGGATGCCCGCAAGGGCCAGGTGCGCATCAGCGCCGAAGCACGGGACCTGGAAGCGATGCTCGACTTCCACCGCCGTCTCGAAGCCAGTGACGAGCTCTCCGATGTGTCGCTGCTCAGCCACGAAATTGTCGTGAAATCGCCGGAACAACCGGTGCAATTCAACCTGTCGGCTAGCTGGGAGATCGGCGATGCGAATCCCTAGATTGATCGTCCACGAATACCTCCAGGGCCTGGGTGTGCCCGGCCTGGCTGGCTTGGTGATGTTGCTGCTGGCGCTGGCCTGGGCCCTGGGTGGCCTGATGCCGGACTGGAATTCGTTGCAAACCCTCAGCCAGCAGACCCGCGAAGCCGGCGAGTACCTGGCCAAGGTTGAAGACGGCAGTGTCGCCGCCCCGGTGGTGCCGCAACGTCAGCTCGACGACTTCCGCAGCAAACTGCCGTCGCAGCCCCAAGCCACTGTGGCCATCGACAAGATCTACGCGCTGGCGGCCCAGGAACACATCACCCTGGCCCGGGGTGAATACTCACTGGGCATTGACCCCAAGACCCACTTGGCCCGTTATCAGATTCTGCTGCCGGTGCGTGGCAGCTACCCACAACTGCGGCGCTTCCTGCACGCGTTGCTCGGCCAGTTGCCGGCCGTGGTGGTGGAGGATGTGGAGTTTCAGCGTAAAAAAATCGCCGACACCGACCTGACCGGGCGGATCCGCATGACCCTTTACCTGTCGAGGTCATGATGAATACCAAACGCATAGTGGGCTGGGTGGCGTTCTTCGGCGTGGCCGCGGCGCTGACCTGGGGGCCTGATTATTTCATGCCGTCGGACGAAGGCGATGCGTCGGTTACGACCGCTGCCACACCCGTCAAAAGCAAAATACGCGGCACGCTGCCGGCCGCTTCAGCCAGTGGCAAACCCGCAGTGATCAAGGACCTGAGCCCGTCCGGCGACCTGTTCGCCGCTCGCAGCTGGAAGGCTGCACCGACGCTGGCCAGCGTCACCGAACAACCCGTCAACCAGACCCCGGTGGTGCAAGTCCCCAGCGTACCGCCGATGCCTTTCCAGTTCGTCGGCAAGCTGAATGACCGTTCCGACCTGCAAGTGTTTTTGCAGAACGGCGAAAAAATATACGTCGTGCGCAAAGGGGATGTGATCGACGACACCTGGCGGATTGAGGGGATTTCCGATGTGGAACTCAGCTTTGTCTACCTGCCTCTGCATTTGTCCCAGACCTTGTCTGTGGGGAGCACGCAATGAACAGATCCCGTTTGCTGATGAGCCTTTGCGTATGCGTAGGGCTGGCTGCGTGCAGCTCGGCGCAGGTTGCCAAGCAGGAAGCGACCGACTTGATGGAGTCGGGGCAGTACGAAGCCGGCCTGGCGCGCATTGAAGAAGGGCTGAAGGAAAACCCTCGGGATACCGAACTGCACCTGGCCCTGACCAGCGGCCGCGCCCGTGCGGTGACGGCATTGTTGACCCAGGCCGACATGGATCGCGCCCAGCGTGATTTCGCTTCGGCCCGTCTGGAGTATGGCCGGGTGTTGACCATTGAACCCCACAACCGCCGCGCCCAGGATTCAATGCGCCAGCTAGAGCACATGCGCAGTCTCGATGACAAACTCGAACTGGCCCGGGGCGACCTGCGTCGTGGCGACATCTACGGCGCCGACCGTCAGGTGAAACAGATCCTCGAACTGGACCCCAAGAATGGCGGTGCCCTGGAGTTGCAAGACAATATTCGTCTGGTGCAAAGCCGCAACGTCATTCCTTATCCGCAACTGCGCACCCGTCTCGACCGGCCGGTGACCCTGGAATTTCGCGACGCCAACCTGAAAACCATCTTCGAAGTGCTGTCCCAGGTCGCGGGTTTGAACTTCATCTTCGACAAG
The DNA here is from genome assembly GCF_900095275.1 of Pseudomonas sp. UMAB-40. Classification (NCBI taxonomy): domain Bacteria; kingdom Pseudomonadati; phylum Pseudomonadota; class Gammaproteobacteria; order Pseudomonadales; family Pseudomonadaceae; genus Pseudomonas; species Pseudomonas sp. UMAB-40. The sequence goes on from NZ_LT607578.1 coordinate 20,297, forward strand.
GACCTGCGCCCCGACATGAAAGCCACCATCTTCGTGCGTGACGTGCGCATCGAAGACGCCGTGGAACTGCTGCTGCAACAGAACCAGCTGCATCAGAAAGTGGTGAACGAAAACACCTTGCTGATCTACCCCGACTCGCCGCAGAAGCTCAAGGATTATCAAGAGTTGGTGATGCGCACGTTCTACCTGACCAGCATCGATGCCAACACCGCGCTGAACATGATCAAGACCATGCTCAAGACCCGTGACGTGTTCGTCGATGAACGCCTCAACACCCTGACCATGCGCGACACCGAAGACGCCATACGCATGGCCGAAAAACTCTTGCAGTCGCAGGACCAGTCCAACCCTGAAGTGGTGCTGGAAGTGGAGGTGATGGAAGTCGCGACTCAGCGGATTCTCGACCTGGGACTGCAATGGCCGAACACCTTCGGCGTGGTCAACAGCGACGGCTCGGCCGTGACCCTGCTCGATCAACTCAAAGGCATCAACTCCAGCCGGATCAGCATTTCGCCGTCGCCGCAAGCCAAGATCAACGCTCAGGACAATGACATCAACACCCTGGCCAGCCCGGTGATTCGCGTCAGCAACCGTGAACAGGCGCGCATCCACATAGGACAGCGTGTGCCGATCATCAGCGCCACCTCCGTGCCGTCGACCCAAGGTCCGGTGATCACCGAAAGCGTCACCTATCTGGACGTCGGTCTGAAGCTCGAAGTGCAGCCGACCATCCATCTGAACAACGAAGTGGCGATCAAGATCGCACTCGAAGTCAGTAACGCCACACCACTGGAACCGACCCGCCAGGGCACGATTCCGGTTCAGGTCGACACCCGCAACGCCCAGACCACGCTGCGCTTGCATGATGGCGAAACCCAGATCCTTGCTGGCCTGGTGCGTAACGACCATGGCGCCACCGGCAACAAGATTCCAGGCCTGGGCGACATCCCCGGTCTTGGCCGGTTGTTCGGCAGCAACAAGGACACCGTCGGCAAATCGGAACTGGTGCTCTCCATCACTCCGCGGATCGTGCGCAACCTGCCGTACCAGAGCCCGTCGGACATGGAATTCCCCACCGGCACCGAAACCAGCATGCACATCCAGGCGCCGGACCGCCGGATGCAAGCGCCGATTCAGAATGAACACATCGATCGGCCGGTTGCTGCCATTACCACCACTGTTGTCGTCGAGAAGCCTTGATCATGAACGCCTCGCAACGTGGTTTTACCTTGATCGAAGTCGTGGTGACGCTGGCCCTGATCGGCCTGCTGGCCGGCATGGCCGCGCCACTGACCGAGACCGTGGTGCGCCGGGGCAAAGAGCAGGAATTGCGTGCGGCGCTCTACCAGATCCGCGACGCCATCGACGCCTACAAACGTGCCTTCGACGCCGGTTACATCGAGAAGTCGCTGAACAGCAGCGGCTATCCACCGAACCTGCAAGTGCTGGTGGAAGGCGTGCGTGATGTGCGTAGCGCCAAGGGTGCCAAGTTCTACTTTTTACGGCGCGTGCCCCATGACCCGCTGACGCCGGTCAAGCGTGACGACGACGGTGGCTGGGGCTTGCGCTCCTACGACAGCACGGCTCAAAACCCGCGGGAGGGGGAAGACGTCTTCGACGTTTACTCCCATGCACGCGGCAAGGGTCTCAACGGCATCGCGTACAAGGAGTGGTGAATCATGCGTCGGGAAAAGGGTTTTACCCTACTGGAACTGATGGTGGTCATGGCAATCATCGCGACCCTGATGACCATCGCCTTGCCACGCTATTTCAACAGCCTCGAGGCCTCGAAAGAAACCACGCTGCGCCAGAGCCTGTCGGCTATGCGCGAAGCCCTGGATCACTATTACGGCGACACCGGGCGCTATCCCGATTCCCTGGAACAACTGGTGGAGCAGCGCTACCTGCGCAACCCGCCGATGGACCCGATTTCCGAACGCATGGACCTCTGGGTACTGGTCGCGCCGCCGGACGGCGTACCGGGCGGGGTCGCCGATATCAAAAGCGGTGCCACAGGGAGGGCGCGTGATGGCAGCCTTTATTCCGAGTGGTAAGCCCGCCGACGAGGCCGGGTTCACTTACCTGGGCGTGCTGTTTCTGATCATGGTGATGGGCATGGGCCTGGCCAGTGCCGGCGAGTTGTGGTCAACCGCCTCGCGCCGTGATCGCGAACGTCAGTTGCTGTGGGTCGGCACGCAATACGCCCAGGCGTTGCGCAGTTATTACCGCAGTTCGCCGGGGCTGGCGCAGTACCCCAAAGAACTTGAAGACCTGTTGCAGGACGAGCGTTTTCCAACGCCCAAACATCACATTCGCCAGCTCTACCCGGACCCGATTGGCGGCGGTGAATGGACCTTGATGCGCGGCTTCGACGGGCGCATCACTGGCCTCAACAGTCCTTCCACGGACCTGCCGCTCAAGCAGTCGGATTTTCCCAGTCAGTGGTCGGACTTCACCGGCATGGCGAGTTACAAGGACTGGCAGTTCGTGGCCGAGAAAGCCTTCCTCGATGGCGCCTCGGGCCCGGTGAAAAACCAGTCCACGTTGCCACAGGCGTTGTCGCCATGAACCGCCAATGGCTGCCGGCCCTGATCCTGGCGTGTGTGGCGACGTTCGCCAGCGCTGGGGAGGACGACGAGATGCTGGGCTTTATCGTCGATGACACGATTTCGCACATCGGCCACGACTTCTACTACTCGTTCAGTGAACGCCTGCGCGCCACCAGCCCGATGGATTTCAACCTGGTGGTACGCGAACGACCTTCGGCACGCTGGGGCAGCCTGGTGACCGTGGAATATCAGCAGCGACTGGTTTATCGGCGCTTCCTGCCGCCGAACACCGTGGAACTCAAAGACGAGGCCTATGACGCCGCCGACTGGGTTCGCGGACAGATTGTCCAGCGCAAACTGGAAGCCTTGTTGCAGGACACTACGGACCTTGAGAGGGACGAATTATGAAAACGAAAACTGTCTCACGGAACCTCGGGCTCTGGTTGATCGGGCTGGGCAGTTGCTGCCTGGTGCAGGCCACGGAGCTGGTGTACACACCCGTCAACCCCTCGTTCGGCGGCAACCCGTTGAATGGCACCTGGTTGCTGAACAACGCCCAGGCGCAAAACGATTACGACGATCCTGATCTGAAAAATCGCACCTCGGTGGCCGGGACTTCGGCTCTCGAACGCTTCACCAGCCAGTTGCAATCACGGTTGCTGGGGCAGTTGCTGGACAACATCTCCACGGGTAACACCGGGAGCCTGTCCACCGACGCCTTTATCGTCAACGTCGTCGACGATTCCGGTGCTCTGACCATTGAAGTGACCGACCGAGCGACCGGTGAAATTTCGGAAATCCAGGTGAATGGCCTCGCCCCTTGATGGGGATTCGGATCGATGGGGAGAGACGGACATGAAAAAAATAATAGCGCTGGGGCTGATGTTGGCGGCATTGCAAGGGTGCAGTTTGCGCGAGAACGTGGGTGCCGAGCAGGACACCGAATCACCGACCCTGACACCCCGGGCGTCGACCTATTACGACTTGATCAACATGCCACGACCCAAGGGCCGGTTGATGGCGGTGGTGTACGGCTTCCGGGACCAGACCGGGCAGTACAAACCGACCCCGGCCAGTTCGTTTTCGACCAGCGTGACCCAGGGCGCGGCGAGTATGTTGATGGATGCGTTGCAGGCCAGCGGCTGGTTTGTGGTGCTGGAACGTGAAGGGCTGCAAAACCTGCTGACCGAGCGCAAGATCATCCGCGCCTCGCAGAAGAAGCCCAATACGCCGGTGAACATTCAGGGCGAGCTGCCACCGCTGCAAGCGGCGAACATGATGCTCGAAGGCGGGATCATCGCCTACGACACCAATGTGCGCAGTGGCGGGGAAGGGGCGCGCTACCTGGGGATCGATATTTCCCGTGAGTATCGGGTCGATCAGGTCACGGTCAACCTGCGGGCGGTGGATGTGCGCAGTGGGCAGGTGCTGGCGAATGTGATGACCAGCAAGACGATTTACTCGGTGGGTCGCAGTGCCGGGGTGTTCAAGTTTATCGAGTTCAAGAAGTTGCTTGAGGCTGAGGTCGGGTACACCACCAACGAACCGGCGCAGTTGTGTGTGTTGTCGGCGATCGAGGCGGCCGTCGGGCATCTTTTGGCTCAGGGGATCGAGCGGCATTTGTGGCAGGTGGCGGGGGATAATTCTTCGCCTGATAACAATGCGACGCTGGATCGTTATTTGACTCAGAACAAGGTTGTGCCGGAGGGTGAGGAAGAGTGAGCCGAGGCGGCCTTCGGGCCGACCTGGCTCAGGCTGATGACCCCCAGTCCCCTGTAGGAGCGAGGCTTGCCCGCGAAGGCGGCCTGACAGCTGACCATTCTCCCCCAGATGTACCCAGTCCAACTGTGGGAGCTGGCTTGCCTGCGATGGCGGCCTGGTAGCCGACCAATCTCTTTCAGGGTGTACATATCCATTTCTGCGGTTACGGCCACTTATGGTTTCGCTCTTACAGCGAGTCCCTTTTGCAAACGCCCAAAAGGAACCAAAACGCTTCGCCCCAACGTCCGGCCCCTCGCCTAGGCTCGGCGTACCCTCGCTCCGGCATTCATCTGGGGGCATCGCCTCCGGTCGGCTTCGCTTCGACCTCCTCTCGATGTGTGCGGCTTCGCCGCACGGCGCTACGCGCCTACCCCCCCAGATGAACGCCTCCACTCGGCCTCCCGAAGGGGCGGGTGGATCAAGATCAAAAGCTGCAGGCGAGCTAACGCTCGGCCTAATGAGTGGTGAGAAGCCTCGGGTGTACACCGTCCATTGTAGGAGTGAGCCTGATCGCGATGGCGGCCTGACAGCCGACCAATTTCTTTCAGGCATGCACCAAACCTTGTGGGAGCGAGCCTGCTCGCGATGGGGGTGTGTCATTCAACATTGATGTCGGCTGACCCAATGCCATCGCGAGCAGGCTGACTCCTACAGGGAATGTGTGCTGATTTGAGGGGTGTGTTTAATTGTGTTTAGCGTTACTTCCTGAAAGCTACAGTTCCTTGCGCCGTTGCCTACGACTGCGCCAGAATCCGCCGGCTTGTGCGCTTTGTGCCTGGTCTTTATCGTTTCCGGGTCGCTGAATTCAGCGGCCAGGTTTAGCGACCTGAACAGGTATAAGCGCAACAAAGCTCCATTTTTATTGCAGGCTGATGTCTGCAGTTTCGATATGGTGGCTGTGCGCGGGAGACCCTCGGGTCTGCCGGGTCTTATACCTCTCGGTTCGCTAACCTGCGTACAGCCGCCACCCTTACTTGTTTAGCGACAGGTACCGGTGGTTCCAACAGGTATAAATGGAGTTTCACCATGTTCAAAGCCACACCCAACCCCCCGCAATCCGACGACGTTTCCCCCTACGATCCCCTCGATCCCAAAAAGCTCAACGAAGCCGCCGACCGTGCGCTGGATCACTATCTCAATCCGCTGAAAAGCGCGATCCCGCCACGCAAGCCCAGCACCATTTACCTCATCGCCCCGGATATCGACACCGAAACCCTGTTGGTCAATGCCTGCGAATCCCTGGCATCGGCAAGTGTGCTGGCGAGTGATTTCGCAAGCCAGTTGCAAGGCCCCCAGCGCAACACCATGCTGGCGCTGCAGCAGGTCATCATGCTGGGCGAACTAGCAGTGAACCGAGCGCTGGATAACGTCGATCCGCAGGGGTAAGCCACACCACTGATCGTTCCCACGCAGAGCGTGGGAAGGATCAGCCGACGCAGGCACAAAAAAACCGCGACCCTCCCCCAAGGGCCGCGGTTTTTTATGCCTTGCGATTATTGCTGCAGCACGGTCGCCCGGTTGTCAGCACCCATCTGTTGAACGGTCGCCGTTTGGGTCATGCCACTCTGGTCGACACTGGCGGTGTTGCCGGTGCCGCCCTGGGTCACGTACGCCACGTTCATGGTGTCAGCCTGTTTGACGGTAATCATGTTGTCGCTGCCATACAGTTGCGTGGTGAACGCCTGGTTGCCCGTGCCGGACTGGTCGAACTCGGTGGTGTTGCCGGTGCCGTTGGTGGTGCCCTGGGCCAGGTTGGTGGTGCCGCGCTGGTCGGAGATCAGGATGTTGTCGCTGCCGTTCTGGTCGAAGTACAGCTCGTTATACGAATCGGCCTGGCTGATGGTGGTTTTGTTGCCGCTGCCGGTCTGGTTGGTGGTCATGATGTGGCCGACGCCATCCTGTTTGAAGCTGGCGATGTTGCCGTTCCCCGCCTGGGTGACGGTCGCACGCTGGTTGCTGCCGAATTGGCCGCCCAGTTGCGGGCCTTTCCAGTTGCTGGCGTAGACCTTGTTTTCAGTACCCACGGAGGTGGCGTTCAGCACATGGCTGTCGCCGCTCTGATAGGTGAAGTGCACGTTGCCGGTGCCTTGCTGGTACAACGCGAGCACCGAGCCGACGGAGTCGAACTGGTCGGCGTAGATGGCGTTGACATCGCCGACTTGCAGGACCTGGGCGTTGTTGTTTTGGCCAAAGCTCTGGTCGACCACGGTTTCGTTGGTTTGCCCGTACTGGTTGACGGTGGCCTCGCTGCCGGTTTGTCCGCCTTGCCAGACTTCCGTGGCGTTGAAGTCGCCAAACTGGTTGATGGTCACGACGCCGCCATTGCCGTCGCGCTGGTCGCCATAGGCATAGTTGCCTTCGCCGGCCTGGTTGATGCCGATCTCGCCGCCCATGTGCGCGATCTGTTCGGCGGTGCCGTAGTTGGCGGTGCCGTACTGGATGATCGTCGCGTTGTTGGCGATGCCCAGTTGAATCTGCTCGATATTGGCCTCGTTGGCGTCACCGAACTGGAAGGTCTGGCCTTTGGTGGCTTCCTGGCTGTCCTGATAGAGGAACGAGAAGTTGCCACTGCCCGCCTGTTGTTGCAGCGCCTGGTTTTCACCCATGCCGATCGACTGGCTGGCATGGGCGGTGTTGAGGCTACCGACCTGTTGCTGGACGATGGTGCTGCCGTTCTCGAACAGTTGCTCACCGTAACTGGCATTGAAGTCGCCGACCTGATCCTGGGTGATGGTGCCGGTGGCGGTGTCTTGCACCGCCATGGCATCGTTACCCTGACCCAGTTGCTGTTGGGCTGCGGTACTGAACGGGGCCGCGGTCTGTTTCACTTCGGCAATGTTGGCGGTGCCGACCTGGGCCTGGGTGGAAACGCTGTCGTCGGCCATCGCCTGGGCACTGACAATGACCAGTATGGCGGCGGTGAGGGGCGTCAGTTTGAACATGATGAAACCTCCAAGTGGTGCAGTGCTTTAGCGATATTGTTTAACCGAAACGCTCATGCCATTTCCCGACTGGGTCACGGCGCTTGAAAGCCCCGTACCGGCCTGGTCGATGCTGGCGTCGTTGTTATTGCCGTTCTGGGAAATCTGCGCGCGGTTGTGGCTACCGTTTTGTGTGATTGAGGCGGCGTTGCCGGAACCTTGCTGGGTGATCAATGCCATGAGGTCGCTGCCTTGTTGCAGGATCCAGGCTTCCTGGTTGCTGCCCGACTGGACGATGGTGCCAAGCAACGACTGGCCGTTCTGTTGCACCAGCGCCACGTTGGCCTGACCGTTCTGGTCGATCAGCGCGTGCTGGCCCACCGGTGGAGGCAACTCGCCGAGGTCGGCGGACGGTGCCAGGTCGTCGTTCTCCATCAAATCGTCGGCGCGCGCGCCTGCACTGCTGCAAAGCAGAAGCAGGCAGAGCAGGGCGGCGGTCGGCGTTTTCATGGCGTTGTCCTGTAGGAAGAGGCCGGCCCCACCCACCGACATCGGCGGGTGGGGCGAGGGCTCAGTTGGAGATGACCGTCACGGTACGCACGGTGCCTTGGGACGAGCGGATGGTCGCCGTCGGATTAGCTGACGGGATCACCGTGGTGCTGTTGTTCACCGTCAACCTCCAGCGGCCAGTCACTGGCACCGTGGTGGTGCCCAGCGTTACCAGCCCGGTCGGGGTGGTGACCTGCACGGTGATGGTGTTGCCGGTAATCACCGATGAGGTGCCCGCAAAGTCCCAGGTGAAGCGGTTATTGGAGCGGGCCGACACCGTTGCCGTGGTCACTGTGAACGTTTCCGCAGCAGGCCGTGGCGAGACTTGCACCGTGACCGTCGCCGGCGTCGACAGGGCGCCGAAGCTGTCCCGGGCGATGTAGGTGAAGGTGGTGGTGAAGGCCGTGGTGACCGTGGCCGGTGGGGTGTAGGTGACGACGGTGCCGTCAGTGGTGACGGTGCCGCGACCGGCTGGCGGTGGGGTCACGCTGGCGACGGCGAGCGGCACGTTGCCTTCCGGATCGGTGTCGTTGGCCAGCACGCTGATCGGAATTGCCACACCCAGGGTCGCGATGCTGTCGGCGACGGCCACCGGAGGCTGGTTAGGCGCCACGGTGATGGTCACGGTCGCCGGAGCGGTCGAGGCCAGGCCTTTGACGTCTTGAGCCTTGTAGGTGAAGGTCGCGGTCAGCGGTGCATTGACCACGGCCGGCGGGGTGTAGACCACCGAAGTCGTGCCGCTCAATGCCACGGTGCCTTGCCCGGCAGCCGGTGGGGTCAGTGCGGTGATGCTCAGCGGCGTGTTGCCGTCGGGGTCACTGTCGTTGGCCAGCAGGTTGAGGGTCAGCGGCACACCGAAGCTGGTGCTGCCGGTGTCGGCGACCGAGAGCGGCGCCTGGTTTTCGCCGGTGTCCGGTGCCGTACCGACGACCACGACTGGCTCGGTATCACTACCACCAGCGGCGGATTTGACCGTGACAGTGGCCGGTGGCTGGGTCAGGTCGGCAACGGTCAGTTTTTGCAGGGTGCCGGATTTCGACAGACGTCCGTAACCTTGCGCAACCATGTCAGGCACCGCCACTTCATCCGTGGAGGTGGCCTCGATCAGCAGGCTGTGATTGCTCCAGTTGTAGCGAGCGGTCTGGATTTTCACCAGGTCGGTGAGCTTGCTCGACACCGCTGTAGGTCGGGTGGTGCCGGTAGGGTTGGTGGCAGTGATCACCACGACCGGAGGTACGGGGCCGGTGATCAGGTGATTGCCGAAGAACAAGCCATTGTTGTCACCGACCATAGTGGTTTGGCAGGGCGTAGGCGGTGGGCCGGGTACCAGGGCGAGGGTTTCGCGCAAGCACAGGGTCGAGCTGTTGTCCGCTTTGCCGAAGACTTCGACCCGGGTGCTGCTGCCGGTACCCGAAGAAGTGCGGCGGTAAGTGGCACGGCCGAGCTCCACATGGGTTTGTGCACGGTTGTCGAGAACTTTGCCGGACACGGTGAAGAGGCTGGTTTCGATGGTCCCCGCCGGCCCCTGGATACGCACGAAGTTGGTGTTGTTGGGACTGCCGGTGACCGGCTCGGTGAGGTTCGGGTCACCGACAAAGGTTTCTACGGCCCCGGTGTCCGGGTTCACTTCGGTGTAAGGGCCGTTGACGCTGCGCAGGAACGGTCCGATGGCACCGTTGAGTGCCCCTGTGAAATTCCCCGGCACACCGACGCCGATGTCGCGTGTGATGTTGATTGCGCGACGACCGGGAGTCGTGACATTGACCGTTTCCACGCCATAAGGGTGAGTGATGGTGTAGGTCCCGGCGACGGGTACGTTGATCCGCATGCGAATCCGCGCAAAGCTGATTTGATCGCCATCGAGCGGATTGCCGCCGGCAAATGCTGCTTCTATCCCGGCGACATAGGCGTCCATACCATAGCCAGCGGCGTTGTTGGGAATGGTGGTCTCGGCGAGGAACCAGAAGGATTCATCTGGCCAGTTATCCGGGAACACCATCGGCAGGGTGTCGTCGAAAACGCCCGGTGCCGGCAGCAGGGTACACATGTAGGCCGGTGGCGTGGCAGCCGGCACCCGCGAGCTGGCAGCCCGGGACTGACACAGTTCCATCGAGAGTAAATTGTTGTCCTGATACCACATCGGGAATTTCCCGGTGGCGAAGGTATATGGGCCGAGGTCGACAGCCGCGAGTTGCGCGAATGCGCTGCCGGACAGCGATAGAGTCAGTCCCAGGGCGTTGAGCGCCAGGCGTGGCCAATTGTTCATGATGCCTCCTGATGAGGATCTGGGCATGTGAGCGTTCATGGCAGGATGACCACTTCTTCGGTATCGGTGCCGCCATTGGATGACGTCACTCGAACCTTGGCGGGTGGAATCGGCGAGATACCGGTGGCCAGTGATTTCACTGCGCCGTCGCCACTGAGGGCGCCGATGGCGACTCCTGTGCCGGACGTGGCGGTCAGCACCGGTGGCGAGGTCTCATCGCTGGTGGAGGCCACGACGGTTATTTGCCCGGTGCTCAGGCTGTACTCGGCACGCTGAATGACGACCAGGTCGGACAGCGACATCGACAGGGTGGTCGGTGTGCTGCTGGGGATAGCCACGTGGTTGTCGGCCGTCACTTGCAGGGTGCTCGGTAACGTCGGGTTGTTCGAGGACTGCGCATACCAGTTGCCGGTGGTGTCAGCCTCGGTCAGGTGCAGCGCCGGGTTGTTGCTGTCCAGGGTCACGGTGGCCGGTGGTGGCGGGGCCATGACGAACACGTCTTGCTGGGCTACCGGGGCGCTTTCACCGGCCTTGCGCGAGTAGGTGCTGCGCTGGGTAATCATCGGAGTCGGACGGACCACCGTCGATAACTTGCCGGAGATGGCCATCACCGTTGTGCGCAAGTCCAGTCCGTTGGGCCCTTCAATGCGGATGAAATTGGTGTTGAAAGGGCTGCCGGTGAAGGCTTCCGAAAGGTTCGGGTCGCCGACGAATTGCTCTGCCGCACCGGTCACCGGATTGGTTTCGGTGTAGGGGCCGTTGACGCTGCGCAGGAACGGCCCGACATCACCCTTGAGGGCGCCGTCATAGGTTTTCGGCACGCCGATACCGATGTCCCGGGTCATGTTGATCGCCCGCCGCCCGGGGGTATCGATGTTGAACACATCGACGCCGTAGGGGTGGGTGATCACATAGGTGCCGGCAGTGGGCACGTCCACACGAATGCGGATGCGCGCAAAGCTGATTTGATCACCTTCGAGCGGGTCGCCACCGCCGAAGGCCGCTTCGACGGCACTGACATAGGTCAGGTCGATGCCTCGGGCTGCATCGACAATGGCGCCGTCGCCGGTGAACCAGAACGCTTCATCGGGGAAGTTGGTCGGGAAGACTACAGGTTGTGCATCGTCGAAGATCCCGGGGGCTGGCAACAAATTACACATGTAGGTCGGCGCGCCTGGAGCGCTCGGGACTCGCGAACTGACCGCCTTGGACAGGCACAGATCGAGGGTTCGACCATGAGTGTCCTGATACCACGCGGCAAACGAGCCGTTGGCGGGAACATAGGGGCCGGGGTCGACGGCAAACAGCGCTGCCTGGGCAACACCTTGGGCTAGAGCGCTGACGACCAGGGCGGCCGCCGTTTTGGACAGTAAAGGGTGCATGAGTATTCCCTCTATCAGAGTACCTGCCCCGTAGGGATGGGTCAGTTGAGAGGGTTTTGGCAACTTCCATACCAATCTTTCAAAACACCCGGCAGAGGCCCGCAGTGAAGGCTTGGAGCGCGCAAACGGTTTCACGGGGCCGAGGGCGTAAGCGGGCGACTGTCCCCAGCATTGGGGGTAGATGGGGGCAGTGGGGCAGGGGGGGAATCGGTGGGGGGGACAAAACCCGAAGTCGGGCAAAGACCGGACAGTGGGCTATAACCCTATAGGGAGTTTCCGGGAACAACGTCCATGACCAGTCAGACCACAACCCTCCAGAAAGAAGAGGGCGATATCCGCCTGAGCTCACGCAAACAGCCGTTCAATCTGCTGCGCTGGTTCTCGCTCATCAGCATGGCAGTGATCGGCACGGTGGCCGTGGCGCTGGGTGCGGTGTCGACGCGTTTCGTGATTACCGAAAGCGTGCAGCGCGATGCGTTGCTTACGTCCCAGTTCATTCAGGCGATTGCCTCGGCCGAGGTGCGCCATGTCTCGATCCCCAACGTGCGGACCATGGGCGAGCTGCTGGATCCGCGCAAGGACAGGGACTTTCCCGAGGTTGACCCCATGGCCCGCGCCAGTGCCCGCGGCGAATTCCTCGACCATATCGAGCACCTGCCCGACGTGATCCTGGCCAATATTTATGCCCCTGACCGCATGGTGATCTGGTCCACCAACCCGGCGCTGATGGGCACCACAATCCATTCCGACGACGACCTGGACCAGGCCTTCTCCTCTAAGACGCCGGTTTCAGCCAGCTATCACAACGTGGACAAGGGGCGCATGGAGCAGAAGTTCATCACGCCACCGGACTACATCTTCATCGAGAACTACATTCCGCTTTTCGATGCTGACGGCGATACCGTCACGGCGATGGTCGAGATCTACAAGGAACCCAAGGACCTGATCGACCGCATGGAGCGCGGGCTGGTGCTGATCTGGCTGGCCACGGCCCTGGGCGGCGGCCTGATTTATCTGGGGCTGTACTGGATCGTGCGCCGGGCAGCGATCCTGCTGGCGACCCAACAAAAACAATTGATCACCAACGAAACCTTCGTGGCGCTCGGGGAGATGTCCTCGGCGGTTGCCCACAGCCTGCGCAACCCCTTGGCGACCATCCGTTCCAGCGCCGAACTGGCCCTGGAGTTCGACACTGGCCCGGCCCACAAGAACATCAATGACATCATCGGTCAGGTGGATCGCATGTCGAAGTGGGTCAGGGAATTGCTGCAGTCGTTACGCCCGCTCAACGATGAGGCCGAACCGGTGAACCTGGTGGCGGCCTTGCATGACAGCCTCATGGCCTTCGAGCATCAGATTGCCAAGGTCGGGGTGAAGGTGGTGTTCGAGCCGCAGGAGACGCCGATGGTGTTGAGCCAGCAGGTGCAGCTCACGCAGATCCTCAACAGTTTGCTGGCCAATGCCGTGGAAGCGATGGACAGGGGCGGCACGCTGACCATCACTCTGGAGCCGACCGATACGCGGGGGATTTGCGTCGTCGTGAGCGACACCGGCAAGGGCATGAACGAAGAACAGCGCAGCATGGCCTTCCGGCCTTTCTTTACCACCAAGCAAGGCGGACTGGGTGTCGGGCTGGTGCTGGTGAAACGGATCATGGAACGTTTTGGCGGCGCGGTGACCCTGGGCAGCCGTGAAGGCGAGGGCACGAGTGTCCGTCTGTCGTTCAAGCGGATCCCCTGAAACTGGGTGTGAACTTTCCCCGCTAGCGGGTGTCAGGACCCAGTCGTTTTCCCCGGTCGTGGCACATTGATGTTGATAAGCCATTGTTTTGTTGAGTGTTAATGCTTTTGTATAAAACTGTTACAAATCTGGCGAGGTCTTTGCAAATCCACCACTACCCCTTCACGATTTCGAGGCGGCTGGTGATGGACAGAAAAGCGCGGTTCCCCTTCAAATGGTTCGGCCTGATAACGCCTCTAAGCGTCCTCCTGACAATGGCTCTGGGCACAGCGACGCTGCGTGCCAGCCCCATCGATGACGAACGAGAGCCTGAGCCGAACGATCCTTCCAGATATTACGACGAACCCGCTGACGAAGCGGCGGCATTGAACGCCATCCTGACCATGCCCGAGGCCAACGAAGATTCCTTTGATTTGCCTGATGGCGTCAAAGGCAGCCGAGACACGACGCGCAAGGAAAACATCCTGCCGCCGGCCGTGCAGACCAGTTTCAATTACCCCACCAATGGCAAGCCGAGCCCTTTGTTTGGTGCTCAGCCGTTCACTCAGCAGCTGGTGCTGTTCGAAGAGTTCGGCCCGGAAAAACTCGACCCCACCACACCGGCGGCGCCGCTGGGTTTTCCCCCGGCGGCCATTGGGCCGTTGCCTCAACAAGATCCCACCAGCGCAGCCCGCAGTGCACCGCCGAGTGCGGCGCTGGATGCCTTCTTGCGTCAACCGGGACTGACGCCGTTCCCCAGCCAGTTCTCGAACGTGGTGGACCGCAACCCGTGGCAGGCGCAGATCGAGTATTTTCTCAACCGCCATATCGGTTCTTCTGCTGAAGGTCGGCCGCCAGGAAAAGGCTGGTCGCATCAGCGCTGGAACGAGTTCTACCCGCAAACGGCCTACAAAACCGTGCAAACCGGGGCGAGGGTCAACAGCGGTTGGCGTGACAGCCATCAGATGCATGGTTATGCGCTGGGTGAGTTCGGCCCCGGTGGCCTCTATCACAACGTTGCCGGTGTGCCGGCCACGGACGGCACCGCCAAAGGCGTCGATGCGCGTTTCCACCCAAACATGCCGGTGCAGAACCACAATTCGGTCTGGACCTTCGACGGCACCTTGCCGCCCAAGTTGCTGATGGTGCGTTACGGTCAACCGGTGCTGATGCGCCATTACAACGGCTTGCCAATCGACCCGTCGGCCAACATGGGCTTCGGCCTGCACACCATCAGCACCCACGAACACAACGGTCACGCACCGGCGGAAAGCGACGGCTATGCCAACGCCTTTTTCTTCCCGGGGCAGTATTACGACTATCGCTGGCCGATCCAGTTGGCCGGTTACGACAGCATCAACACCGACGCCCATGACCCGCGCGCGGCGTTCCCGTGCTCGCCGGGCGAAACCCTGTGGACCAACGATTTAAGCCCCAGCCGCAAGACCTGCGACCACGGCACGATCAAGATCCGCGGCGACTGGCGCGAAACCATGAGCACCCACTGGTTCCACGACCACATGCTCGATTTCACCGCGCAGAACGTCTACAAGGGCAACGCGGCGATGATGAATTACTACAGCGCCCTGGACCGCGGCAACGAGTCAGTGAACGACGGCGTCAACCTGCGTTTCCCCAGCGGCAGCGCCTTGCCGTGGGGCAACCGCGACTACGACGTCAACCTGGTGTTCGCCGACAAGGCGTGGGATCAGGCTGGTCAGCTGTGGTTCAACCCGTTCAACACCGACGGCTTCCTCGGTGACCAGGTGCTGGTCAACTGGCAGTGGAAACCGACCCTGGACGTGCGCGCCCGCAGCTATCGATTCCGCATGCTCAACGGTTCGGTGTCGCGTTACTACAAGCTGGCGCTCGTGCGTGAAATCAAGGGCACCAGTGGCGAGTTTCAGGGGCCGAAAAACTCCGGTGTGTCCTATGCCCGAGTGCCGTTCCACATGATTGCCAATGACGGCAACATCATGGAGCACAGCGTGCCATTCGACGGCACGATGGACCTCGACGCCGACGGTGACAAACAGAACCACAATGCAATCCTGCCAACCCAGGGCATTGCCGAGCGCTTCGACATCATCGTCAACTTCGCCAAAAACGGCATCAAGCCAGGCGACAAGATTTTCTTCGTCAACCTGCTCGCCCATGACGATGGCAAAGGTCCGAAAGAACCTGTCTCGCTGAGCGATGTGCTGTCGGAGAAATACCTGGCGGTGATCAAGCAAAGCAGCAAAGGACCGCAGTGGGACAAGGGTGACCCGGCGGTAGGCAAGGTGTTGCAACTGAACGTCAAGGCCTACACCGGTCAGGACCTGGCCATGGACCCAGCGGCGTACGAACCGGCCAAACCGGGTAAAGCCGAAGGCCTGGTGATGATCCCGCTGAAAATCCATCGCGACAATGCCGCCGACAAGGTCCTGCTGTCCCAGGCGCGCCACCGCACCTTCACCTTTGGCCGTTCCGACGGCACCGATGAAGCACCGTGGACGGTCAAGACCGATGGCGGATTCGGCTTCCACATGGACCCGCGTCGTTTGAACACGGCAACCCAGTTGAAAACCGGTCCCACCGATGCCGGCGTCAGCGGTTTCGGCACCCTGGAAGTGTGGAACATCAAGGCAGGCGGCAAGGGCTGGAGCCACCCGGTGCACGTGCACTTCGAAGAGGGGATCATACTCAGCCGCGGCGGCAAGGCGCCACCGGAATGGGAAAAATGGGCACGCAAGGACGTGTACCGCATCGGTTCGGAAAACGATGGCCTGGACAGCGTCGAGATGGCGATCAACTTTCGCGAATTCGCCGGGACGTACATGGAGCACTGTCACAACACTCAGCATGAAGATAACTCGATGCTGCTGCGCTGGGACATTGAGAAACCCGGGCAATTCCAGTTGATGCCGACACCGTTGCCGAGCTGGGATGGCGTGCGCTACGTCAACTCTGCCGCACTGCCAACCTTCCGCAATGGCGATGGCTTCGGCCCACAAGTGGCGGTGAAAAAATGAAGCGCAGGGGAGCCGACACACCACCGCCTACGCCGCGCTCCCGCGCCTTGGGCATGCACCTGATTCTGGTCCTGGTGACCTGTCTCCTGGCCAGTCAGGTGCTGCTCGCCCACGAAGGGGTGTTGTCGCCGACGGAATCGGCGACACCCTGGGGCAGCGATTACTTCCCCAACACCCTGCTGACCGATCAGGACGGTCGGCAGGTGCATTTCTTCGATGACTTGATCAAGGACAAGGTGGTGGTGATCAATTTCATATTTACTTCGTGCAGCGACTCCTGCCCGCTGGAAACCGCACGCTTGCGTCAGGTGCAAAAGTTGTTGGGCGACCGGGTCGGCCAGGACATCTTCTTCTACTCCATCAGCATTGATCCGCTCAGCGACACGCCAGAAGTGCTGAAGGCTTATGCACAACGCTTCAAGGTCGGGCCGGGCTGGAAGTTTCTGACCGGTGAATTCGAAGCGGTCACCGATCTTCGAAAAAAACTCGGCCTGTTCATCGAAGGCGTCGACAACGGACGTAGCAAAGACCACAACCTGAGCCTGATCGTCGGCAACCAAAGCACCGGTCGCTGGATGAAAGCCTCGCCGTTCGAGAACCCGTGGATCCTCGCCGATCAGTTGGCCAACACGTTGCAGAACTGGAAGAAACCCAGTGTTGAAGAAAGTTACGCCGATGCGCCCGAGATCCGTCCGCCGAGCAATGGCGAAGAACTGTTTCGCACCCGATGCGCGTCGTGCCACAGCCTGGGTCCGCTGGACGGGCAGGGCATCGGGCTGCGCAGTATCGGCCCGGATTTGATTGGCGTGACTCGGCAACGCGCCCCGGCCTGGCTCAGCCGCTGGATTCGTGAACCGGACCGCATGCTCGCGGAAAAGGACCCTATCGCGCTGGAGCTGTTTGAACGTTTCGACAAAATCCCGATGCCCAACCTGCGTCTGGATGAGAACGCTGCGCAGTCAATTATGGGATTTTTGCAGGAAGAAACCGATCGTCAGCAACCGCTGCAAGCGGCGCAGTTGCAATAGCGGCGAAATACTATCAGTGAAGCCGTCAACCGCGATCAATGCCACCTACACTGATCCCAGACACGGCTGAAAAGGCTTGATGCACTTAGCCAGGACACTCCCATGCAGACGCTGGAACAACAAAAAGTACCTGCGCCGGACACACCGGCAGCAGAAGGCCTGGGTCGAAGTGGGCAGTTCAATCTGCTGCGCTGGTTTTCGCTGGGCAGCTTTCTCATCATTGCTGCGGTGGCGCTGGGGTTGGGGTATGTGTCTACGCGATTTGTCGTCGATGAGAGCATCGAGCGTGATTCCATGCTGACTGCGCAGTTCATCCAGGCCATCGGCGATGCGGAAATTCGTCATGCCGGCATCACCCGCGAAAGAACCATGGGCGAGATGCTTGACCCGCGCGAGGACAACGCCTATCCCGACGTAGATCCCGGCGCCCGTGCCGCGGCCCGGATAGAGTTTCTCGATCATGTCGAGCACTTGCCGGACACGCTGTTGGCGGTGGTGTACGCATTGGATCGCACGGTGGTCTGGTCGACCAATCCACAGATGATCGGCATGCGCATCGAAGGTGATGATGAACTGGACGAATCTTTTGAAATGAAGGAACTGGTGTCCACCAGCTATCACGAGATCGACGATGAGCGTCCTGAGCAGAAGCTGCTGCGTGAGCCTGAATACCTGTTCGTCGAGAATTACATCCCGATGTTCAATGCCGACAAGAGCAAAGTCATCGCCATGGTCGAGATCTACAAGGAGCCGACGGATCTGGTGGAGCGCATCCAGCGTGGCTTCAAGGCGATCTGGCTGGCGACCCTGCTCGGCGGCCTGGTCATCTACCTTGGGCTGTTCTGGATCGTGCGGCGTGCGTCCAAGTTGCTGCAGAGCCAGCAAAAGCAATTGATCACTAACGAGACCTTTGTGGCCTTGGGGGAAATGTCCTCGGCCGTCGCCCACAGCTTGCGCAATCCGCTGGCGAACATACGCTCCAGCGCCGAACTGGCCCAGGAAATCGCGAGCCAGAGTGCGCAGAAAAACATCGGAGACATCATCAACCAGGTCGATCGCATGTCGCGTTGGGTCCGGGAGTTGCTGGTGTCGTTGCGGCCGATGAACGACGACTCCGAAACGGTGGACCTGGTGCTGGCCATCGACGACACCCTGAGTGCTTTCGACGCGCTGATCCGACGTTCGAACGTGGAGGTGCGCTTCACGCCGCAGACCTGTCCACCGGTCGTCAGCCAACAGGTGCTGCTCACCCAAATTCTTAATAGCCTGTTTGCCAACGCCCTGGAGGCCATGCCCAAGGGCGGCGTGCTCAGCGTCGATATTGAACAGCCCCGGTCGGGACAGGTGCGGATGACCTTGAGTGATACCGGCAAAGGCATGACCAAGCAGCAGCAACAGATGGTCTTCAAGCCGTTTTTCACCACCAAACAGGGAGGGCTGGGCGTTGGCCTGGCCCTCGTCAAACGAATAATGGAGCGTTTCGAAGGCTCGGTCGAACTGACCAGCCAGGAGCAGGAAGGAACCCGCGTCTGTCTCAATTTCAAAGTGGCAACGGGAGGGGAATATGGAGCACAGCATACTGCTGGTCGAGGATGATGAACTCCTGGCCGAGAATATTCAGACCTACCTGGAGCGCAAAGACTTCGAGGTGACGGTCTGCCACTCGGCTGAAGAGGCGTTGGATAAACTGGGTACGTTCACCCCTGATGTGGTGCTGACCGACAACTCGCTGCCGGGCATGAGCGGTCACGACCTGATCCAGAAGCTGCGCATCAGCGCGCCGGATCTGAAAGTGATCATGATGACCGGCTACGGCAATGTCGAAGATGCCGTGGTGGCGATGAAAGAGGGCGCTTTTCATTACGTCACCAAACCGGTGGCCTTGCCGGAGCTCAAGCTGCTGCTGGACAAGGCCCTGGCCACTGATCGAATGGAGCGCACGCTGTCGTTTTATCAGGAGCGCGAGGCGCAGAAGTCAGGAGTACAGGCATTGATCGGCGAATCGGCTCCGATGCAATACTTGAAAAACACCATTGCCCAATTGCTCGACGCCGAGCGGCGCATGGCCAACACCGACCTGCCGCCCGTGCTGGTGGAAGGCGAAACCGGTACCGGCAAGGAACTGGTGGCTCGGGCGCTGCACTTCGACGGCCCGCGCGCCAAGGGCCCGTTCATTGAATTCAACTGCGCGTCGATCCCTTCCAATCTGGTGGAGTCGGAACTGTTCGGCCACGAGAAGGGCGCCTTCACCGACGCCAAGGACCGTCGTGTCGGCCTGGTAGAAGCGGCTGATGGCGGCACGCTGTTCCTCGATGAAGTCGGTGAAATGGACCTGCTGCTGCAAGCCAAACTGCTGAAGCTGCTGGAAGACCGGACCATCCGCCGTGTCGGCTCGGTCAAGGAACGCAAGGTTGATTTGCGGGTGATCAGCGCAACCAACTGCAACCTCGAACAAATGGTGCAACAGGGCAAGTTCCGCCGAGACCTGTTCTTCCGTTTGCGCATTATTTCGATCAAGGTACCGCGCCTGTATGCCCGCGGCGAAGACATCTTGCTGCTGGCCCGGCACTTCCTGGCGATCCACGGTAAACGCTATGGCAAGCCGAACCTGCATTTCAGCGATCAGGCTGAAGAGTTGCTGCTCAGCTACAGTTGGCCGGGCAACGTGCGCGAATTACGTAACATGCTCGAGCAAACCGTGTTGCTGGCGCAGAGCGATACGATTGCCGCCCATCAGCTCAACGTCTGCCTGAGCCTGGTGGATGATCCGATCGTGCTGCAAGAGCCCCAGCACCACGAACCGCGCCCGACCTACAACGGCACCGAGTCGATGAACCTGCCGGAAGTCGAGCGCGACATGGTGCGCAAAATGCTCGACAAGACCGACTGGAACGTCACCAAATCCGCACGGTTGCTGGGCCTGAGCCGCGACATGCTGCGTTACCGGATCGAAAAGCTCGGCCTCGCACGCCCGGACAAACGCCAGTGGTGAGGTTTACTGCAACGTCGCCCCCTGACGGATAAGGCATTCGAGCACGCAGGTGGGGTCGAGGACTTCCTGGTTGACGTAGACGCCACGTACCGGATCGTAGGAGCGGATGAATACCCGGACTGAGGCATCCGCGATGGTTGGTAATACAGAGTCGCGGAACTCATGCTGGCTGGCGATCGGGATGAAATCCTGAGGCGCTGTCGGGATGTATGACCCAGGCGGTACGGTGCTCAGGGAGGGCGGCACCGGGTGGGCGAAGGGCTGGTCGGCCCCGTAATAATTGAAGTTGCTGCTGTAATCGGTGGTGGGTGTCAGCGTGTCGTCCGCATGGGCGCCGGTGATGGCGGTCAGGCTGAGGGTGATCAACAGCGTCAGATCAGATTTTTTCATGGCAACACCTGCGAAATCGGTTTTCCCGCACTTCCCCAAGGCCATTAACTATAGCTGCCCTGCGGGCACGCGTTCGCGATGCCTGGATTACAACATTCCAACAAATGCCCAATGGGTTTTTCAGAACGTTGATCTAGACTCGTGCCGGTCAACAAAGACCCGAATCCTGGAGTGCGCAATGGAAATGCCGACCAAAGAAAATGCCATCGCCAGCAACCGCGATGCCTGGAACGACTCCGCCCGACACCACAAGGATGCGCCCGATTGGCAGGCCCTGGTGAAGGCGGTCAGTCATCGCGATTTTAGCTGCTTCGATGACACACTTCGCGGTGTGCTGGAGCAGGTCGGCGTCGAGGGCAAGGACGTGGTGCAACTGGGCTGCAACAACGGACGGGAAAGTATTTCGCTGTTTGCGCTGGGGGCTCGCAGCGTGGTGGGCGTCGACCAGTCCGAGGCGTTTCTCGATCAGGCGCGGGAACTGGCGTCCCGCTCGCCGCATGAGCCCCAGTTCATCGAGGCCGACATTCATCACCTGCCGGCTGAACTGCATGAGCGCTTCGACGTGGCGCTGATTACCATCGGCGTCTTGAACTGGATGCCCGACATCGGCGAATTCTTCCACCATGTCGCGCAGACCCTCAAGCCCGGCGGTGCGTTGGTGGTGTACGAAACCCACCCCTTCCTGGAAATGGTCGACCCTGAGGCCGCCGATCCCTATCGTCTGGACAGCTCATACTTTCGCAGCAAGCCGTTCGTGCAGGACCAGCCGATCGTCTACGAAGGCAAAGTCGACCAGCAAACCGCGTCGTCCTACTGGTTCGTCCACACCCTGGGCGCCATCTTCACCGGCGCCATCGAGGCGGGGCTGCAGATCAGCCACTTCAAGGAGTACCCGCATTCCAACCGCGAGGAACTCTATGACCGGTATGAGCGGCAGACCGCGCAGTTGCCGTTGTGTTTTACGTGGGTGGGGGTGAAGCGAGCAGCCTAGCCAGAAGAATCTCTCAAAGCACCGAGTGATTGATCGAATGACCTGGCTGCGCACAGAGATCGATGCCGAGGGCATGGATGACCTTCAAAACCGTATCAAAGCGTGGTTTTGCACCGGGCGCGAAGGCTTTGTACAGGCTTTCGCGACCCATACCCGAGTCCTTGGCAATCTGTGTCATTCCGCGCGCTTTCACCACGTATCCGATAGCACGAAGAAATTCCTCGTTATCGCCCTCTGCGAGCACTTGTGAGAGGTACTCGCTAATGGCTTCGTCACTGTCCAGCAGTGCCGCCATATCGAAAGTAGTCAAAGTCTGGCTCATGTTTAAACCTCCTTTGCCAATTTTTTAGCCCGCCTGATATCGGCGGTTTGCGAAGATTTATCACCACCGGCCAAAAGCACAATGACGACACTGTTTCGCAAAGTGAAGTAGACCCGATAGCCGGCGCCGACGTCCACGCGCATTTCGGAAACGCCGTCTCCCACCGGCTTGATATCACCCAGGTTACCTGCAGAGGCACGATCAATGCGACGAGCGATAGCAATCTTCGCCCGCAAGTCACGAACTGAGGCATGCCATGCCACGAAGATCATAGTTTGTTGAACAATATAATTCATTGCTCAAATGTATCTACTTGGATACGAATGAGCAGTCAGGCGCTTCCTTCGCCAGGGATGGCTTTTCCCATAGATGTGTGGGACGTATCACGCTCTCGCCAGCGAAATCACCCGGCCCTCCTGTAGTTGATCGTCGTCGAACACAAAATCTGCGTGCGCTGAAAATCCACTGTGGGAGCGAGCCTGCTCGCGATAGCTCTCGGTCAGTCACATCAATACTGAATGTGCCGCCGCCATCGCGAGCAGGCTCACTCCTGCATTGGATCGTCGTCGAACACAAAATCTGCGTGCGCTGAGGATCTACTGTGGGAGCGAGCCTGCTCGCGATGGCCGCAACTCGGTCTGTCTATCGGATATCAGGCGCTAGCCGCCCCCGTCACCACTGGCCGTCCCGGTTTGCGCAGTGGATCAAGTCGGGAGCCGGTGTAGCGGGTTTCGCGGTAGAAGCGCCAGCGGCCGAACAGGCCGTAGACGTGGGTGACGCGACCCTGTTCATGGTAGCCCATGCGGATGTGCAGCTTCAGAGCCGGGATGTTGTGGGTTTCGCAGACGTCCACCACCTTGTGGCAGCCTTGGGCGCGCATCGCGTCCCACAGGGCGATCTGGACGTCCACCGACAGGCTGGTGCCGAAATAGGCGCGGGTCATTTCACCGCCGAACTCGAAAAACTCACCGGGTTTGACCGGGAACCAGCAGCCGTAATAGTGGCGGTCGTGGTAATCGCGCGTGCTGCCCCAGATAAACCCGATCGCGTGGCCGTCTTCGTCCAGGTACATGTGCCCGGTGTGACCTTCGGCCGCGAGTTCGGCCATGGTCTCGACGCGGTCACCAAAATTCTTGGTAAAAGCGATGGCATTTTGCGGTGTGATGGTCTCCATGCGCACGCCCGAATAGGGGCGCAGTTTGTGCGGCGGTACCGGGCTGATCAGGTCGCGCTCCATCCATAAAAGCTCCCAGTGGAAGAACACGTAGCGTTTCCACAGCGTGTTGAACGTGCGGCTCAAGCCCTTTTGTTTTATGCGTTCGCGAAGCTTTTCGATGATGCTCATGACGCTCTCCTTAGCCAAGGCCAGGGTGTGGTTGGAAACGCTTTTGATGGGTATAGATCAAGCTTGAAAGTTCATGTCAAAGCGCCAGCTTTGAATGTGTTGCAACGTATGTAACTCATTCGAGCGCGGCTTCACCGGTCATCAAATGGCTGTTTGCAGCGCCATAGGACACTCGCGGAACACCGTGAAGGCGCCGCTCTAGCACGAGGGTTAGCGACTCGTCTGCCTGCAAATAGGCATCGCCGAAATCCGCGCCCAGCTGCGTCGGATGAGCCACGATTTCCAGCAGGCCGTCGGTCGGCATTTCTTCATTGCGCAGGTCCACCGGCGTGCACACATAATCGGCGGTCACACCCGCCAGGCTCTGCAAACGATTATTCAGCAAGGTCTTGAACACGCGCTTGGGCAAGCTCAGGTTTTGCCCCAGATTGCGCGCAAGACGCACGGCCACTCCTTGGCTGGCGGCGAAGCGGGCGACGATCTCACCGATGGGCCAGATGTTGTGAACGTGCTGATGGGAATCGATGTGGCTGGGCCGTACACCGTTGTCCACGCAGCGTTGCCATTGGGCGGTGAGCTCCTCCAGCACCGCGTCGCGGTCCCTGCGGCTAAGCCAGAGGCGATGGCGGGACAGGTTGAGATCGAAAACCCCGTTGCTGTCACAGAAGTTCCTTCGACCCAGAATCGACTGACTCAACGGACGCCCATACGTGAGGTTGAAATGCAGGCCGATCCGGTCCTTGAGCAACGGATGCTGGGCCATGACGCATGCCGCTTCAAAGGCCGGCATATTGGCCATAGCCGTGGCGGAGCTGATCACCCCCGCCTGGAAGGCACCGAGGATCACCGCGTTTTCGCACGGGCTGAGACCGAAATCGTCAGCGTTGACTATGACTTGGCGCGGCATGGTCGCTCTCCCTGTTTGTGTCGCTTGGCTTCGCTGCTTTGACCACTGCGGCAACGGGCGCCGGTGCAGTGGCAGCGGTCGCTGCTGCCCGTTTGGCTTGCCATTTCTGCAGTATGGGTTTGAGTCGCTGCCAAAGTCTCAGGGCCAGGCCCAACGCCAGGCCGCTGGGGCGCCAGGAATAGAAACTCCAGCGCCAATGCTCCAGTTGCCCGGTCATGCGTTCGTGCAGTTGATGGCTGGAGTTTTCCAGGCTCACCCGCGAGGCATCGATCCAGCGCCAGTGCTCGTCCAGCCCCCAGCGAATCCACTCGTCGAGCAGCACCCGACCGCTGCCCAGATCGGCGTATTGCGGCAGGAACGCCAGGTTGTAATCGTACAGCCGGCCTTGCTCGAGCAACCCGAGGCGATAGCTGATGCAGCGTCCGTCCAGTTCCAGCACCACGACCCGCACCAACCCCTGTTCGGCGAGGGTGGTGAAGGCTCGGTCCATCCATTGTCGGTGGCGTTCGTCGGCGAAAATCCCGACGCCTTCATCGCCTTTCCAGCTGACCGCTTCGACTTCACTGATGGCCTGCAACAACGGGCCCATGGTCGACGCATCGGGGGTGATCCGCCGAACGACAGCGCCACAGGCCGCGATGCGTTTGCGTGCGCGGCGCAGTTTATAGCGCGGGTCACCCGAGACTTCCTGGTGGTCCGCGTCGCTGATTACGTGCACTGGCACCCGACAGCTGAGGCGCCGTTCACCAGTCGAACTGTGCGCCATCCACTCGGTCAGCGCGCTTTCTTCGCCGACCGGCTCCGACAACTCGTTGAGTTGCAGCAGGGCATGGGGAAGCTGTCGACGGATCTCGATCAGTGCCTTGCGGATGTTCTCCGAGTCCGTTTTCGCAAGAAACGCGAGGCGGTCGGCAAGGGGATAGCCAAGGTGATGCAGCACGCGAAACGGCAGCCTGGAAAAACGTTCGACGGAGGCCACCAACGGCAAACACAAAACCAGCTCATGACCCTGCCAGCCAAGCAACACATGCAAGCGTTGCCCGGTGGTCAGTGCCTGTTCGGACGCGCGCATCCAGGCCAGGGTGTTGAACGGCGTGTGGTCCGTCACTCGCAGACGTAACGCTTCATAAGCCGTTTCCGGGAAATCAGCGGCGCACATCGAAGTGCGCCATTCGAATCGTGCTGCCATAGGGTCAGGTCACCGCTGCTGTAGCAGGTTCACGTGCCGGTTTGCGCAAGGCATCCAGGCGTGAGCCGCTGTAATGGGTTTCGCGGTAGAAGCGCCAGCGGCCAAACAGCTCGTAGACGTTCATGATCCGCCCTTGTTCCTTGTAGCCGGTGCGTATGTGCAACTTGAGAGCAGGGACATTGTGGAACTCACAGACATCCACCACTGTGTGGCAACCCTGGGCCGCCATGGCTTTCCACAATTCCGTTTGCAGGTCCATCGACAGCGCAGTGCCCCAGTACGCGCGGGTCAGCTCGCCGCCGAATTCGAAGAACTCGCCTTCTTTCACCGGGAACCAGCAGCCGTAATAGTGCTTGTCGTGATAGTTGCGTGCCGCGCCCCAGATGAAGGCCACGGCGTCGCCTTGATCGTTCAGGTGCATCTGCCCGGTGTAACCTTCGCGGGCCAGTTCGGCCATGGTGTCCACGCGGTCACCGAAGTAACGGGTGAACGCCACGGCGTTCTCCGGGGTGATGGTCACTACCTGCAGCGGCGGGTAGGGCCTGAGTTTGTGCGGTGGCACCGGGCTGACCAGATCGCGCTCCATCCACAACAGTTCCTGATGGGAAAACACGTAGTGCTTCCAGATTTTACTGAGGGTGGCGCGCAGGCCTTTTTGCCTGATGTGTTGGCTGAGTTTCTGTAAAACGCTCATTTTATTGACTCCTGACGGTCTCGGCCGTGAGTGGAGTGATGCGAGGCGCGGCGAATGGCCGGGGTCGCAAAGCAATAGTTGGCAATTCATGAGGCGCTCCAGCTGAGATTGAACAGGGTCCGTCCTGGCAGCTCGAAGCTGACGCGACCGTCCTGGCAATTGAAGGGTGCGTCGCGGGCGCGGTTGTCGGCACCGAAATAGCGTAATGAACCGTTGGCCAGCGGACACGGGGCACCGGTCAGGGCCACACGCTGCAAGCGCGTGGCTTTGTTGACGCCCAGAAGGCTGCGCTTCTGGTCCTCGGCCATGGCCAGCACGTCAACCTCGAAGGCGTCGTTCTCGAGGAGCAACACGTTGTGCAGCCAGTGCTCGCGGATGAACTGCTGGGCCAGGCCCACCGGCTTGAGTTCGAAGCGATCGTCGCCGAGGACGCGCAACATGCCTTTGGGGTAGTTCGGTTCGTCAGCGGCCTGGAACCAGCCCAGCATTTCCAGCAAGCCATCCTGGGACGAATTGATGACAACCGACGCCCACCACATCGATGCGAAGTGGGTTTCCTGATCATAAGGACTGAGGCTGGAGCCGCTGGACATGTTGGTCTGGTCCAGCAGCAAGGCTTTGCGCGGCCGACCCTGGGCGTCGAGGCCCACCAGATCGGCGGCGCGGCGCACGCTGTCACGGTAGACCCGTGTTGCCAGCAGGTCGCGAATCATCCATTCGTGCCAGGCCAGGGCATCGATGTTGTCGCCGGATTCGGCCAGCAAGCGCTTGGCCCAATCGATGCCGCGCTTGTCGGCGGCGTTGTCGGCAAACGGGCCGTTGACCAGCCGCGAACTGGCGGGCATGGCGATGCGCACGCCAGCCTTGGCGTTGGCGGGATTGCTGCGCACTTGCCGGGCCATGCTGTTGAAGATGCTTTGGTAGTTGGCATAGTCCGGGTAGTTGAGGTTCGGCTCGTCGGCAAAACCGATGTAGTGCGTGCCTTTGCCGCCCAGGGCCCGGGTCGCTGCGAGCCAGGCGTCGAGCCCGGCGTTGCTCTGGGTGTCGGCGCGCAGGTCAGCCTGGCGCTGGCTCCCGGCCAACAAGGTGATGTCCTGGGTGATGCCGAAGCGGTCCTGGTACAGCCGACGGAAAGCGTCTTCGTAGTGCGGATTCTTCGCTGTGATGTCGACGAAGCTGTAATAGGTTCCGGCTTGTGGCTTGAGTGCATCGAGCACTGCGTAACTCGATTCCGGCACCTTGACGTAGGGCAGGGCGATGCCCAGGTTCGGGGTCGGTCCCAGCATTTTATTGTGCAGTGTCAGCCGGACCTGGCCATCATCCTCGCGCAGGGGCTTGAGCTGCTGCGGATTTTGGGCGAAGAGGTTGGCGGTGCCGTCGAGCCAGAACGCCACTTTGCCACTGCCTTGCAGGCGCAGGCGCCAGACCTGTGCTTCTGGTGCGACGGGCAACTCGACCTTGTCGAACTGCCAATAGCCCCGATACGGTTTCAGCGCCAGCGCGACTTGTTTGCCGTCGCCCACACGCTGCGCTTGCAGGGCACTGACACCGCCGTGGAACTTGCCGGCCAACACCGCGTGTTCACCCGGCGCCACCTTGAAGTACAGCTCATCGCCATTGTGGGTTTCGGCGCTGAAATGCACCTTGGCCGGGGCGAACAACGCCACCGTACGTTCGTCGTGTTCAACCCGGTAGCGACGGAAGCTGTAGCCTGGAATTTCCAGTTGATAGTTCGAGGCACTAGGGGCCAACGACCAGCTCTGGCTGCCGCGCGATTCACTGGCGGCGATCAGGCGCTCGCCCTGGAGTTTGCCCTGGCCGTCGAGCAGGTACAGGCGTTCTTCGTTGGCATCCGCCTGCCACGCCGGCGCCCAGCGAACGGTCAGGGTGTCGGGGCGATCCGGTTGCAGGTACAGGCTGCCGTCGCGAATATCGGCCCAACGCATGGGCGCCGCCTGGGCGCTCAGCGCGAGGCCCAGGCTCAACAGCAGGACCAGGCGTTTCATGCCGACTTCCGTTGCAGCATGTGCAGCATCGGCGCTACATCGCTGGGCAGGATGATCAGGGTTTGCCAGACCGGCACACCGCTCAACCGGCAGTACATCACCAACAACGCCAGGGTCACCGCGACGTAGGCGATGGACGATGCCGCCGCCGCGCCGACGATCCCGTAAGCCGGGATCAACACCAGGTTAAGCGCCAGGTTCAGCAAGGCGCCCAGCCCCATCAACAGCGAAATCGTGCCGGGACGGTTTTTGCCCAGCAGGTCCAGGCGCAGGATGCTCGCGTAGCACAGACCGAGCAGGCCCGGCAGCAGCGCCAGCAAGGCAGGATACGCCGGCTGATAGGCCGCGCCGAACAGCGTCACGATCAGCCATTCGCCTATCACTGCCATGGTCACGCAGGCGCCAAGCATTACTGTGGCGGTCAGGCGCAAGGCCAGCGGCGTCACTTTGTCGATGCCTTCTTCCTGTTGCAGCAGGCGTTTCATCAGCGGCGTGGTCACGGCTTCCGGGACAATCAGCAGCAACTCGGCAGCGGCGCTGGCCATGGCGTAATGACCGAGCGCAGTGCTGCCGAGCAGGGCGCCGATGAACAGGTAATCGGAACGCAGAATCACTTGCTGGAACAGCAGGTCGGGATGGCTGCGGGCGCTGTAGCGCAGCAGTTCATTCTGACTGGCGCGGTCCCATTGCAATTTCAGGGGCTGAGCACGTTTGAGCCAGAACCAGCCCGCCAGCACTACCAGGCTGATGCCTGCCAGCCAACTGATCAGCGCCGCTTCCAGCGCCGAGTCTTTCCACATCCAGAACAAGGCGAGAAACAGCAGCAGCGGCGCCAGGGATTCCACCAGGCGCAACGCATTGAATGCCACCACGCCGCCGGAGGCGTTGTGCAAGGTCAGCAGGCCACTTTTCAGTACGGTCAACGGCACCGCCAGCAACAACAGCCAGGCGAGCAGGCCCAGTTGCGTGGTGATGTCGAGTTCACTGCCGAACTCGCGCACCAGGGCGACCACCAGCAAGGTCAAGAGACCCGCCAGCAGGCAACCGAACACCAACACCTGACTCAGCAGCAAACCCATCGGCCGCTGCTTGGCCGCCTGAAAACCCACCGCCGAATTCAGCCCGCCGCTGGTGGCGGCGCTGATCAGGTCGGGCAAGGTGCTGAGCAGGGCAAACAAACCCCGTTCGCTCGGCCCGAGGATCCTTGCGAGCAACACGTTGCGCATCAGCCGCAAACCGATCATCGCCAGTTTGGTGCCCATGCTCAGGGCCAGGTGCTTGAGGTAATGGCTGCGGCTCATGCGCGTGCCCCGCGGTACAGGCGCCAGGACAGCAGCTGCGGATTGCGCGCCACCCGTTGGCTGACGCCGAAGCGGGGCAGGTTCAAGGGATCGTCGGTGCCCCGATAAATCCCGGTGCCGGTGCCCAGGGCGAACGGGTAATCATGATCGGAAACGTGTTCGCGCACCCGCGCATCGTTGTCGCCGTTGGGGTAGCAGTAAACCGGCAGCGGCCGGTTGCAGCCATTGTGCAAGGCGTCGCGGCTGCGGCTGAGTTCTTCATGCAAACGCTGATCGTCGAGACCGGTGAGAATCGAGTGGCTGGCGCCGTGCGGGCCGAACCGCACCAGTCCTGAGGCTTCCAGGGCGCGCACCTGATGCCAGTCCAGCGCCTGGGGCAATGACTCGTCCGGGCACTCGTCGGTCAGGCGATTCAGGTCAGCCGGGCTGAGGGTTTTCAGGCTTTGCAGAAAATGCAGCAAGG
Source organism: Pseudomonas sp. UMAB-40 (assembly GCF_900095275.1). Classification (NCBI taxonomy): domain Bacteria; kingdom Pseudomonadati; phylum Pseudomonadota; class Gammaproteobacteria; order Pseudomonadales; family Pseudomonadaceae; genus Pseudomonas; species Pseudomonas sp. UMAB-40. Next base: position 50,086 of record NZ_LT607578.1, read on the forward strand.
CCAGGCTGCGACGCTCCACATCCAGTTCCTCGAAGGGCACCGGCAAGGGCCGACCGACCTCTTTCAGGCAGTCGATCAATTGCTTTCGAGCACGTTCGCCGTGGCTGCCCCAGAGGGTTTCACCGATGCTTTCCCACCAGAACCGCTGACGGCTGCCGATGAAATCGGTGGAGAGAAAAATGCTCGCCGGCACCTGGTATTTTTGCAGCAGCGGGAAGGCATTCAGCGCATTGTCACGCCAGCCGTCGTCGAAGGTCAGGGTGATTTTCGGGCGATCCGACCTCACCTTTCCGGGTTGCAGGATGTCCATCAACGACACGCAGTCGAAGTGTTTTTTCAGCCACACCAGCAAATGTTCGAAGGCCTTAGGCCCGACGCACAGCTCATTGCGGTGCGGCAGGTCGGCGGCGTGGTCGGTGGCCAGCACCCGGTGCAGCATCAGGATCACGCCGGCGCCTTGCAGCTGATTGCGGCCCACCGACGAGTTGAGATAAAGCCAGCCACTGGTGCGTTTTAATAATTGTTTGATCGCCATGGCTCAGTCCTCTCAACGGTTTTGCTCAGGGTTCCACTGGGCGTACCGCTGCCCCCGCAGGAACTGCCACAGACCGATACTCATCCCGGCCAGGGTCACCAGAAGGAACGCGGCGAGACGGAAAGGTTTGGGCAGCCGGTGTTGCGAATCCAGCAGGCCGGCGATGGCCACGGCGTAACCAAGCAGTTGTGCGACCAGGCTGAGGCGATAGAAACCGTGTTCTTCCCACAGCCAGAAATTGCTCAGCAACAGCGGCAGCAACAGGATCGGCGCCAGCCGGCGGATCAACTTGTGGCTGATCAAGGCAATCGAATACAGGCCATGCTTCAGCGGATTGAGCAGCTCGCTGCGCTGGGCCAGGCTTTGCAGACCCCCGACGGTGACGCGCTGACGACGACGGAATTGTTTGTCCGCTTCGTCGACGCCGTGGTCGATCACCTGCGCCTCGGGCACATAAACAATGCGCTTGAACGCCACCGGCGCGCAGGTGCTGATGAAGAAGTCATCGTTGACCTCGGCCGGCACCTCCTGGAACAACTCACGGCGCAGGGCGAGCAGGGCGCCGTCGGCGGAGACCATGCAGCCGGTGCGGTTCTCCACGCGGCGCAGCCAGCCTTCGTAATGCCGATAGAGGCTGTCGCCGATGCTCAGGCCACCGCCGGTGACCGGGATCACCATGTGCCCGGCGCATGCTCCGACCTGTGGATCGCACAGCGGCGCCAGCAGGTGACCGAGGGTGTCGCGGGACCATTGGTTGTCGGCGTCGGTGAACACCAGAATGTCCCCGGTACTCAACGCCACGCCGGCATTCAGGGTCGCGGCCTTCCCCTGGCGGGGCAGGTCGAGAATAGTGATGCGCGGGTCGATGACTTTGCGCGCACAGGCCACGGTGTCATCGGTCGAACCGTCGCTGGCCAGAATGATCTGCAGCGAGGCCGGCTGATAATCCTGGGCGAGCAAGGTGCGCAGCTTGTGTTCGATGTGCCGCGCCTCGTTGTGCGCGGCAATCACGATGCTGATGTTCATCGGTTCCGGCGCCGCATGACGCCGCGCCGCAAACAACGGCGCCAGTAGCGTCAACAACAGCGGGTAACCGAGATAGGCGTACACCGGCAATAACAGGCACAACCAGAAAATGAATTCAGCCACGGGCAGGCCTCCTGGCTTTCCAATGACACATGCTGAGGATGAACGCGGCACCGGCCAGGTGCAGACGCAGCCAGTGCAGGCCCCAGAGTTGCAGAGTCAACAGCAGGTCGCGGTGCTTGAGGGTCTGGCGCATGCTCAAGGCGAGCGCCGGAATGCTGGTCAGGAACAACATGAGCGCCGCATGATGAGGGAAGCCATCGAGCAGGGCGGAGATCGCCAGGAAATCCAGGAACCAGGCGGCGAGTGACATCAACGGAAAGCGCAGCAACCGCAGACTCATCCCATGGCTGCGCAGGAGCTGCAGATGGCTGCCCTGACGCCAGAATTCCTTGCCCATCCATTCACGCCAACTGCCCTCGTAACCCCAATGCAAGGCGACGGTCTGATTGACCGAGAGCAGGCGGGCGCCCGCGTGGGAAAGGCGCATGGTGAAATCCTTGTCCTCGCCGGTGCGCAGGGTCTCATCGAAACCGCCGACCTTGTCGAACCAGGGGCGGCGCATCAACAGGTTGGAACTGGGCAGCCAGCGCACCGTTTGCACTGTCTCGTTGTTCGGACGCAAGGTGCGACGTTGCCAGGCGTTGGCGTACCACGGGGCTTCGGCCGGGGTGTGCAAATCCAGCCCGAGGACGTCGACCTGAACCGCGGGCTCGATTTTCAACAACAGCGTGAGCCAGTCTTCGGGCATCTCGACGTCGGCATCGATGAAGGCCAGCCAGTCTCCGGTGGCGACAGCGGCGCCGCGATTGCGCAAGGCGCCAATCATCAAGCCCGGCAGCACCAGCACCTGCGCGCCCAGTTGCCGGGCAATGTGCGGGCCCTGATCTTCGGAGCCGTTGTCGGCCACGATCAGCTCACATTCCAGCCCGGCGGCGATGGCGGCGCGTTGCGCTGCCAGCAGGGTCCGGGCGATGTGATGGGCTTCGTTGTACATCGGGATGACAATACTGATGCGGCTCATGCCTTGGCCTCCACGAGTGGGCTTTCTTCGGCTTTCAAACGCAGCACGCTGGTCAGGGCGAGCATGATCCACACGTACTTCTGGTTGGGCGCGCTGAGGAACATCAGGAACAGGGCCAGCGACAGAAAGCTCATGCTCAGGTGCGTCAGCAGATCCGCCTGCTCGCGGTTGCTTCGCTGTATCCATGCACGACGGGCGCGGACCAGGTTGTACAAACCGAGGCCGAGCATGCCGACGAACAACAGGCCGGCGGGAATCCCCAGTTCACTGAAGATTTCCAGGTAGGTGTTGTGGGCGCGGCGGTACAGGTCACCGATTTTGCGGTTGGCCGAAAACGCCTTGGCGTAACCGGTGGTGGCGTAGTGCAGGGGGAAGGTGCCGGGGCCGGTGCCCAGTAGCGGGTTCTCACGGATCATCTCGCTGCCGACCACAATGTACGAGGCGCGACGGCCGAGGGATTGGTCCTGACTCTTGGCGCCAGCGCTCAAAATGCTCAAGGACTGAATACGCTCGATGTAACCCTTGGGCATCGCATAAAGGGCCAGCGGTATCACGATCACCAGGCCCAGCATGGCAAACCCCAGATGCCGTGGACGGATGCGTTTGAGCTCGAGGCGGTAGTGCCAGACGCCGATCATCAGGCTGAGGAACAGCACCACCAGCCCCGAACGGGATTCGGTCTTGGTCATGCCGCCCAGCAGCAAAATGCAGCAAGCGACCCAGAACACCCGATGCAGGAAGTGCGGGCTGCGCACCACCAGCAGCAAGGCGAGTGGCACGGCGAAGGCGATCAGCATGGCAAAGGCGTTCGGGTCTTCCAGCAGGCCGGCAGCGCGCCCCTGGTCCTGATATTTACTGGAGAACATTGCCAGCACGCAGGTCGCCGTGACACTGATAGTGACCATTTTGGCGAACAGGTTCATGTTCATCTCGCGGCCGATCAGCAGGGTGATCACAAACAGCACCAGGCCGACACTCAGCTCCCGCAGATGCCCCATCGACATGTCCATGTTGTCGGTGTTGATCGTGCTCAGCAGGTACAACGCCATGAACCAGATCAGGTAACGCCAGATATTGCTGCGCAGACGATCGGAGGGAATCTGGTGGATGGCCAGTTGCAGCATCAGGATCACGGCCAGTGACGCGCCGAGGAACTTGGTGCCCGACAGCGAACTGTCCTTGAAGAAACCTTCGAACGGCACCAGCGCCGCAATCCCGAGCAAACCCCAGGTGGGTTTTCGGTAAAGCATCGCGACACCGACCAGGCCCAGCACCGCCCCCGGCGCCAGATACGGATAAGGGCTGGCCAGCAAACCAAGGCAGACCAGGCCGAACAAACTGACGATCGAGAGCGGAAAGATCACGCGCGTGCCTCCCGTGCAGTACGGAGATAAAGTTGCGACCAGCGTTCGGCCAGGGCCTTGAGGTCGTAACGGTCCAATTGCGTTCGTTTTGCGTTGTCGATCAGGTCGCGGGCCATGGCCGGTTCAGTCAACAACGAGCCGATCTGCCGGGCGAGGGCGGCGCTGTCGGCGGGTGTCGCCAGCAGGCCGTTGTGCCGGTCTTGCAGCACATCGGGAATCCCGCCGACGCCAAACGCCACCACCGGCACGCCGGCTTGCATCGCTTCGAGCAGAATCATCGGCGTGCCTTCGGTGCGCGAGCTGATCACCAGCGCATCGAGTTGTCGCCACCACACACTCATGTCGGTCTGGTAACCAGGCAGGGTGATGCGGTCCTGTAAACCCGCTTCGTTGATACGCGCCAGCAGCGCCTCCCGTTCCGGGCCGTCGCCGAGCATCACGGCGTCCAGTTGCGGGTGTTGCCGGCAGAGTGGAATCAGCGCATCGAGAAAAAAGTCCGGGCCCTTTTCACTGCTCAGCCGCCCGACGTAACCGGCCAGCCAACGCTGGCGGTCCACGCTGTGCGGCAACAGTCCGGTAGCCGCCGGTAAACCATTGGGAATCACCTGCAGCTTTTCCGCCCGGACGCTGGCCTGACGGCACAGCACGGCGATGCTTTCGGCAACGCAGACCACGCGATTCACCGACGCGGTGCGGCACAGTTGCAGGCTCAACCAGGTGTAGAACTTCTGCTTGCGGCTGCGCGGTGTGAAACCGTGCTGGGTAATCACCAGCGGCAGGCGCAACAACGTGGCGCCCACCCAGCCAAACAACAGGCCCTTGAAGTTGTGCGTATTGATCAACGGCCGTTCCGCCCGGCGCTGGCGCAAATGCGTGAGCAGTTGCCCCAACCCCGCGCAACCCCGGCAGTCGACCCCCGCCTGGCGAAACCGCGCGATCAAGTCTGGCGGCGCATCGAGAAACAGCACTTGGTGCTGCCCCGGCGTCGCCAGGCAATGGTCCAGCAGCATCCGCTCAGCCCCATAGAAGCCACCGCTGCTGAGCAAATGAATGATCGGCAGGGAAGGGATGAGCGGCGCGTTCAATTGCGCACCCAATGCACGAGGCCAGGCACAGACCAGTTGCTGTGCGGATTGGTCGGTTCCACGTTCTGATCGTTGATCACCAACAGCACCGGCAAGCCCAGTTCGTGGGTGATTTGCGCTGGGTGTTTGAAACGGTGATCGAAGAACTCACGCACGTAGACCAGGGCAATCGCCAGCAACAGACCGGTGAACAACCCGAATGGAATGATCAGCATCGGTTTCGGAAACGCCGCTTCGGTGGGCTCATACGGCGGGCTGAGCACCCGTGCGTTGGACAGGTCGTTGTCCAGCGAGCGTGCGCTGCTGCTTTCGGCGAAGCGCTGGGCATAGGTCGAGAACGCCGCATGCAACGCGTTGATCTCGGTGTCCATCTGCCGCAGCTTGCTCTGGGTTTCCTGCAACTGATGGATGCGGTTCTTGAACTCGGCAATGCGCGCGGTTTTCTGGTCGATCACCGAGCTGACAATCGCCAGGTCAGTGTTGCGCTCCTGAATCCGGTTGCTGACTACTTTCAGAAACTGCTGACGGGTGCGGGCAATTTGCTCGCGGGTCAGCAACATCGGTTCGCTGCCTGGCTGGAAGATCGCCAGGTCGTTCATGTAACGGCTGACCTGCGTGGTCAGGGCCTCACCCATCTGTTTGATCTCGCGGTCTTCAAACGCCACGTTGTCCACCGTGGTGGTGAAGGTGTAGGGGAAGGTGTAGTCGTTGAGTTTCGAGTTGCTCGCTGCGGCCAGGCTGGTTTTCAGGTAGTCGAGCCAGCGTTGGCTTTGCAGCAGGCGGTCGCGGTACAGGTTGAGCGCTTGCTCCTCGGTGTTGATGGCGTTGAGGCGGAAGGTGATTTCTTCCTTCGGATCGGACGAGCCGACCGCTTCAAGCAGACCCAGCCGAGTGCCTTCCAGACCATCGAGACGCACCTGGTATTGCTTCTTCTTGGTTTCGTAGAACGACTGCGGCAAGTCGATCGATTGCAGTGCCTGACGGCTCGTCAGGTAGTTCTGCAGCAAGGCTGCGACAAACTTGGTGCCTTGGGCCGGATTGTCGAAGCTGTAGATGATGGAGATCACGTTGGAGCCTGGCAGGGTCTCGATTTTCAGACTGTCGATCGCCTGTTGGGTCAGAGCATCCAGCGCCGTGTCGCGTACCGGGTCGGTTTCCAGGCCCAGGGTGGCTTTCATCGGGTTGATCACGTATTCACGCAGTGGCGTGGTCACGTACTGTTTGAAGGGCTGGGTCACCAGTTTGTTGAAAACGCCAGGGGTAGGCGTGTACTCACCCTTGTCGCGCAACTCGCTGATGGTCTGCCGGATCAACGCCGGCGAGCGCAGGATATTGCTCTCGGTTTCCATGTCCGCCAGGGACGGTGGAATGAACGAGGCGTTCTCCTGGTTGAGGGACGTCGTGGCGTCTCCCTGTGAGAGTTTTTTGGACTGCACGATCACCTGGGCGGTGATATCGAAGCTCTGTTTGAGCATCAGCGGCAAGACCAGGGCGATCACTGCAAAGACCAGGAAGACTCGTTTCACCAACTGCTTGTTGGCGAAGAAGATCCTGAAGAACTCGTGCAGGTAGTTTTCCTTTGGATTCATGGTCGGTCACCTGAGAGTCAGTTGTTGTTGCTGTCTTTGTTGTCGACGCGGTAGCCGAAGCTGAAGCCCACGCCCTGGAACAACACCACGTCCGCCAATTGCCGCGCGAGCTCACCGGCGCTGGCCAGTTTGGTCTTCGGCACATAGAGCATGTCGTCCGGTTGCAGGTACGCGATCTGCGACGCATCGCCGGCGAGCGCTTTTTCGACGTCATAGCGCACGGCCTGCACCTGGTTACCGTTGCGGCGCATGATCATTACCGAATCGAGCCGTGCCTTGGTGTTGCTGCCACGGGCCAGGGTCAGCGCTTCAAGCACCGAGACCGGCCGGCGAATCGGGTAGGAACCCGGTTGGCCAACTTCGCCCAGCACATAGATTTCGTTACCCGCCGTGGACTTCAGCAGCACGTCGACGGTCATCCGCCCCGGCAGTTGCGCGTAGCGTTTGTTGAGGAAGGTTTCCAGTTGATTGACGGTCATGCCTTGCAGCGGCACGGCGCCGATTTCCGGGAAGCTGGCGTAGCCGTCGGTGCCCACGGTGATCTCCCGGCTCATGCCGGTAGCGGGGTGGTTCAGGGCACTTTTGAGGTTCGACTCGTTGCTCAACGGGCTGATGACCTGCACGGCCAGCTGGTTGCGGTTAGGCTGGAACAGCTGTTTGCGCTGGTAGGCGCGCTGGATTTCCTCACGCGCCTGTTCGGACGTCAGCCCGGCGATTTTCACCGAGGTGTTGGCGCCCGGCAGTTCAATGGTGCCATCGGGCAGCACCAGTTGATTGCCGTTGAGCTGGCTGGCGGCGGTGAAGTTCAGGCCGATCTGGTCACCGGACTGGATGCGGTAGGCGTCCGAGCCGCTGGTGCTGATGTGAAAGATCACGTCCAGCACGTCCTGTGGCCGCAAGGTCTGTTCGACTTTGGGCATATCGGTGGCCTGGGCATTGGCCGGTGAGGCCGTGAGGATATTCACCGGCATGTTCTGGGTTTCGGAAGTGCTGGAGCAACCTGCAAGCGGCAGCAACAGCAGGACAAGCATTTTGGCGTTCATGTCGTCATCCTTTTCTGATTGCTCACAGGTTTTTGTAGAGCCATTTCGGCATGTAGTACTTACGTCGGTTGAAGACGCTGCCGACCAGTTTTGCGCCGGCCTGGGTCAAGCGCTGAACCGCCGCCTGGGCCACTTCCCAGCGCGTATCTTCGGAGCGCACGACCATGATCACGCCGTCCACCTGGGTGCTGATGATCATGGTGTCGGCGGCGGAATACACCGCGTCGCCGTCGATCACCACAAAGCGATACTGACTGCCGAGCTGATCGAGCAACGGGCCCAGGCGTTCGGGTGTCAGGTGTTCGGTGCCGCGCACATACCGGCCGTTAGGCAAGATGTGGAAGGGCAGGCTGGACACATTCACCACGCAGTCCTGCAGCAATGGCGGGCTCTGGGTGTTGAACAGCAGGTCGCGAAAACCGCGCTCCTTGGTCAGCCCCAGCTGCTGCGTGAGGTTGGTCGATGACTGGCTGGCATCGACCAGCAGCACCTCGCCGCTACTCATTTGTGCCAGCTGACTGGCCAGCGCCAGGGCACTGGTGGTGGTGCCTGCGCCGGGGTTAGCGGCGGTGAGGAATAGGATCCGCAGATCTTGATCGAGCACGGTCGACGTCAGGTTGGACTCGCTCGGGTTGGCAATGCTTAGGCTTTTGGCTGATGAACCGTCCATTTAACTCGCTCCGTGGCCGCTGAATACTTTGAAGGGGGTTTTCAACAGGATCTTCAGATCAAGCAACAGGCTCTGCTCGGCGATATAGCTGAGGTCCAACTCAACGCGCTGGTCGAAGTCGATATTGCTGCGCCCGGAGATCTGCCACAGGCCGGTCATGCCGGGGTAGATGCTCAGGCGTGCAAGGTGATTGTCCTTGTAGCGGTACGCGTTGAACGAGGTTGGCCGCGGGCCCACCAGGCGCATGTCGCCCATCACCACATTGATCAGGTTCGGCAGCTCATCCAGGCTGCTGCGCCGCAGGAAACCACCGATGCCGGTGATGCGCGGATCCTTGTCGATCTTGAAATCGATCGCGTCGGCGCCGTGCTTGTTCAGGTGACGCAGGGACTCCTTGAGCTCCTCGGCGTTGGCCACCATGGTGCGAAACTTGTACATGCCGAACTTGCGACCGCGGTAGCCCGTGCGTTTCTGCACGAACATCACCGGTCCCGGGCTGCTGAATTTGATCGCCAGCGCCAGGCCCAACAGGATGGGCGAGATCAATAGCAGAATGACCAGCGCGCCGAAGCAGGCGACCACGCGGTTGGTGCGTGACAACGTCCAGGGGCGACCGCCGTCACGGCCGGTCATCCAGCCACGACCCTGCATATGGATCGCGGTGTCGAGGCGCATTCGGTGCTCCGGGTCCAGGCGCTTGTCCCGGCGCATCTGTTGCAGGGGCACCGTTTTTTCATGTCCAGTCATAGAATCCTCCGCTGAAGTTCAGCCGCTAGCGGCGCGTGGGCGATAGGCAGTGGGTAGTAATCGCGGAACCAGGCGATGAAGCGCCCGAGTCCCTCATCCAGCTCGATACAAGGCTGAAATCCGGTCGCCCGAGCCAGGTCGCTGGCATCGGCGCAGGTGTTGAGCACGTCGCCCGGCTGCAGCGGCAGCAACTCGACGAGGGCTTTTTGTCCAAGGTGTTTTTCCAGCAGCGCCAGGTAATCCTTGAGCTCCACCGGGTGCTGGCCGCCGATGTTGAAGATCCGCCACGGCGCCATGCTGCTGGCCGGGTCCGGTTGTTCACGGTCCCATTCGGCGTTGGCTTGCGGTGGACGCTCGATCAGGCGTGCGATGCTTTCGATGATGTCGTCGATGTAGGTGAAGTCGCGCTGGTGCTCGCCGTAGTTGAACAACTTCAGCGGCGTTCCTTCGGCAATCGCCCGGGCGAACTGGATCGGCGACATGTCTGGCCGCCCCCAAGGCCCGTACACGGTGAAAAAACGCAGGCCGGTGCAGGGAATGCCATACAGGTGGCTGTAGCTGTGGGCCATCAGCTCGTTGGCTTTCTTGGTCGCGGCGTACAGCGACAGCGGATGGTTGACGCCGTCCTTCACCGAATAGGGCGTGTGCTGGTTCGCGCCGTAGACCGAACTGGACGAGGCATAGATCAGATGCTTGACCGGGTGGTTGCGGCAGCTTTCGAGAATGTTGAGGAACCCGCTCAAATTGCTCTCGAGGTAAGCCCTTGGGTTCTCCAGCGAGTAACGCACCCCGGCCTGGGCGGCGAGGTGAATCACCACCTCAGGCTTTTCACGGACAAACAGGGCCTCGATGGCCGGACCGTCGGCCAGGTCAACCGTCGCGAGCTGGAAAGCGCCAACCTGCTCCTGCACCCAATCCACGCGGTCGTGTTTGAGTTGCGGGTCGTAGTAATCATTGAAATTGTCGAGGCCTAGCACCTGGTGCCCGTCACGGATCAGCCGCAACACGCAATGGGCACCAATGAAACCGGCCGCTCCGGTGACGAGAATCTTCATGGTCGCGGCGCCTCGGGAACGATGTGCCGCAGGCCAATGCCGCTGTAGTGCAAACCGGCCGCCGCCACTTGTTCCGGGTTGTAGAGGTTGCGACCGTCGACGATCACCCGCGAGCGCAGTTTGCTCGCCAGCAAGTCAAAGTCGACCACACGGAAGTTCTTCCACTCGGTGCAGATCACCAGGGCGTCGGCATCTTCCAGGGTGTCGTCGCGGGTGGCGCACAGGTGCAAGTTATTGCGGTAGCCGTAAATGCGCCGGCATTCGGACATGGCTTCCGGGTCATAAGCCTGCACGCTCGCGCCTTCGGCCCAGAGCGCTTCCATCAGGTAACGGCTGGGGGCTTCGCGCATGTCATCGGTGTTGGGCTTGAACGCCAGGCCCCAGATCGCGATGGATTTGCCGGCCAGGCCGTTGGGGAATTGCGCTTTCAGTTTGCTGAAGAGGATGTGACGCTGACTGTCGTTGACGTCGGTGACGCTGCGCAACAGGCGCAACGGCATGCCGTTATGTTCGGCAGTGTGCAGCAGGGCACGCAGATCCTTGGGGAAGCACGAGCCGCCGAAACCGCAACCCGGGTAGATGAAGTGGTAGCCGATGCGTGGGTCCGAACCGATGCCTTTGCGCACCGCTTCAATGTCAGCTCCCAGCAGCTCGGTGAGGTTGGCCAGTTCGTTCATGAAACTGATGCGCGTGGCGAGCATCGCGTTGGCCGCGTACTTGGTCAGCTCGGCGCTGCGGTTGTCCATGAACATGATCTTTTCATGGTTGCGGCAGAACGGCGCGTAGAGCTCGCTGAGCTGGCCGCGGGCTTCTTCGTCGTCGGTGCCGACGATGATCCGGTCCGGGCGCATGCAATCGGCGAGGGCGCTGCCTTCCTTGAGAAACTCGGGGTTGGAGACCACCCGCACAGTGAGGGCGCTCTTGCCACGGCGCAGCAGTTCTTCGTTGGCGGTGGCAGACACCTGGTCCGCGGTGCCGACCGGCACGGTGGACTTGATGATCAGGGTGCGATCGGCCTCCATGTAACTGGCGATCTGGCGGGCTACATTCAGTACGTGACTGAGGTCGGCCGACCCGTCTTCATCGGCGGGCGTGCCGACGGCGATGAAAATCAGCTCGGCGTGTTCGACTGCATCGCTGGCCTGGGTCGTGAACAGCAAACGGCCGGCCTTGATGTTCTCTTCCAGCGTGCTGGATAACCCCGGTTCGCTGATCGGCGGCACGGCCTGTTGCAATTGCTTGATCTTGTTCGGATCGATGTCGACACATAAGACACGATGTCCGACATCGGCCAGTGCCGCTGCTTGTATCAGGCCAACATAGCCCGTACCAAATACGCTCACGTCCATATTGGCGTGCCTCGTAAGACGGTGGAAAGAACTTAAATAAGACTGTCAAAAGGGGTATAGCCCAGCGCTGGGAAAACGTGTCAGCAAAATGACATGTTGCACTGCTATAACAGCCCCATTTTTGGGGCGTTTTGCCATCAAGTGCTTGCCGCTGCTGGATTTGCCGCGGTTTTGACGGGTTTTTCACATGTCGAAGAAAACGATAAACGGTCGTAGGGCATGAAACACAAGGGTTGTAGCGGTTCGAGTGTGTCAGATTTGAGTCAACGTTTTTTTGACGCTTTGTGTAAAAACCCGACATTTCTTGCGCTTTGATGGCCCGGTGCTAGTGTCAAAAAATGGCCGACAATCTATTGGCCAACGGACGGCCGCGAGCATCGGAAAGACTATGATTCGATACCTTAAAGAACTGCTCTTAGTTCTCTACTTATTCAAAAATTACGACTATTACCTGGAACGCCTGAGCGCAATGGGAATAGGTTTTCCAGTGCTGCTGTTTGGCGGGATGTTTATCGCGCTAACCGTGGCGCTTTTTATGACCGCTTACATTCGCCAGACATTGATCCGTCATCTATTTGCCCTGGTGATGTTTGTGTCCGCGGTGTTTTTCGATGTCTATACCCGCGTCACGGCCGACTACCTGACCTACAGCAGCTTCGTGTCGCTGGTGTATTCCGGTGGGTTCATTCAGGAGGCGGCGTACCAGTACCGCGACGCGATCATCAGTGGGGTGGTCGGCGGCTTGCTGCTGTTGTTCGGCATCGGGCTCAAACCGCGTCGGCGAATGCCATTGCCCGGTGCGTTGCTGGTGGCGGCGCCGGTGCTCGGGGTGCTGCTGCTCAGTGCGGTGTTGTTTGTGCGCGCTGGCGAAGGCGCCCGTGGCCTGCCGATCATGTACACGCCGCTGGCTTATTTGAATCTGTTCACTTATGAAGCCCTGCACAACACCGTCGGCCCGCGCGAGCCTGTGAGCCTGGCGCGCAACGACGCGCCGCCGGGGCACGACATCGTGCTGGTCATCGACGAAAGCATTTCCGGCAACTACCTGGACATCAACGCGCCGTTCGGTGTGCACAGCAACCTCAAGGAACCGCGCCCGGGCGTCGCGATCTTCAATTACGGATACGCCGCGTCCATTGCCAATTGCAGCGCCGACACCAACATCACCCTGCGGTACGGCGGCACCCGCGCCGACTACATGCGCATCAACAGCACGATGCCGTCGATCTGGCAGTATGCGAAGAAGGCGGGCCTGCGCACCGTGTACATCGATGCCCAGCGCACCGGTGGCAACTTGCAGAACCTGATGAACGAAGCCGAGAAAAAGGACATCGACGAATTTGTGCAGTTCGACCAGACCAGCGTGCGTGATCGCGACATGGCGGCAGCGGCGAAACTGATCGACCTGCTCAACGACGGCAAGCCTGAGCTGGTGGTGATCAACAAGGTGGGCGCGCATTTTCCGGTGCATGACAAGTACCCGGACGCGTTCATGGCCTATCGTCCGACACTGCCTCGCGGGCAGTTTGTCGAGATCGCGGACACCGGCAAGCGCGATGGCTTCAACGGTCAGCCGGATGACTGGCTGCTGTACCGCAATGCCTACAAAAACACGCTGCTGTGGAACGTCGGGGAGTTTTTCTCCCGGGTTTTCGCCCAGGCGGACATGAGCAACGCGCTGCTGATCTACACCTCGGACCATGGGCAAGACCTGCATGAACGAGGCAACCCAGGGTTGAATACGCACTGCGGGGGCGATCCGGTGGAAGAGGAGGGCCTGGTGCCGCTGGTGGTGATTCAAGGCGATCAGTTGCGCACACTGGATTGGCCGAAGGCGCTGGCCGCGAACAAGGATCGGTCGAGTCACTACAACATCTTCCCGACGCTGTTGCAGTTGATGGGCTATGACTTGGCGGGGATCGAGTCGGTGTATGGCAAGCCGTTGAGCGTGCCGACCGCGGACGAGTTTACGTTCAACTATCGGTTCAATGCCCGGTTGGGGGCGAAGCCTGAATGGAAGCATATTGATCTGAAGAGCATTGTGACGCCGGGGCAGGCGGCGACGAGTGTGGCGGTGGGGCAGTGAGGTTTTGGGTTGTCTGATCCGGCCTCTTCGCGGGCAGGCCACGCTCCCACGGGACCGCGTTGTTTACCAATGCTGTGAACGACGCGGTCCTGTGGGAGCGTGGCTTGCCCGCGAAGAACGATAACGCGGTGCCGCTACCGTCCGCTATCCTAGGCGCACTGCCATCAGCGAGCCTCCCCCCATGCTTCAGGTCAAGGGCGTCTTCAAAAGCTACGCCACTGCGCAAGGTCCGTTGCCGGTGCTGCAAGGTGTCGACCTGACATTGAAACCCGGCAGCAGCCTGGCGCTGATGGGCGAGTCGGGCAGTGGCAAGAGCACCTTGCTGCACTTGATCGCCGGGCTGGACAAGGTCGATCGCGGCAGCATTCAAAGCGGCGAACATCGGCTGGACCAGATGAACGAAGGGCAACTGGCGAACTGGCGGCGGACTGAAATTGGCCTGGTGTTCCAGCAGTTCAACCTGATCGGCAGCCTGCGGGTCGAGGACAATCTGGCGTTTCAGGCGCGCCTGGCCGGGCGGCATGATCCGCGCTGGCAGGCGCATCTGGTGCAGCGACTGGGCTTGAGTGATTTGCTGCGGCGTTACCCTGAGCAGCTCTCCGGAGGGCAACAGCAGCGAGTCGCTTTGGGTCGCGCCCTGGCGTCGAAGCCGAAATTGCTGTTGGCCGACGAGCCCACCGGCAGCCTCGATGAAGCCACCAGCGATGAAGTATTGAAGTTGCTGCTGGAATTGCTCGACGACAGTCCTACCACCCTGTTGATGGTCACGCATAGTCATCGCGTTGCCGCACGCCTGGCGGAACAAGTGGTGCTGCACCGCGGCCATCTGGCTGGCGCGGGCGAGCACTGAGGTGCGCGTCTTTCGTGAAACGTTGCGGGCGCTGCTCAGCCATTGGTGGCAGCACCCGGTGCAATTTTTCAGTGTGCTGGCCGGGCTTTGGCTCGCCACCAGCCTGCTGACCGGCGTAGAGGCACTGAACAGCCAGGCGCGTGACAGCTATGCTCGAGCCAGTCAGTTGATCGGCGGCGAACCGCAAGCCAGCCTTAGTGCGCCCAGTGGCGCGACCTTTTCCCAGCAACTGTTTGTCGACCTGCGTCGCGCGGGCTGGCCGGTATCGCCCGTGTTGCAAGGGCGGGTGACGCTCAAGGGCCATGAGGAGCAACGTCTACAGCTGATGGGCATCGAACCGGTGTCGCTGCCGGCCGGCTCGGCGGTGGCGGGGCGGTCGTTGGCGATCGAGCAAATTGTCGAGTTTTTCACCCCGCCGGGCCGCACCTGGATTTCGCCGCAGACTTTGCAAGCGTTGGGTCTGCATGAAGGTGAACAGCCGCTGAGCGTGAGCGGCGTGGCATTGCCTCCGCTGCACGTTCAAACCGATATGGCCCCCGGCATGTTGCTGGTGGACATCGGCTTCGCCCAGCAGATTCTCGGCCTGCCGGAGCAACTGTCGCGCCTGCTGTTGCCCAAGGATTTCAGTGCCGCACTGCCCGATCAATACAAAGGCCAGTTGCAGCTCAAAACCAGTGGGGAAGAAAACAACCTTTCGCGGTTGACTGAAAGCTTTCACTTGAACCTCGATGCCTTGGGGTTTCTGTCGTTTGTAGTCGGCTTGTTCATCGTTCACGCCGCGATCGGGCTAGCGCTGGAGCAACGTCGAGGCTTGCTCAGAACCCTGCGCGCCTGTGGGGTCAGCGCTCGAATGCTGATCACGTGTCTGGTGGTTGAGCTGGGAGCGCTGGCGCTGATCGGCGGCCTTGCCGGCGTCGCCAGCGGCTACCTGCTGGCCAGCGTGCTGTTGCCGGATGTGGCCGCCAGTCTGCGCGGTTTGTACGGTGCCGAAGTGGCGGGGCAGTTGAGCCTCAGTCCGTGGTGGTGGTTCAGCGGTGTGGGCCTGAGCCTGCTCGGCGCGTTGCTGGCCGGGGCCAACAGTCTGCTGCGGGCGGCACGTCTTCCGTTGCTGGCTTTGGCCGATCCGCAGGCCTGGCATCAAGCTCACGCGCGCTGGTTACGGCGTCAGGGTTGGGTCGCGGCACTGGCTGCTGTCATCGCGCTCATCGCCTTGTTCCGGGGTGAGAGCCTGGCCAGTGGCTTTGTGCTGATGGCGGCGCTGTTGATCGGTGCCGCACTGGCCTTGCCGGTGGTGCTGAATCTGGTCTTGAACCTGGCGTTGAGCCGCAGTCATTCGGTGCTCGGCCAATGGTTTCTCGCCGACTGCCGTCAGCAACTGCCGGCGCTGAGCCTGGCCCTGATGGCGCTGCTGTTGGCGCTGGCGGCGAACATCGGTGCCGGCAGCATGACCGCCGGTTTCCGCCAGACCTTCAACGACTGGCTCGAACAACGGCTGACCGCCGAGCTCTACATCAATCCACAAAACCCGGCACAGTCCCGAGAACTTCACACCTGGCTCAAACAGCAGCCTTCACTGACGGCCGTGCTGCCCAACTGGCAGGTGTCGATCCAGCTCCAAGGCTGGCCGGCAGATATCTTCGGCGTGATCGATCACCCGACCTACCGCCAGCATTGGCCGCTGCTGGAAGCCTTGGGCGACAACCCCTGGGACCGTTTGGCCAAGGACGATGCGCTGATGCTCAGCGAGCAACTGGCCCGGCGCTTAAAGGTGCGGCTCGGCGATCACCTGACCATTCCCACGCCGGGCGGCCCGTGGTCGCCGCGGATCGTCGGGATCTACGCCGACTACGGCAATCCCAAGGGCCACATACTGGTGAACGGCAATCATCTGCTGCGCGGGTGGCCGCAGCTCACGCCCAATCGTTTCAACCTGCGCATCGAGCCCGCGTTGATTGCGCCGTTCCTCAAAACGCTGCAAACACGTTTCAGCCTGGACGACAGCCGAATCGTCGATCAGGCGCGGCTCAAGGGCTGGTCCACGCAAGTGTTCGAACGCACCTTCGCCGCCACCGCCGCGCTCAACAGCCTGACCCTGGCCGTCGCCGGTGTGGCGTTGTTCATCAGCCTGCTGACCCAGAGCCAGAGCCGCCTCGGCCAACTCGCGCCGCTGTGGGCGCTGGGCGTGACGCGGCGGCAATTGATGTTGCTCAACCTCGGGCAAACCTGGTTGCTGGCGGTGCTGACGCTGGTGCTGGCGTTGCCGTTGGGGATCGCGTTGGCGTGGTGCCTGGACACGGTGATCAACGTGCAGGCATTTGGCTGGCGATTGCCGTTGCGGGTGTTTCCGTTGCAGCTGTTGCAGTTGATGGGCCTGGCGTTGTTCGCGACCTTGCTGGCATCGGCGTGGCCGCTGTATTCGCTGTATCGCACGCAACCGGCGGACCTGCTGAGGACGTTTGCTCATGAGGATTAAGGTCGGTCTTTTGTTATTGGCGTTGCTGAGCGGCTGTGATGATTCGGTGCCTGAGGAGAAGGGCTTCGCAGGTCTTGGTGGTGACGCCTCCGTATTCACACCAGTGGTGCCCGGCCGGGTGTTCAGCTTCCCGGCAGACCACGGTCCCCACGATGGTTTCCGAATCGAATGGTGGTACGTCACCGCCAATCTCAAGGATGACCAGGGTCGCGAGTTTGGCGTGCAATGGACGTTGTTTCGCAGCGCGTTGAAAGCTGTCCCGGAGCAGTCGGGTTGGGGCAATCAGACCATTTGGCTGGGGCACGCAGCCGTGACGTCGGCAACCGCCCATCACGCCGCCGAACGCTATGCCCGTGGCGGGGTTGGTCAGGCGGGGGTGAGTCTCGCACCGTTCAATGCCTGGATCGACGATTGGCGTTTCAGCAGCCAGGGGC
This sequence comes from Pseudomonas sp. UMAB-40, assembly GCF_900095275.1. Lineage (NCBI taxonomy): Bacteria > Pseudomonadati > Pseudomonadota > Gammaproteobacteria > Pseudomonadales > Pseudomonadaceae > Pseudomonas > Pseudomonas sp. UMAB-40. The sequence goes on from NZ_LT607578.1 coordinate 67,476, forward strand.
CCGATGCCTTGGCAGATCTGCAACTCAGCGCGCGGGACAAGGGCTTCAGCTACCAATTGCGGTTGACGTCCACCCGTCCACTGGTGCTTCAGGGCGACAAGGGTTTCAGTCAGAAATCCGAACAAGGGCAGGCGTCGTATTACTACAGCCAGCCGTTCTTCCAGGCCAGTGGCGCGCTGGAAATCGATGGCAAAACTTATCAGGTCAGCGGTCCGGCCTGGCTCGATCGCGAATGGAGCAGTCAGCCGTTGACGGCCAATCAAACAGGTTGGGACTGGTTTTCGCTGCACCTGGACAGCGGTGAACAGGTCATGCTTTATCGCATGCGGCAAAAGGACGGCGCGCCTTATCTCACAGGCACGTGGATCGATGCTCAAGGCCAGACTCAGTCATTGCATGCCTCCGACATCAGCCTCACACCGCAGGACACTGCCAAAGTCGCCGGCCGTGAAATGCCGGTGCGCTGGGCGATCAAAATCCCGGCCAAACATCTCGACATCTCCATCACCGCCCTCAATCCCAACGCCTGGATGGATTTGCGCATTCCTTACTGGGAAGGCCCCGTGCAATTCAAAGGTGGCACGGGTTATCTGGAAATGACCGGGTATTGAGTCGGAACTCTCGGTTCGGCGACGGCCTCCTAAGTTAACAAGCCCATTCAATGGAGCCCGTCATGAGCGAAGACCTCAAGCCACCTGACCTCGATGCCTGGCAGCGCTTGTTCGAAGACAAGGCCTACTGGCAGCAATCCCCCGACGCCCACTACAGCGAACTGCTGCGGGTGGCCGACGACTTGCTGGGGCAGGGCGCCATTGACCTGGAACAGTGGCAGACATTGAAGGCCAAGGCCGAGCAATCCCACAAAGACTCGCCTTCCGTAAACGTCGCACAAGAGGTCGATGATCCCGAAGCCTGAGGAGATCCACATGAAACCCCAATCACCCGACATCGAAAAACACCCCGACGAACCGCGCCCAGCGGGCGAAGTCGAGCGCGACAACGACGCCCTGCGCTCCACCGATCCGACCCGGCGCAAGGAAAGCGGCAAGGGCACGCAAAGCGGTGAATCCACCGCGCAAGAAACTGCAAAAAATCCCTGAACTGCGTCTATGCTGAGTTGCACAGTCGGCGCTGACCCTCGGGCCAGAGCCGTCTGCTGCCACCCAATCACAGGGAAAGTATGCTTATGAAACTCCACGCACTGACGAAAGCCATCACCCTCGCTACCTTGCTGTCTACCACCAGCCTTGGCGCCATGGCTGCGGACATTCCGCTGTCTGCCGTTGTGGAAGCGGACGAGGTCACCACCAAAGTGGTCTCGGTCGACGCGGCGAATCACCGGGTTGTCCTGGAAGGACCGGAAGGGCGTCAGGTCCACGTGCAACTGACCGACAAGGCGAAGAACCTTGGTAATCTGAAAGTCGGCGATCAAGTCGACGTCAAGGTCACCAGCGCCGTCGCCGCCTACCTCGACACCGATGTCGACAAAGGCTTGCCAGGCACCGTCGAGCGCACCGGCGAAGTCCGTGCAGCCCCTGGCAGCGACAACCCGGGCGGCGAAGCCTACCGCCAAGTGCAGGTTCAACTGAAAATCACCAAAATCGACTTGAAGAAAAACCAGCTGACCTTTGAAAACCCTGCCGGCCAGTCCAAGACCATCGACGTTGTACGGCCCGAAGTTCAAGCAAAACTGAAAGACCTGAAAGTTGGACAGAGTGTCGTCGTGACCTACACCGACATCCTCACAGTGACCAGCAAACACTGAAGTTGAGTATTAGCTCTATATATTGATTGTTCTTGTACAGTTTTTTTGTATAAGAACAATCAGTTTTAATGGTCTAGCTGGTGAGTTTTTGTCGTCGTACAAATAATATTTAAGATGACATTTAATTAATGTTGTATCGATAAATTTCATGATTATGTATGCGGACAACTTCGCCAACTTCCATTAAAATACTTCCCGTTCGCCCAGTGGCAAGGCTCTTTACCAGTGCATGGATTGCCGAGGCCATTACACTGGGCGAACACCTCCCGGGTACGATATGCACCTGCAGCAGCACGTCAACGCCGAATCCCGCATGTCGTTTCGCGACCTCAAACACACCTCCAAGCTCATTCGTAAACTCGGCAACTCCGATATTTTGCGCTGCAACACAACAAAGTCATCAACCTCAAACAGGCCGTGTCATCAATAACGACATAGTCATCGCGTCGGGTGAATACTTTTCCTTCTGCCGCCCGACCCGCAAACGCGGTTACGTCGAAGGCATGGACCTGTCATTTGGTGGCCATTCATTCGCCGCTTTTAGTGGTGGAGCGGTCAAACCACAGCTTCGATCGGTTTCCTGATGAAGGTCGGATACTGCCATTCGGTTCAGAGGCGGCGAAGTAAAGGGCAGGGGAGTGAGGTGTTGGAGAATGAGCGGCTTTATAGGAAGCTGGTGGTTGTTAAGTATGAGGTTGGGGAGAGTTTGTTGGCGGTGAATGTATAAAAAAAGGGCGATCATAAGATTGCCCGTTTTTTGTTATATAAAGCTGTGCCTGTAAACGTCAGCCTATGACATCCAGCAAATCGCAGCCGTTGCGTCGCGCCCTTTGACTTCATAATGCCGAACTATCTACCGGCGCCTTTTCCTCGTTTTTGCTGAGGTTGGTCTTAAAGTACGTCATGAAATCCTGTCCTTCAGCAAAGGCTCTTTCGATCTTCGCACTTTGCTCGTTCAAAGCTGAGCTCGGCTTGGCCCACTGTTTAGGCGGAAGGGGTTTTGACCACTCAGCAATGGAGTCCGGCAGAGATTTCATGCTGAAACGATGGTCCCATTCTGCTACCCAGTACGGAAAACGCCACCAAGTGATCAAGTGTGTCAGGTACCACCAACCAACTCCTAATGCGGAACGTTCGTTGTGCTGGTATTCCTCGTGCATGTCTTGTCGTTCTTTATCGAAGGTGTGGCGACCCTCGTAGGGTGCTTTACCAGGGCAGAACTCCGGTCCTTTTTCCATGTAGGTACGTATGGCTTCCCATTTGCCTAGTCCATGAACAGGAGTCATGACCTCCTGTGTGAGAAAGTGCACCGTATCGGCCTTGGGATTATCTAGGGCCATGCCAAAGGTGTAGCTACTGATTACGCCTACTCCAGTGAATCCGGTGCTGACTGAGATCCACGCAACCGTGTCTTCCCAAGGCTGGATCACGGCTTCGTCGGAGCCATTTGGGAAGAAACAGACCTCCCGGCGTTGACGGTTAAATCGGATGGGTCTGGCGCGGGCTTTGTTCCTTGTGGTGCTGATAATCGCGTACAGGCCAATCAGCGCTGCTCCCCCTCCACACCAGAGCGCTAGTGATATTCCGAACTCAAAAAAATCGTTGAAGTAAAACCAGAAGCTTCTGCCGAATGGGTTTATGAATGCTGCGAAGCCCATCAATGTTGGGAGAACAAACAGACAAACGATAACTACGACTGTTGGGAGTGACACAGCTAATCGTGCTTGGAAAGACTTGGTGAGATTGCTGCCCAAGTCCAGATAGGTGTCGTTGACTTCAACAAAACTTCCGCCGAGATCCATTGGGATTTGCCCGGTAGGGATGGGTAGTGGCGAGAAAAACACCGCATCGCCAGTATTAAAACGTCGAGATTCACCAGCGATGGGGCGCTGGTGCTTGAGATTAAATTCATCGTTATTCATTGATTTGGATGGCATGTTATTCAACCGGAAAGTGGTGAGTCGGGCAGCTACAGGAAGTCGCTGTTGACCAATAGCCATGGGGCATCGGTTGTGCGCGACTTTAAAACAGAGACAGCCGAAAATAGTTTGCCATTTTGCGCGTTCAACGTCGTAGTTTCGAAGCGTTTCTCTCGGAAGGATTTATCGCCAGCAAGGGGGTGATAGCGTAGGGCGATAGCCAAACCATGTTGGGCATTGGCTTCGAACCAAAATGGGACACCCATTAGCCGGTCTCGAGTCAAGGCTAAAAGCCAACTTGCCCAGCAGCTCTTGCTGCAGGGTTTCTCCTATAACTAAACCCGACTGGTTGAACCCGTCGTATCCGTTTCCTCATCGTTGGCTACGACCAAGTCGTGCCTGACACCCATGTGGATCAAGCGGTAGCGATACACCTAGCACCGCCCTGGCAGTCAACTGCCCCAGAGAAACGTTGGTGCCGCCAAATGTCCAAAACGTGTCACAGATCTGTGGTTCGTGCAAAAGCACGTCCAGTCTCGACGGGCTCACTTGGCAGACGACCCGGTTACAACACACTCAGGCGGTGACAGCCGGCCGCCACTCAGATTTTATGGCTTACGCCAGTCCCTTTTTGGTTGATCGGCCATCACCTTAACTCGCCCTTCAGGCGAAACAGCGCTTGGCATCAAAAGGCTGTTTCTCCTTCAAAATGTGGTAACTCGCCCGCGCCAGTTTGTGCGCCAGTGCTTTGGTAGCGACCACGGCGTTGGTCTTGGCTTTCTTTTTCTCAAAAAAACGTTTGGCGTCCGCACTGAAGCGTCGCGCAAAGTTGGCCGCTTCGATAAAGGCCCAGATCAAGTAAGCGTTGCCGTTCTTGGTGTTACCTTCGCCCTTTTTCTTGCCATTGGAGTAATGCGCACTCTTTACGCAGCGGGCATAAGAGGCGAAGTTGCCGACATCGGCAAAGCGCTCTATATCGCCGGTTTCCAACATGATGACCGTGGCCAAGACTTCGCCAACTCCAGGCATCGTTTTCAATAAACAGAACTCGGGGCGCAGGCTGACTTCATGCAGCAATCGCTCCTCGATAACATCAATTTGAGTCTGTAATGCCTGAACAATGGCGATATTGGCTTTCATCGCCAAAGCCACCTCCGTGGACAGGCCCAGCCTGTCCACGGAGGTGGCTGACAGGCTTTTGACTTCATTACAGGTCAGGCGGTGGCCAGACTGACGCGCCATGATGTTTTCAGCGGCCAGAATGTGCTGTGTCCTGTTGCGTACCAATTGAATCCGTTTACGTGCCAGATCGCGCAGCGCTCTTGTGGCGGATGAATATAGCCAGTGGGTAATATCCCTAGCCTCAGCAAATGCGCCAGGAACGCTGCATCATCCTTATCGTCGGAATGCTTTAAGCCGTTGTAGCGTTGCATCGCCACCGGGTTGGCCAGTTTTACCTCGAAGCCTGCCGCCTTCAGGCCGTCGACCAGCCAATACCAGTTGTACGTAGACTCGACCACGACGCCGAGCAATTCTCCACGGTGTGGTTCGAGTAGCGGGAGGATTTGCGTCAACTCATTGGGGCAACGTCGGCTGATCAAAACTCGGTCCGTTTCGTCGGTAACCACAACAACGCTGTTGTTCGAATGCAGGTCTATGCCACAGAATTTCATCACGGCCTCCTCACAGCAAAAGTCTAAGTTCGCACCTTGAATTTTGCGCCACCTCCGTGAGGTGGGGAGGCCGGCCAGATGATTCTCAGATTTATTTTCGTGATTGCGTAGAAAATAAATCTGTCCCCTATTTTTCATATAGTAATAGCACCCTATATTTTCGAGAAGGTCGTTTGCGTCCTCTAGACTATTTTTTACGGTAATTACGTATTTTTGAAACGCGCAATTTAGAATAGACACGGGATTTTTTTGTGTCTCGAGAAAGCTGCAAAGCCCTTGCCAGTTGATCATGTGTAGTTGATTACCCCAGTCGGGATCTCTTGTGAAATAGATGCCGGATCCTCTGAAATAGTCTGGGATTTCATCTCTGTTTAATGCTTTTTCAAAGTTGCTGATCATTGAAGATGTTCCCACTCATAAAAATTGGCTTTGGTTAAAGAGGGGGCTGATTTTAAAAAGGAGGGAAAATTTCTGTCATTTAAAGATTTTCAAGATTAATGGAGCAACCGTTGCTTTTTAGTTTTTGAAGTCGTTGTTCGAACGAAAGCATTTGTAGATCTTTGGTTTTTATATCGTACTCTTTTCTTAAAAGTCTAAATAGGCGGCCTATATTTTCTTTGCTTTTGTTGTCGAGACTCTTGATCAGGTCGTAGTTGTCGGCGGATAGAAATGGGGATTTTTGTCTTGTTATGCAATATGCTGTTATATTTGAAAGTAGACCTTCAGCGTCTTCGTAATTTTCATTGAGGTATCTCGCGTACTCTTCAAATATAGTCGACAATAAGCTCTGCGCGGCTTTCTGGGTTTCAAGTACGCCGCACATTTCTGCCCAGTTGCTTACATATAGATGATCACCCCAGTCGGATCCTCTAGCAAAGTAGATACCATTTCCTTTGAAGAATTCGGAGATCTCATGTTGATCTAAGGCAGTTTCGAACGTGGTTTGCATTGGGATTGTTTTCCGCCCGTCTAAGTTTTTCAACAACGTCCCCACCCGCCTGTCATGGGTAATACGCTCTGATCCAATTAAAGCTATTTCTTTTGGTTCGAGTTTGGTTGCTCCCAAAAAAAAATAGCAGATGGCCTCCAATTTCCCTCGCTTGCTGCTTTACGTTCTACAGTTTTTCTAAGTCAACTTTACAGCCGTTTGTTTTGATTTCAGACAGGAATTGATCGAGACTTATCACGGGTTTGCCGGCGTTTTTTTTGGCGTACTCACTACGAAGTATTCTAAATAGATCTCCGATTATTTTTTTGTTTGGTTCGTTAAGGTTCGATACCAAATCAAAACCATCGGCGGACATGAAAGGTGTGTCTTTTTGCATTGAGTAGTAGCAACTGATGTTTAGTAGTAAGGAGTCCGCATCTTCATAGGTGTTTTTCAGCGATACTAAGTATTTACTGAATGCTTCAAGCAGTATTTCATTTGGGTTGTCTTTCAGTTTAAGGTACCCGCAGAGCCCCTGCCAGTTGTTGATGTAGAGGTGGTCTTCCCAGTCAGGATCTCGGGAAAAATATTGTCCTTGACCTTTGAAGAATTCTGCCGGCTCGTTGTTTTTCAGCGCGATCTGAAATTTAGTTTTCATTGGAGTTTCTCCCAGTCCTCAAATTGGCTTAGTAATTCATCAACATTTTTGTTGTGTTGGATTTTTTCAGAGCCTATCAGGGCTGCCTCTTTAGTCCCGCTTTTCGTTGCTCCACCGGGGACCCATTCTTTTGGATAGGCACCATTTTCTTTGCCATTCGGCATTTCGAACTTGAATCGCGCATCTCCCGGTTTTACACGAACAAGATAGATCGCAGTATCGGAAAGGTCATCCGCGCCCAGATTAAGTTCGTCGCTGAGTACCCGCCAGTCGTTTTTGGATGACTTGTACTTACCAACAACCTTATCCATTTCAGACGATAAACCAACGAATTTGCGCTCGGGAAGACTCGGGAATCTAGTACCTGTAATCCATTTTTCGATTACTACAAACGAGCCCCCTTCCTTTGTGAATAACTCTCGGTGCGCATTGATGTAGCTCGCTGGCAGATAGTCACCGGGATCATCGGGTCGCTTAGTTTTATCAAGGTCGATGATTTCATCAAATTTTTCCTGCGTCATCGGCAAGCCTTCGGGCTTTGTCGCATTTGCAGAGTTGTTGGGTGGTTTGCATGCATCACCGCCTGGACATGTATCCAACCCCAACGGATCCACCCACCCCGTAGGGTTAGGCACGTACTGGTAGTTATTCAACCCCCCAGCCAGCTTGATCGGATCCGGCGTCAGATACCGTCCAGTGCCCGGATTGTAGTAGCGATGCCGGTTGTAATGTAAGCCCGTTTCCCCATCGAAGTACTGACCCTGGAAGCGCAGCGGGTTGTCGATTTCGGCGACGTCGAGGGTGGCGAGGTTGCCGTAGGCGCGGTACTTCGCCGACCACATGATCTGGCCGCTGTAGTCAGTGAGTTCCTGCGGGGTGCCGAGGTGGTCGAGTTGGTAGTAGAACGGTTCCGCTTTGAGCGGGCCTTCGCCATCGAGCATGGCCAATGGGCGGAAGGTGCCCGGTTCATAGATGTAGCTGCGGTAGCGGTTGTTGGCGCTTTCGGCGATGAGACGTTCGCCTTGCCACAGGAACTCAGTGGTGTGGCCATCCACGATCTTGGCGATACGGCGGCCAAAGGCGTCGTATTTGTAGGTTGCATTACTGCCGCCGGGGAGGCTGACGCCGATCAGGCGGTGTTGGCAGTCGTAACGGTATTCAGTGACGAGTTTTTGTCCGGTTCCTCGACGTTCGCGCGCCAGGTTGCCGTAGGCGTCGTAGTCGTAGTGGCGGTCGCCCTGCATGAGCAGGCGATTGCCTTTGACGTTGGCCAGGTTTGCGGTTGGCTGGTCGCCCTGGCCCAGGAGGTTGCCCGCCGGGTCGTGGGCGAAGCTTTCCGGGGTGGTGCCACGGACGTTGATCAGGCGGTCGAGCGGGTCGTAGTGGTAGCTGCGATTGCCTTTGCGGCTGTCGTCGATACCCGCGAGATTGCCATTGGCATCGTAGGCGTAGCGACGCTGGAACAGGTTGCGATCTTGCTGACCCACGGTGTGGGCTTGCAGTCGGCCTTGTTCGTCGTACTGGTATTGGCTGAGCAGCAGGCCTTGTTGACGTTGCTGCTCGCGGCCGGCGCTGAACTGGTGAGTGGTTAGGCGTGAGCCGTTGAGGTCGATGCTGCTCAGGCGACCACCGGATTGGTGGCGGTAGTCGAGTTTGCTGCCGTCGGGGAGGCGGCAGTGGCTCAGTTGGCCGAGTTTGTCGTACTCGTAACGCGTGGTGCCCCAACCCTGGTGTTCGGTGATCAGGCGGTCTTGCAGGTCGTATTCGTAGGCGAGAGGCCAGTGGCCGTCGTCGACGTTTACCAGGCGACCCAATGCATCGTAGCTGTAGTGAATTTCTTCGCCATCGGCCAGGGTTTTTACCAGCAAGCGCCCAGCGGCGTCGCGCTGGTACTCGGTAATCAGTTCGCTACCGTCGTCGCCAAATTCGGTTTTCTTCAGCAGTTGGCCGTTGAGGTCGTACTCGTAAGCGGTGCGGCGACCGTCGAAGCCGGTTTCCTGCTGGATCAGGCCGTTGGGGTAGTAATCGAGATGGTAGTGCTCGCCACGTTCGTTTTCGATCTCGCTGAGCAACAGGCGCGAGTTGTCGTAGTGGTAACGCAGTTGGCTGCCGTCCGGGTTGATGCGACGGCTGACCAGATGCAGGTTATCCGCATACTCGTAGCGGGTGACGCGGCCCAGTTCATCGCGTTCGGCGGTGACTTTGCCGTAAGCGTTATAGGTGAACGCACGGGTTGCACCGCCGGGCAGAGTGATTTGCGCGAGGCGGTTCGCGGCGTCCCATTGATAGTGGAGGCCTCCTTGGAGGACGTCGGTCAGCAGCCACAGTTCGTTCCACTTGATTTTCGTGTGTTGGGTCAGGGCTCGGAAGTAGCCACTGACCAGCAACGGCTGATCGCTTTACCTTCGACCAGTTGGAAGTCACTGCGGTGACGATCCAGGTTGCGCTTCGCTAAATATTTGCCGCGCTCGCGGTCGATGAAACGTCCTGGTAATTACCGACATTTTGAAAGGCTTTGTGTGGGACTTTGTTGTAAGGGCAGGGGATGTTAATGTTCGGCCTTTGTCGCATTTTATAAGGATATTTCCAGTGCTACGTCAGCTCGTACTTGCCCTGCCAGCCATGATGTTTTTAGTCGGTTGCGAGGCGGAATCCGGTCCTTTGCCAAATAGCAAGAGTCTTGCGCCAGAGAAAGTATCCGCCATCGCTGCCACCATTGCGAAGACGTACCCTGATCTATCCAGCGAACTGCGCGGCAAGGTACTCAACACCGTCGTGCAGTCCATCGACAATATGGTGTTTGTCGAGGGTGGTCAGTTTGATATGGGAGACTTCGGTTGGATTTGTGAGTACGACGAAAAGGATGTGTGTACTTGGCCTTGTGGGCAAGATCCTGAGCAGATGTGCAATATCAGCCCAGATGGTAACGACGACTTTGTTCATCCGGTAAAACTAAGTAGCTATTATCTATCGAAGTTTCAAACTAACTTAGGTGATTTTGACCTGTTTTTTACCGCGCAGGGTAAGCCGGTGTTTGATATAAAATTCCGAGACAGAGCAGATCTACAAAATATGTATACGCCGAATTTACCGGCTCCTACAAAAAGCTGGCAGGAGGCCAAGGATTACTGTCAATGGGTTGGCCAATTGAGTGGTTATCCAATAGACTTGCCCACAGAAGCACAATGGGAGTATGCCGCCCGCAACCGTGGCGAGCATGTGCTGTTTCCTACAGATACCGGTAGTCTAGACTATGGGAAAAACTTTCCAGTAGAAGGCGGAGGCGAGACGTTTGCTGTTAACAGATTCACCCCAAATCCTTTAGGTATATACAATTTGTCAGGTAATGCTACTGACTGGGTTAATGACTGGTACGGTAAAGATTATTATCAAAACTCACCTCTAGAGAATCCGCAAGGACCTGCGACGGGAACAGAGAAAGTAAAGCGTGGCTCGAATTATCCAGAGGCCCCTTTATTTGCTGCTCCTATCGTACGGCGTTGGCCAGATAAACCTATCCAAAAAGCGTACTATCCAGGCACTGGTTTTCGCTGCGCTATTCAGTCAGGTAAACCGCTATAGCTAGATAAATAATAAGGGCGCCAGTGGCGCCCTTATTTAAATTGTAGAATCAAGCCAAGCCGTCAAACAGATTACTGCGTCGTGCGGCGACTAATACATCTTCTTTGCGCCATGATGGACCCGGCGTCCACGCCAGCATGCCACCTGAACGCGATGAAGTATTGTCGTTGACCGCTAAGCTTCCGATAAACTTATTGAATTCGCGTTGTTCTTGTCCATCTAATAGGGCATTGATACGACTCAGGCTATCCATGGCTAGGACTTTTTCACCACCCTTCGAGCAGTGTTCTAATACTTCGAAGAAGTGCCGCCAGCTGTGCAAATGAGACAGCAATAGTACGACTGCCTTTTGCTGGTCTTCAGCCCAGCTTTCAACAAAGCTTTCGGTTAGTAGGTATACCATCGGTCCAATGGTTTCTGGTGGCAGCATCTTGAGCGGGATTTTTTTGTCATTCACGTTAATGGCTTGGTTTCTGAGCAGATACCTCGCCAAATTTTGTGCTTCCTGTTTAGTAGCCTCACGTTGTTTCCACCAAAGGCCCATGCTACGGGATCCATCCTCAAATGCCTTGCCCGCTGCTTGCCCTGGATTAGTTGCAATTTGGAATAGACCCCTGGCCATGTAATTGAAAGCATCCTGAGTCACCGCAAGCTGGTAGTGAAAATCCGCTTTCGACAATGCACTGCAAAACACATATGCCAGGTTACCGACCTGCTCTAAATCGACCGCCGTTCCAAAACCACCACCGGCCCCTGGACCAAATACCAGGCTGGCCTTGCAGTTAATTTCCAAGCGATCACTTCGAATGATAATGCTGAAATCAAAACCTGCTCCAACGCCAAGCGCCACATTGCCTTCAGCCTTGACCTCAACCAGACTCGCCCAGTCTGTACTGCCACTATCATTCGCCTGGCCCGCGACAATTTTGCCGCCCCCTTGCTTGGCTGGATCAAGCCACTTCAACGTTCCGGTCACTGTGCCGCCACCTTGTACACCGGCGAAGGCGTTGCCCTTCAAACCTACGCTGCCTCCGCGCTTTTTATCCACCGCAATGCTCGGCGTGCTGAGCAACGCTGTAGCCCCCGACGCCTCAACTTCTTTGGGTTTATATTGCGCTTTGACGCCAGCCTGGCCTTGGGCTGTCGCCCCGGCGAAGCACGACAATTCGACCTTGCCGTCAAGGCGGAAAATGCCGATGTCACTCACCACTTCTTTGCCCTCGGCATTGCGGTAAGGCATCCGCACCACGTAACCGCCCTGATCGGGGAAGAAGCTCTTGAGCGCAACAGAGCCTTCCGCCAGCGAGATCGCTGCACTGCCTTTCACGCCCACTTCGATGTTGCCTTTGCCGGGCTCCCAGCTGTTGATGCCGGCGCTGGCGGTGGCGGCGAAACGGAAGGCGTGGGCTTCGGCAGAGACGGCGTATTTCGTCGAGTCTGCCTGGTTGGAAGTCCAGGAGCATTCTTTATGCAGGGCATTAAGCAGATTGTCGTCTTTGCTCGTCCAGCTCGTAAACTTGGCTTCCAGACTACCAAGGGGGCTGGTTTTTCGGCTTTCATTGACGGCGGACTTGATGTCCTTGAACAGCTCTTTAGCCAGGTTTTTATCGAGTGGCTTGCCCTGCATTACCTTCGTGCTGACCTTCACTTTCCAGTCAAGTTGTTCCCGGTAACTCATCGGTATGTAGTGCCGGCGGCTTGGGTCGCTGAACGAGATGACTTCGATAACGGTAATGCCAGTTTTTACTTGTCGACCTTTTTGGCTTTCGGTGGCTTTTCCCTTGCCATGCTTGATGTCCGGCGCAGCGCTGTTGGCGCTGGTGGAACTGTCGCCGGCTTCGGCCTTTCCTTGCGCTGCGATCTTGGTTCGCAGTGATTCAATCTCGGCGTTCAATTCGAGTACTTTTTTGGCTTGCAGCTGTTTCCAGTTGCTCTCCAGGTAGTTGCCCCCAAGCGAAACTTTTGGCGTATAACGCTGATACCAATCACGTGCCTGCTGCACTGTTGCCAACTGACCTTGCAAGTCTTCTTTGCGCGTAACCGCCTTTGTGGTCGCTTTTTCCGGCGGTGGCTCTGATCGCTGCACCAACCCGGCATCTTCAGCCTTGGCGTTCCAGGCGTCTTTGACACATCGCGAGCAGGCGCAACTGGTCTGAGGATTTGATGCCTTGGTACATTTGCTCGCTTGGGTGGCCTTGGCCAGGTTCTGGTGCAGCTCGTCCATAAGGTTCTTGACGAGGTCAGTCTGCGTTTTGAGTGCTTTTGACTCTTTTTCCGTCAGAACATAAAAAGTGTCTTCACCGGTGATATGCACCACGTCCACCAGTTCGTCCTTGCATTGAGCTTCGCCCTTGACACTGGTGGTGCTCTGGTTGTCCGCATGCTTGGGTGGCGGCAACACTTTAGTGGCTGGTAACTGCAGCACCCAACCGGCTTTGATGTGGTTGGGGTCGGTAATAATGGGGTTAAGTGCCCGTAGATCCGCCACAGAGCATTTGTTTGCGCTAGCAATGTTGCCGAGGATATCGCCGCTTTTGACGGTATAGGTGTTGCTCATTGCTCATCGTCCTTGTGATTCAGAGGCTTTCCAGCTGAGTCAATTTTTCACCCAGCGCCACGTCGTTACGAGCCAGAAGTTCTGCATCCGGGGCAGTCGCCCAAAAGGAATCTCCACGGCTTATGGCGAGGCGTAGCCAGCGCTCCTGATCTGCCATTTGTTGGTAGCCCGCTTGTTGTCCAGCAAGCAATTGACGATGTACAAACTCGACAGTGTCTTGGGCAGGCAACACTTCGCGATAGTCTTCGGCAAAGCGTGCTGCAATGACCTTCAATCGACCTTGCTCAATCGACTCTTCGCGCTCCGGACTCAGGTACAGCCAAGCGGGCGGTTGCAGTGCGGCCGCTAGGCTCTGGGCCGCCCTGGCGTAGTACCGCCAGCCCATTTCGTTACGCCAGGCCATGGCGGTGAATGGCCCAATAAACTGGTTGCGCTCAGTTTCATTAAGGCTGCGCAGCAAGGGCTCTAACCATCGCGGATCGAAAAACCGCATCATCTGTTGCGGCGCGTCGTCGGTGCGCACAGTGAGCAGGCTTCGCCAATGTTCAACCCCGTTGTCCAAGTCTTGCTCGTTGCTCAGCCAGGCCACACAGCCGGCATCGGACTGCTCCAGCAGGGCACTGGCATACGCCGTTGATTCGCCTTTTGCAGGGCACACGACAACGTAAGGTCCAGCCGGTTGAAGTTCGGCATATGGCGTATTGAGGAACAGTGGAATACACCGAGGGCGAGATTGTTCGTCACCCTGAAACAGACGCGCCAGCAAATCCGCATCAAAGCTGCCATCCAGAATCAAGCACATCGTGCCCGGTGACGAGGGTCGTTCGAACGGCGAAGGAATAGACTCCATCATGCTGATTTCCCCGGCTGGTGAATGGGGCAATGGCCGGAAGCATCGAGGTGGCATGAAGGGGTAGGTAGTAGCACCCCCGTTTTTGCTTGCGCTTTATACGAAGCAAGGGAAGGGGCAACGACTTGCCCAGCCTTATCCGCATCCGCCTGCTTCAACACCCCCGGCAACAACGGCGCCGCTCCCGTCCCGCTACCCGGCCCACCCCCGGAGTTCATGTTGATCACCGGCCCACTCAGCGTCACGCCGCCAGCATCGATCTTGATAAAGCTGCCACCGCCGATCAGCGTCAACT
>NZ_LT607578.1:81732-82196 GCF_900095275.1 Pseudomonas sp. UMAB-40
ATCTTGATGTGCTGGTTCACGCCCACGGTCAGGTGGTCGTTCGCCCGGGCCTCGACTTTGCGGTCGGCGTAGACGGTGTGGTGTTCTTCGGCCTTGAACTCGCTGTAGCTGTTCTTCTCCACGGTGTCGTGGCGTTCGTTGCCGACGCGGATTTTCTGGTCGTGTTCGACGTTTTCGTCCCAGTCGCGCTGGGCGTGCAGGAAGATTTGTTCCTGGCCTTTCTTGTCTTCGATGCGCAGTTCGTTGAAGCCGCCACCGCCCTTGGAGCTCAGGGTTTTGAAGGTGCTGCGGGTTTTGTTCGCCGGCAGCGGGTAGGGGACGACGTTTTCCTTGTGGTACAGGCAGCCGCTGACCAGTGGTTGGTCGGGGTCGCCTTCGAGGAAGGTGACGAGCACTTCCATGCCGATCCGCGGAATGGCGATGCCGCCGTAGTGGGCGCCGGCCCAGGCGGAGGAGACGCGCAG
>NZ_LT607579.1:0-1590 GCF_900095275.1 Pseudomonas sp. UMAB-40
GAGGAGATTCAAATGTCACTGTTAGAAATCAAGAATCTCAACGTTCGCTTCGGCGACAAGAACGCCGTTCCGGTGGTCGACGGGCTCGACATTACCGTGGAAAAAGGCGAAGTCCTGGCCATCGTTGGCGAGTCGGGTTCGGGTAAATCCGTGACCATGATGGCGCTGATGGGCCTGATCGAACATCCGGGGATCGTCACTGCCGACGCCCTGAATTTCGACGGCAAGAACATGCTAAAGCTCAGCAACCGTCAGCGTCGACAAATCGTCGGCAAAGACCTGGCCATGGTCTTCCAGGACCCGATGACCGCGCTGAACCCGAGCTACACCGTCGGTTTCCAGATCGAAGAAGTGCTGCGCCTGCACCTGAAAATGTCCAGCAAACAAGCGCGCAAGCGTGCCATCGAGCTGCTGGAAAAAGTGGAAATCCCGGGTGCCGCGAGCCGTATGGACGCTTACCCGCACCAACTGTCCGGCGGTATGAGCCAGCGTGTTGCAATCGCCATGGCGATTGCCGGCGAACCGAAACTGCTGATCGCTGACGAACCCACCACGGCACTGGACGTCACGATTCAGGCGCAGATCATGGACCTGCTACTGGCGTTGCAGAAAGAGCAGAACATGGGCCTGGTGCTGATCACTCACGACCTCGCGGTCGTGGCTGAAACCGCCCAGCGCGTGTGCGTGATGTACGCGGGCCAAGCGGTTGAAGTCGGTCAGGTGCCACAGCTGTTCGACATTCCGGCGCACCCGTACAGCGAAGCACTGCTCAAGGCGATTCCGGAACACAGCCTCGGCGCCACACGCCTGTCGACCCTGCCGGGCATCGTTCCCGGTCGCTACGACCGTCCACAGGGCTGCCTGCTATCGCCGCGCTGCCCGTATGTGCAAGAGAGCTGCCGCGCTACGCGCCCGGCCCTGGACCCGAAAAGCCACAGCCTCGCCCGCTGCTTCTACCCGCTTAATCAGGAGGTGGCGTAATGGCCGTCGTACTTACCGCCCGCGACCTGACCCGTCACTACGAAGTGTCCCGCGGCCTGTTCAAGGGCCATGCGACAGTGCGCGCCCTCAACGGCGTGTCGTTTGAACTGCATGCCGGCAAGACCCTCGCCGTGGTTGGTGAATCGGGCTGCGGCAAATCCACCCTGGCCCGAGCGTTGACCTTGATTGAAGAGCCGTCTTCGGGCTCCTTGAAAATCGCCGGACAGGAAGTCGCCGGTGCCGATAAGGCCCAGCGCAAACAACTGCGCAAAGACGTGCAGATGGTGTTCCAGAGCCCGTACGCCTCGCTCAACCCTCGACAAAAGGTCGGTGACCAGCTCGGCGAACCGCTGCTGATCAACACCAACCTGTCGGCGGCCGAACGTCGTGAGAAAGTCCAGGCGATGATGAAGCAGGTCGGCTTGCGTCCCGAGCACTACCAGCGTTATCCGCACATGTTCTCCGGCGGTCAGCGCCAGCGGATCGCTCTGGCCCGCGCGATGATGCTGCAGCCTAAAGTGCTGGTCGCGGACGAACCGACTTCGGCGCTGGACGTGTCGATCCAGGCGCAGGTGCTGAACCTGTTCATGGATCTGCAGCAAGAGTTCA
>NZ_LT607579.1:1620-25993 GCF_900095275.1 Pseudomonas sp. UMAB-40
TGCAACACGTCGCCGATGACGTGATGGTTATGTACCTCGGCCGCCCAGTGGAAATGGGTCCGAAAAACGACATCTACGAGCGTCCGCTGCACCCGTACACCCAGGCGTTGCTGTCGGCGACCCCGACCATCCACCCGGACCCGAACAAGCCGAAGATCAAAATTGTCGGCGAGTTGCCCAACCCGTTGAACCCGCCGTCGGGTTGCGCTTTCCACAAGCGCTGCCCGTACGCGACCGAGCGCTGCAAAACCGAAGAGCCAGCCTTGCGCCTGCTCGACAGCCGCCAGGTGGCTTGCCACTACGCCGAGCAGTTTTATATGTAACTCACGTTTACTAGCAATGAGAGTAAAGTATCGTCCTCCGTTGCGCAGTTATGTAAATAATTGCTTTATAACGTTTGCGTTTTAGCCCTTCTTGTCATATTGCGCATCAATTTAACAAGCAGGGCTCTTATTATAATAATCAGATGTGGATGTGCTCACTACCAATGCTAATGCCGAAATTAATGAGAAGTTGGGTAGTGAAGTCTTGTTTGGCAATCGTCATTTGAGCATCTTCGAGAGTTTGGTCAGCGTCTGAAGCAGATTCCACACGAAGGAAACTTTTATACTTTTGCCACTGCAAGCCTGTGTCTGACGTGAGACGCCGTAATCGCTCGACAGGCGGCCCTCACTTTTTATCGCTTAAGGTAATGATGTCCTCTTGAACTGAACAGACTGTAAAGGTTGTACGAATTTATCTGCGTCAGGAGGGATTGGGTTTAATTTAGGACTCTGACAAGCCGCGCATGATTCTAGGCTCACAGCGTTAGGTACCGAGCTTATCGCAATTTTGATCACGCGCATGAAGATAGCGGAAGCCTCGCCGCTTAGGTTAATACGTAACTCGCTTAAATTACAGCGCGTATGATTTCTATTCCACCAATTTCGCATCCACTGGTGTTTGTATTCCAGCGGGTTGGTCGCGAGACTTCCGTATATGCTCAATGAGCGCGCGTAACTTGGGCGCAAGATTGTGACGACTCGGGTAGTAAAGAAAAAAACCGGGGAAGGGGGACAGGTAGTTATCCAACACAGTCACCAGTTCACCGCGATCCAGGTAGGTACGAAACGTATCTTCAATGCCAAAAGTAATCCCGCCTCCGGCCAAAGCGGTACGCACCATAAGCGTCATGTCATTGGTTGTGATTTGCGGCGCGACCGCCACCGCGAACGTTTGCCCGTTGTCTGTAAACTCCCAGCGATGAGGTGCGCTGCCAGGGCTCGGACGCCAGCCAATACAACGGTGATTGGTAAGATCGCTAGGGTGAAGTGGTGTGCCATAGCTAGCGAAATAGGCGGGTGTCGCGACAGCGACCTCTCGCTGATCACCCGTTAATGAAATCGCGATCATATCCTGCTCAATCACTTCACCTAGCCGAACGCCAGCATCAAAACCACGCTCAACAATATCAAATTCTTCATCGGTCACCGTGATATCGAGCGTGATCAGGGGAAAAGCATGGGCAAACTCCGCGATTAAGCGCCCATCTAAAAAGCGTTCAGCAATAGATGTCACGGCCAATTTCAACCGACCTCTCGGCGGTCCTTTCATCGTTGCTTCGTCAAGGGCGCCCAATAACGCAGCAATCAGACCTGCAGTTTGGCGGTGCAGTGTTTCGCCGGCTTCAGTCAGGCGGACGCTTCGCGTGGTGCGATATACGAGTGCAATGCCCAACGCGTCCTCCAACCTCCGAATGCTCTGGCTGATAGCGGAGCGAGTAACGTCTAATTTTTCGGCGGCCCCACGGAAGCTCTGCACCTGCGCGACCGCTGCGAAGACCTTCAAAAGGTTCAGATCAAAGTTCATTGTAAAGTCCTGCTAACCTATTTGGTTACCTAAAGGGGTGTTCTCTCGAAAATGCGGTACAGCTATCGTGTGCGTCAACTTCCTGTACCGAGAACTGAAATATGAGCATTAATAAAATCGTTCTGATCACCGGCGCTTCCAGCGGCATTGGCGAGGGTATTGCTCGCGAACTCGCCGCAGCTGGCGCAACCCTCCTACTTGGCGCTCGTCGCGTCGATCGACTTGAAGTTCTTATAAACGAAATCAATAATTCCGGCGGACAGGCAGAGTTCCGAAAGCTAGATGTTACTGACAAAGCTGACGTGGAAGCATTCACGCAATATGCTCGCGAGCGCTGGGGCAGGGTAGACGTAATTATCAACAATGCCGGTATCATGCCGTTGTCTCCACTCGCCGCGATGAAGACCGATGATTGGAACAGGATGATCGACGTTAATATCAAAGGCGTCCTGCATGGAATCGCGGCTGTGTTACCCGAATTCATTTTGCGAGGTACGGGACATGTGATAAATATTGCGTCGGTTGGAGCGTTGACCGTATCACCGACAGCGGCTATTTACTGCGCTACCAAATATGCGGTGCGGGCCATTTCCGATGGTTTGCGTCAGGAGCGATCGGATATTCGCGTTACCTGCGTACACCCTGGGGTAGTGGAAAGTGAATTGGCATCGACCATTACCGATTCGGCCACTATCCAAGCAATGGCAAGTTATCGAGCAATCGCTTTACAACCGGACGCCATTGGCCGCGCAGTACGGTTTGCGATTGAGCAACCGGATGACGTAGACGTAAATGAAATTGTCATCCGCCCAACACGAGCTTTTCACTGAGGATGGTCAGCGAAGGCACCGTAATACGAGCAAGATAAAACCATCTAGTTAAAGCCACTTCTTTCAATAAATTCATCATATGAAAACGGAAGAGTATTTAAGAGGTTCGACTCGGGTAGTCGGTCGCCGAGGAATAAACCTCGGCGAACGTTCTCGATCTGATCTTCCAGATTGTTTGGGTTTTAGATGTTTGTTAAGCCTATTAATGAAATACAAAAAGCATTCTTTAGTGAGGCGCGTTGCAGTGAGGTGTACTATCATGTGCTCCGAAATTAGTGACAAGTGTATTTGATAGTTTAAAAATTTTTTAAATGATTATAATATCTGTCGCCGTTTTCAATTGAACGTTAAGTTCGCTAATCGCTTTGTCGCTTGACCGTCCTTGGTCCATAGATGCTGAGCTACTCAATCAATCTACTACAGCCCAATCAAAGCATATTGGAAAGCATCCAATAGTCGTGTGTTCAGGTGGCAGATGTTGTAACTGCCAATTACCATTCACCTCGCCGATGATTGCTAACCCAGCGATACATCCCTAAGATATTCAGTTTGTTCATCACATCGAAAGCAATCCAGTGCTTCACTTCGTCGCTGAACTTGACGTTACGATAGAGTTCATCCCATGACTGCCCAGCCCTAACCAGGCTCAATACTTGCTGGTGCAAGTCGATGAGATACGCGCGAAGGGCAGCCTGATCTGCTTTAGTCGACGGGGTGTAATGTCCAACGTCGATAATGTCCACATCTTGTTGAGCAACCCAATCCAGCGTTTCGATCCAGCCATCATAATAGAAGTCTAAAAAGTCGTTGTAGGGCATCGATTTGTTTTCACATACATCCGTGCACTGCAATGCCTTATATTCTGGAAATAACACCATAATCATGCTGTCGGAATGACTGGAGGCAACTCGGTGCAATAGCACTGTTTCTGTCCCCAGTGTAATCTTCATATCTTCATCAAATACTCGATCGGGCACAGCCGTGGGTAACTTCTCACCGACAATCGGTTCTACGGCGCGCTGATTAGCTACAACAATCGCACCATCCTCCTGGAAAATCTGCGCACCACTGATGTGGTCGGCGTGACCATGAGTGTAGACCACGTACTTAACCTTTGCGCTGAAACGCTTCATAATTTCGTCACGAAGCCAACTCGCGGTGCAAGTCATTGCTGGATCTATCACCAGTGCGCCGTTTTTAGTGATCAGGACCAGGCCACTGTGAACGGCTAATCCAGCGCCTGTTGTGTGACGGTAGAGATTTCCCTTAATTTGCTCAAGGTTTCGTGGAGTGTCTGGACAGGCTGCAGCCGTAAAGTCAGGGAGCTTCGAGCGATTTTCATACGGCGCGTGGTCAAGTGTGATTCCGTTATCCTCTGCCCATACGTTAGACGACAATGCCGCCAAAACTGTCATCGAAAACGCAAGATGTTTAATACGAATTGTCTTTTTCATAACCCACCCTTTGTTTGTTATTAGTAACGCGGTAGATCGCTGAGAGAAGTTTCTGGTTGTAGCGAAAATCATCAAAGTTTAAATAAATCAGATTGGATATTTTTGCATGGATCCTAGAAAGCTCAGTTTGGAAAGTATTGCTGTTTGAGTATCTAGTTAAGAGTATACATTTTTTGAGGATTTTAATTACTGAAAGGGCGTCAGCTGCTATTTTGTCTGAATAAATGAAAATCAACTTTTAGTAATGCTGGCCAGCCCAATAACAGTTACAGCAAAACGATTTTTTCGTCAATACCTTGAGCCTTTCAAATAATGGAAGGTCGACTCTCAATGTTGGGAGCGATAAATAAGACTCTTGATTAACCGCCCAGATTTCGAGACGGCAAATGCTCGAGTGCCAGTTGACCGTTGATTTCTAGGCTAAAATAATCAGTGGGGCCTTGTTGTAAAAATAAAATTAGCTGCACCTGTCGTTATGTATCGGTCTTCTCGCCAGGTTATTTAAATTATTTAATATCCCACCTGCTGCTTAATCCGAAATTCAGGCTCCTGTATTTTTGGGACCATGATCATCTTTGGATTTTGAAGTTTCTACCTCGGCTTCGGTGAAGAAGTTACAAGTGTACCGTGAGCAAAATTCCAAATATGCTCGAACAATGGGCGACGGATGGCGACTGGAGGGATACAACAGATTCACTTCCTGCTCTGGTAAAGGGAAGTTGGGAAGGATCACCACCAATTCTTCACTCGTTAGAGCCTTCGACGCTAAGAACGGAGGCAGCTCGGTAATAAGTTCTCCCCGTAACGCCCGACTTCTAAGATGTAAATAATCATTCGTAGAAAGTAAGGGGTCGGTTATAAACTTTTGATTCCCAAGGTGCCAGGTACTGTTGGTTCCACTGCCATGTCCCCATACTCCACAAGGAAAGCGACTGAGGTCAGCGGGGCATTCAGGTATGCCAAGTTTTTCAAGCAATTCTGGACTGGCAACGAGATGGTGTCTATATGTCACTTGGTGTCGAGCCACCATCGTGTCGTGAATGATTGCTCCGACTCGTACCGCTACGTCAATTCCGTCCTCAATTAAATTAACTCGTCGCTCGGTAGTGAGTACACTTACCTTTACACCCGGATACAGTTTCTGGAAAGCGCTAAGTAGCTCCCACCAAGGCTTAAATACTGGAGGCATCGACAGTCGCAATTTACCCCGCAAAACAGGTCTATTGGATACAACCGCCTGCTCAGCTTCGATCATGCAATCTAGACCCCTCGTTGCATGTTCGTATAAACGGCTACCCGCCTCAGTTAACTGGATGCCGTGCGATGAACGCTCCAGCAACTGGGTATCCAATTCTCGCTCGAGTTCTCGAATGTGCCGACTGAGTGTCGCTAACGGAATATTATTGGATTGCGCTGCGGCCGAAAGGCTCCCGCATTCTGCCGATTGTACAAACATTCTCACCGAATTGAGATTCATTCGTATATACCTATCCAAGCTTAGACAACGCGCATTTTTATTGGTTTGACAGTGCTGAGTCCGGTAGGTGCCCACTGGGGGGCGTCTACAATTTGCAACTACGATGGCAGTTAATCAAATATATCGGAGGACTTAAGGGATGAAAAGCTCTTAAAGATCGTTTCAAAATAGAGAGGGTGATCTATCATTTTTAGATATTGTGAGGTTATGGGTAAGCCGGTATCATATAAAGGCCTCTTAGATTAATATTGGTAATCGTGTAGCCTGTATTCATAAACAATTTCTCGTCGATTGGTTGCGAGCAGCGGTTTACATCGTCAGGCATTGCGATAGCTTTCGGTCTTCAATGGCTCGCTCGCTCGCTCGTTCATCCATCTAAATGATATCATTTCAATAATGAATGTAAGGGTATAGATTTTATAGTGCCTTTTTTAGGTTGCCTGATAATTAGTTAACTTAGTCTCTCTTATCTTTTCAATGAGAAGGGGGGATGTGCAGAAGATTTTCATATTTGTAACTTTTTGTTTGCTTCGTTGCCGACAATCATGCTTATCATTCAACTTCGTCAGGGCCAATAGCCGGGCGTCAAAGGATTGTCATCGGGTCAAAAGCCCGGCAATCGCAGCCGATCGGGTCCACCCTAACGCTGTCACCCCAGCGCAGGCCGGTCCCCGTCGTTGACCCTCAAACGAATGGTGAGGTTTCAATTGGTCAAGCGGTATGCATTCGTCGGTGTAATGGGTAGGACGACCGAAGTCGCCACTCTCGCCGGCCGTTCCCCAGCTGTTTGCGATTCATGCCTTGCTGCAATGTTCGCCAGCGAATTCCCCTGCAACCTTCTGCACGCCTCTGCGTCTATCAACGACGTGGATCCGCGAGTACGAGCCGCACTATCCCCCTGATTTCAAATGACCGACCCGGCACGCAGTGTCGGCCTGACTGGCGGGAGATGAACGTCCCAGCCAACACACAAAAATAATGTAGTCATGGACGGTAGCCTGATGTTCGACAAATCTTCCTTGCGTGGGACGACCTCTGCGCAGCCCAACGCTTTACCCGAAAATCCATCCAGCCCTTCGACACTGACCGGACTGCTCCCCTACTGGCGCGACCGCTTGGCCGATGCCCCGGCGTTGCTGGAGTTGCCCACCGACCGGCCACGGCCGGCGGTGCAGGGCGATCAAACCGCTTCGCATCCGCTGAAACTGGATGCGCCGCTGACCCAAGGGCTCAAGGCGCTGAGCGCGCGTCACGGCAACTGCCTGTTCATGACGTTGCTCGCGGGTTGGGCCGTGGTGCTGGCGCGGTTGTCTGGACAGCACGAAGTGATGATCGGTGTGCGCACTGGAGATCTCGGCAACACGCTGCCACTGCGTCTGTCTCTAGCAGAGGCGCCCACCACGGGCCAACTGCTCGATCAGACCCGCGAGGTGCTGCTCGGCGCCGAGGAACATCAGGACCTGCCGTTCGAGCAATTGCTCGCGCAACTCAACCCCGAACAAAGTCCCGCTTACCATCCGCTGATCCAGGTGTTATTCGCCTGGGAGCATTCGCAGCCGCTGCCTGCAGGATTCGACCTGACGCTGGTGCTGGCCGAATCGGAAGGGCGCATCAGCGGCCACCTGCATTACGCCTCGGCGTTGTTCGACGCCGCGACCATCGAGCGTTTTGCCGGATACCTGAACACGGTTCTGCAGCAAATGATCGCGCAACCAGCTTGTTCGGTGATGGCGCTGGAAATGCTCGACGCCGCCGAACGCCAACAACTTCTGCACGACTGGAACAACGCAGTGCAGCCGTTCGACGCCAACCAATACGTACACGGTTTGTTCGAAGCCCAAGTCCAGCGCAACCCCGACGCCATCGCCGCACGATTGAACGATGAGGCGCTGAGCTACGCCGAACTGAACACCCGCGCCAACCGCCTGGCCCACCACTTGCGCAGCCTCGGTGTCGGCCCGGACGTGCGTGTCGGTTTGTGCCTGGAGCGCTCGCTGGACATGCTGGTCGGCGTACTGGCGGTGCTCAAGGCTGGCGGCGCTTATGTGCCGCTGGACCCTGCGTATCCGCCAGCGCGGCTGGCGCACATGCTCGCCGACAGTGCGCCCGTCGTGGTGCTCAGCCAAGGGCAAGACAAGCCCGCCCTTCAGCATTCGACCGTGCTGGACATCACCGACACCCGTCCATGGGCGTCGCAATCACCGGACAATCCCGATCCTCACTCCATCGGGCTAACGCCTCGGCATCTGGCCTTCGTAATCTACACCTCGGGCTCCACCGGCACCCCGAAAGGCGTGATGGTCGAGCACCGTGGGCTGATCGCCGTCAGCGCCGCGTGGGAAAAACTCTACGCTTTGGGCGAACCCCTCAATCACCTGCAAATGGCCGGTTTTTCCTTCGACGTGTTCAGCGCCGACCTGATCCGTGCGCTGGGTTTTGGCGGCACCTTGGTGCTGTGCCCGCGTGAAACCTTGATGGACCCGCCAGCGCTGTATCGCCTGCTGAGCGAAACCGACATCGGTTTCGCCGACTTCGTGCCGGCGGTGCTCAACCCGTTGCTGGCCTGGGTCGAAGAAAGCGGCCACGACCTGTCGTTCATGCGCACCGTGGTCTGCGGCTCGGACATCTGGACCGCCCACAGCGCCCGGCAATTGCGCCGGCTGTGTGGCGATCGCGTGCAAATCGTCCAGGCCTATGGCGTCACCGAAGCGAGCATCGACAGCACCTGTTTTGAATTCAATGCCGACAGCGTGGCCGACGGCGTGTTGCCGATTGGGCGAGCGCTGGCCAACACGCGGATTTGCCTGCTCGACGCTTTGGGCGCGCCGGTTCCCGTGGGTGTCGCAGGCGAGTTGCACATCGGTGGTGTCGGCGTTGCCCGGGGTTACCTGAACCTGCCACAACTGAGCGCTGAACGTTTTATCGACAGCCCATTCGTGGCGGGCGAGCGTCTGTATCGCAGCGGCGATCTGGCGCGCTATCGGGCGGACGGCAATCTGGAATTCCTCGGCCGCAACGACTTCCAGGCCAAGCTGCGTGGCTTGCGTCTGGAACTGGGCGAAATCGAGGCGCGTCTGGCGGACATCACCGGGGTCCGCGAAAGCCTGGTGCTGTTGCGCCAGGACACGCTCGGCGAATCGCGACTGGTCGCTTATTACTGCGAAAGCCAAGGCGCGGCACTCAACCCGCGCTCGCTGCGTGAGCAACTTCAAGTCAGCCTGCCGGATTACATGGTGCCCACGGCATACGTGCGTCTAGATTCGCTGCCGCTGACCGCCAACGGCAAACTGGATCGCACTGCATTGCCGATGCCGGAAGCCGAGGCCTTCGATCAGCGCGACTACCAGCCACCCCAAGGTCCGCTGGAAATCGGGCTCGCCAACATCTGGGCCGAAGTGCTCGGCGTCGAGCGGGTCGGGCGTCAGGATCAGTTCTTCGCGCTCGGCGGCCACTCGTTGCTGGTGATGCGCGTATTGGCTCAGGTTCGCCAGCAACTCGGTCTGGAAGTGGCCCCTTCGGCGCTGTTTGCCGCACCGGTGCTGGAACAGTTCGCCGAACGCCTGAAACTCAATCAGGACAAGGCTCGCGTGGCGATAGCGACTGTTGAACGGTCGGGCGCGCAAACGTTGTCGTCTGCCCAGCAGCGCCTGTGGTTTCTCGCACAAATGGAGGGTGGCAACGCGGCGTATCACATGCCGTTGAACCTGCGCTTGCGCGGTCCGTTGCAAATCGCAGCCCTGGAACGCGCCTTCAATCAACTGGTGGCGCGGCATGAAGCGCTGCGCACCACGTTCATCGCGGTTGAAGGGGAAGGGCGGCAACTGGTCGCGGCGCTCTGGCAGTTCATCAAGCTGTCGGTGGTTGACCTGCAAGGCCAACCCGAAGCGCGTCTTACGCAATTGATCGACGAAGAAGGCGCGAAACCCTTCGACCTGAGCCGTGGACCGCTGATGCGCGTCAGTCTGGTGCGGTTGTCGGAGGACGAGCATGTGTTGCTGCTGACCCAGCACCACATCATCTCCGATGGCTGGTCGATGGGCGTGCTCACCCGTGAACTCGGCCTGTTGTACGAAGCGGCCATTCAGGATCGCGACGATCCGTTGCCGCCACTGCCCGTGCAGTATGTGGATTACGCCGTATGGCAACGCCAGTGGCTGACCGGCGAGGTGCTGGCCGAGCAGAGCCGCTACTGGCGCGACACCCTCAGCGGCGCGCCGGTATTGCTGGAGCTGCCGGCCGATCACAAACGGCCGCCGGTGCAGGATTACCTCGGCGGTTTCGTGCCGCTGGTGTTCGACCCGGCATTGACCGCGCAGTTGAAAGCTTTGTGCATGCAACAGGGCACCACGCTGTTCATGACTTTGCTCGCGGCGTGGTCGCTGGTGCTGTCGCGCCTGTCCGGGCAAGCCGATGTGGTGATCGGCGTGCCGTCGGCCAACCGCACGCAGCAGGAACTGGAAGGGCTGATCGGTTTCTTCGTCAACACCCTGGCACTGCGCATGACCCGCTCGGGTTCGCCGTCAGTGGCGCAGTGGTTGCAACAGGCGCGCCGTGTGGCGCTGGGGGCCCAGGAACATCAGGACCTGCCGTTCGAGCAAGTCGTCGAATTGCTCAACCCGCCTCGCAGCCTGGCCCACAGTCCGCTGTTCCAGGTGTTGTTTGCCTGGGAGCAGGATCAGGATTCGGATCTGGTGTTGTCGGGGCTTGAGGTCAGCCCGATCGAGAGCAGCCATCACGTGGCCAAGTTTGATCTGCAACTGGCGCTGCACGAGCGTGACGGGCAGATTGTCGGCGGTCTGGAATACGCCTCGGGCCTGTTCGAACCGGCCACGGTGGCGCAATTCGGCGAGTATCTGCGCCGGGTGTTGACCCAGATGGTCGAGAACCCCGAGCAGCCGTTGAGCACGGTTGATTTGCTCAGCGAAGAACAGCATCAACAGATCGTCCACGACTGGAACCGCACCGAGCGCGACACCTCGGCCATGCCCGATTGCGTCTCGCGGTTTGAAGCCGTTGCCCGGCAAAAACCAGAGGCGGTGGCGTTGCTCGCGAATGACCGGCAACTGAGTTATGGCGCACTGAATCAGGCCGTCAATCGCCTTGCGCACTACCTGATCGAACAAGGCGTGCGTCCCGAGCACCGGGTCGGTCTGTGCCTGGAACGTTCGCCGGAAATGGTCATCGGTCTGCTGGCAATCCTCAAGGCCGGCGCGGCGTATGTGCCGTTCGACCCGGCGTACCCGAGCGAGCGTCTGGCCTTTATGTTCAGCGACGCGGCACCGACTTTGCTGCTGACTCAATCCGCATTGCGCGACGCTCTGCCCACGGACACAAACACCTGCTGTCTGGATACCGACGCGCAGCGTTGGGCGCACTGTCCGGACACCGATCCGCGAGTGGCCGTCAGCCCCGATAATCTGGGCTACGTGCTCTACACCTCAGGCTCCACCGGGCGCCCGAAAGGCGTGGCGCACAACCGCCGCGCCCTGGATAACCTGATCGCCTGGCAGCTTGATCAAGCGCAGGCACCGGGCCGGGTCTTGCAATTCGCTTCGCTGAATTTCGACGTGTCGTTCCAGGAAATCTGCAGCACCTTGTGTTCGGGCGGCAGCTTGTTGCTGATGACCGAAGACAGCCGCAAGGACCTCGCCGCGCTGCGTCCGACCCTGGTGGCCGAAGGCGTGCAGCGCGCATTCCTGCCGTTTGCCGTGCTGCAGCAACTCGCCGGACTGACCGAGGCCGACGCGCCGATGCCGGCCGGTGGCTGTGAAATCGTCACGGCGGGTGAAGCTCTGCAAATCAACGATGAACTGCGCGACTTTGTGCGAGGCCTCGGCGGCGTGCAGTTGCATAACCAGTACGGCCCGACCGAAACCCATGTGGTCAGCCAGTTCAGCCTCTCGTGCAGCGACGCCGAACACTGGCCGGACGCGCCACCGATCGGCCGACCGATCGCCAACGCGCGGCTGTATGTGCTCGACGTCGATATGAACCCGGTGCGGGTCGGCGTGGCAGGTGAGTTGTACATCGCCGGCGCGTGCCTGGCCCGGGGGTATCTGAATCGTCCGGACCTGACTGCCGAACGCTTCGTGCCGGACCCGTTCAGCGCCAAACCCGGCGCGCGCATGTACCGCAGCGGAGACCTGGCGAAGTTCCAGGCCGACGGCAACGTGCAGTACCTGGGGCGTATCGACCAACAGGTCAAGCTGCGCGGTTTCCGCATCGAACTCGGTGAGATCGACAGCTTGTTGCAACAGCATCCGGGCGTACAGGAGGCCGTGGTGTTGTTGCGCGAAGACGTGGCGGGGGACAAGCGTCTGGTGGCCTACGTGGTCGGCCCGGCGTCCAGCGAAACACTGCGCGCCGAACTGCAACGGCACTTGCCGGAGCACATGATTCCCTCCGCTTGGGTGTCAATGGCGCAGTTGCCGTTGACCCGCAACGGCAAGCTCGACCGTCAGGCATTGCCCGCGCCGGAACGCAACGCCGGGGCCACTTACGTGGCGCCGCGCAACCATACCGAACAGCAGATGACCGAGATCTGGGCCGAGGTGCTCAAGTGCGAGCGGGTCGGGATTCACGACAACTTTTTCGAACTCGGCGGCCACTCGCTGCTGGCGACCCGGATGATCTACGCGATCAACCAGCGCATGGGCGCGCAGTTGTCCTTGAGCAGTCTGTTCAAGACTCCGGTGCTGATGGATCTGGCGGCGCAAGTGCAGGCTGGGCGCAGCGATGACGCGCAAATCGTCCCGGCCTTCCTGGAGATCGAGGCAGATCGCGGCGCCCGGCATGCGCCGTTCCCCTTGACCGATATTCAACAAGCCTACTGGTTCGGTCGCGAAGCCACCGTCAGCCTCGGCGGGGTGAGTGCCCACGGCTACGAAGAACTGCGCATTCCTGACTTCGACGCCGCGCGTTTCGAGCAGGCGCTGAACCGCATGATCCAGCGCCACGACATGCTGCGCGTGGTGTTTCTCAGCGACGGCACGCAACAGGTATTGGAGCAGGTGCCGACCTACTGCATGCCCCGCAGCGATTTGCGCGGCGTGCCTGCCGAGGTCGCGCAACAGACCCTGCAAGCGACCCGCGAGCGCCAGTCCCACCAAGTGCTGGACGCCAGTTGCTGGCCGCTGTTCGAATTCAGCCTGTCGTTGCTCGATGACGACATCACCCATCTGCACATCAGCCTGGATGCGCTGATTGTCGATGCGGCGAGTACGCAGATTCTTGCCCGGGAGCTGATGGCGTTTTACGTCGATCCGAACCTGATCCTGCCCGAACCAGGCCTGACCTTCCGCGATTACGTGCTGGCCGAACATCAACTGCGCAGCGGCATTCGTTACGAGCAGGCGTTGAGCTACTGGCGCGAACGGGTCACCAGCCTGGCGCCGGCGCCGGACCTGCCGCTAGTGCGCCAACCGGAGAGCATCAGCAATCCGCACTTCACCCGCCGCGACCGCGACATGCCAGCGGCGCAGTGGGCGCAGCTCAAAGCCGTGGCCAAACAATTCGCGGTGACGCCGTCGGTGATGCTCCTGACCGCGTTCAGCGAAGTGCTGGCGCTGTGGAGCCGACAGCCGCGATTCACCCTGAGCCTGCCGCTGTTCAATCGCTTGCCTTTGCACCCGGACGTCGATGAAATCATCGGTGACTTCACTTCCTTGGTGCTGCTGGAAGTCAGCATTGCCGGGGCTGCGAGTTTCACCGACAAGGCCCGGGCGGTGCAGGCGCAGTTGTGGCAAGACATCGATCACTCGGTGGTCAGCGGTGTGCGGGTACTTCGGGAATTGTCCCAGGCCCGTGGCGTGCAGCAGACGGCGATGCCGATTGTGTTCAACAGCACGTTGTCGGAAGCGGCGCCTGAGCTGGCGGAGTTCAACCTCGCGGACGCGTTGAACGCCAAGCATATGCACAGCATCACCCAGACCCCGCAAGTGTGGCTCGACCATACCTTGCTGGAGCTGGAAGGACGCTTGCTGTTCAACTGGGACAGCATCGATGAGCTGTTCCCGGAAGGCATGATCGAAGAAATGTTCGTCGCCTATAACGCATTGCTGGATCGTCTGCTGGAACCGGCGGCCTGGGAAGCGAACACGCCACAGTTGTTGCCGATGGCATGTTTGCCGGCACCCCTCGACACTCAAGAAGCGTTGCCGTTGATGCACGAGTTGTTTGAGCGTCAGGCGCTCATCACGCCGGACGCTGTGGCGGTGATCGCTGCGCAGCGGCAACTCACCTACGGGCAATTGCGCACGGAGGCACGGTCCCTGGGGGCGCGGCTTCAGGCCGAGGGTGTGGTGCCCAATCGGCTGGTCGCCGTGATGATGGAGCGCGGCTGGGAACAAGTGGTGGCGACCCTGGCGATTCTGTACGCCGGTGGCACTTACCTGCCGATTGACCCGACGCTGCCAGCGGAGCGGGTGCGGCACATTCTTGAGCGGGCCGAAGTCAGCCTGGTGCTGACCCAACCGGCGCTGCTCGGCGTGATCGAGTGGCCTGTGCAGGTCAGCGCCATCGCCGTGACCGATGACGTCATGGTCGAACACGCGCCGTTGCAACCGGTCAACGTTGCACCGACCGATCTGGCCTACGTGATCTACACCTCCGGTTCCACTGGCCAACCGAAAGGCGTGGTCATCGACCATCGCGGCGCGGTCAACACTTTGCTCGACATCAACCGACGCTTTGCCGTCGGCCCGGCGGATCGGGTGCTGGCGATTTCGTCGCTGAGTTTCGACCTCTCGGTGTATGACTTCTTCGGCACCCTGGCCGTCGGCGCGGCGGTGGTGGTGCTTGAGCCGCAACTGGCCCTCGATCCGGCGCACTGGCGGGACTTGATCGAGCGTCATCAGGTGAACCTGTGGAACTCGGTGCCGGCGTTGCTTGGCATGCTGCTTGAATACGTCGAGGGCGAGGGCGGCACGCTGCCGGCCAGTCTGCGGGTGGCGATGCTTTCCGGCGACTGGATTCCCCTGACCCTGCCGCAACGACTGTGGGCGTTGCAGCCGTCGGCGCAACTGTTCAGCCTCGGCGGCGCCACCGAAGCCTCGATCTGGTCGATCTGCTACCCGGTGCAACACGTCGACCCGGCGTGGCGCAGCATTCCTTACGGCAAGGCCCTCGATCACCAGCGTTTTTACGTGCTGGACGAAGCGCTGCAAGTGCGCCCGACCTGGGTTGCGGGGCAGTTGTATATCGGTGGCATCGGCCTGGCTCAGGGCTACTGGCGCGATGAAAAACTCAGCGCTGGCAGTTTCTTCCCGCACCCGCTGACCGGCGAACGCCTGTACCGCACCGGCGACCTCGGGCGTTTGCTCCCGGACGGCAACATTGAATTCCTCGGCCGCGAAGACAATCAGGTCAAGGTC
Source organism: Pseudomonas sp. UMAB-40 (assembly GCF_900095275.1). Lineage (NCBI taxonomy): Bacteria > Pseudomonadati > Pseudomonadota > Gammaproteobacteria > Pseudomonadales > Pseudomonadaceae > Pseudomonas > Pseudomonas sp. UMAB-40. Next base: position 16,601 of record NZ_LT607579.1, read on the forward strand.
CAGGGTTATCGCATCGAGTTGGGCGAGATCGAAGCCGCGCTCAATCGCCACCCCGGCGTACAAGGTGCCGTAGTGCAAATCCTCGGCAGCACGCTCGGCGAAAAACGCCTGGCCGGCTATGTGCTCAAGGCCGATCCGGCGTTGCAGGCCAGTGACTTCGCCCAGTACCTGGCGGACAAACTGCCGGCGTACATGGTGCCGTCGTCGTTCACCTTCGTGGACGCTTGGCCGTTGTCGTCCAACGGCAAGGTCGACAAAAAACGTCTGCCGGAGCCCTCGCAACAGCAAGAATCCGGCCCGGCGCTGGAAGTCGATGGCGCGCAGGAACAACGGCTGGTGGCGATTGTGCAAGGCGTGCTCAAGTGCGACGCCATCGCCGGCAACGCCAACCTGCTGAACCTCGGCGCGACGTCGATCGACATCGTGCGCATCAGTAATGCGTTGTCCAGCGAACTGCGTTTCCGTCCGCACGTGGCGCAACTGTTGGCGCAACCGACCTTGCTGCACCTGATAGGCATGTACCGCCAGAGCCTGGCGCGCCAGGAACTGGTGAGTAATGCGCAACAGCGTCCGAACAGTCCCGAGGAAGTCATCGAGGATCCGCAACAGCGCGTGCTGTTCAAGGCTGATCAGCGTGGGCGTCGGACCTTTGCCCAGGCGACGCCGAGTGTGGCGCTGACGTTGCCGCAATCCCCGGCATTCGCCCAGCGTTTCAGCGATTACCGCTCGGTGCGTCAATACGCCGCGCTACCGATTGAAACCCGCGCCTTTGCCGAACTATTGGCGGCACTTGCTCAGGGTCAACTCGACGGCGAGGTGAAATACCAGTTCCCGTCGGCCGGCGGTTTGTACCCGATCCAGGCGTACCTGTACGTCAAGCCGGACCGGGTGCTCGGCGTGCCCGGCGGCGCGTATTACTACGACCCGCGCGAGCACCGGTTGCTGGCCCTCGACAGTGGGGTGCTCGACCCGGACACCTATGACTATTTCGTCAATCGACCGGTATACGAAAACGCCGCGTTCTCGCTGTTTTTCATCGCCGACATGGCCGCGATCCGTCCGCTGTACGGCGAGCGCAGTCGCGACTTCTGCCACATCGAAACCGGCGCCATCGCGCAATTGCTGAGCATGACCGCCGTTGAACAAGGCCTGGGCCTGTGCGGCGTGGGCTCGATCGAGGAGGCGCAGTTGCCGACGCTGTTCGACCTCGGGCCGAGCCATCAATTGATCTACTCGATGGTCGGTGGCCTGCGTACCACGGATGAGCAACACCGCGCCCCAGTCGAGGCTTTTGCGCCCGACCAGCCCAGTGACGACAGCGACATGGAGGAATTTGAGGTATGAACGCCTATCAATTGCTGGAGCTGTTCGCGCGTCACGCCGTGGTCCTTGAAGTGGACGGCGACAAGCTACGCTGCAAGGCGCCTCGCGGGTTTCTGACAGAAGAGATGTTGCAAGCGCTCAAGCTGCACAAACCTGAACTGATTGCGCTGCTTGGTGGCCATGACGCCGCTGCGATTCCTTCAAGGGCCGGCGGCGAAGCGCACTGGCCGCTGTCGTTTTCACAACGGCAACTGTGGTTTCTCGATCAACTGGAACCGGGCAACGCGTTCTACAACGTGCCCACGGCGGTGACCCTCAAGGGGGCGCTGGAAGTTCCGCTGCTGGAGCGGGCGCTGAACGAACTGATCCAGCGCCACGAAATCCTGCGCACGACGTTTTGCAGTGTAGATGGCGAACCGCGTCAAGTGGTCCATCCGGCGATGCCGCTCGCGCTGCATGTGACCGATCTACGCGACCTGCCAGCCGCCGAACGCGAGCAGCAGGTGCGAATGGCAGTTGATCACGACGCCCGCGCGCCATTCGATCTGGCCGCCGGCCCACTGTTCCGAGCTTCGTTGCTACGCCTGGCCGACGACGAATATCTATGGCTATACAGCGTGCACCACATCATCGCCGATGGCTGGTCGATGGGCGTGATCCTGCACGAAGTCGCCACCCTGTACGGCGAATACCTGCGCGGCGAACCGTCGAGCCTCGCGCCGTTGCCGGTGCAATACGCCGACTACGCCTGTTGGCAGCAGCAACGTCTCGGGGGGGATGCGTTAACCGCGCAACTCGATTACTGGCGGCGCACGCTGGCCGACGCGCCGGCACTTTCGACCATCCCCACCGACCGGCCTCGGCCACTGGTGCAGCGTTATGCCGGCGCCACGTTCAGCTCATCCCTCGACGGCAACACGCTGCGCGAACTCAATGGGCTGGCCCGGCAAACCCAGGGCACTTTGTTCAATGTGTTGATGGGTGCGCTGGCCGTGTTGCTGTGGCGGCATAGCGGTCAGCAGGATCTGTGTATCGGCACGCCATTCGCCAACCGCAGCAGCCCGGAAATCGAGCCGCTAATCGGGCACTTCGTCAACACGTTGGTGGTCCGCCAACACCTGGATCCGCAGCAAACCTTCGCCGAACTGCTGCGTGACGTGCGCGGGCAGATGCTCGACGTTCACGCCCAACAGGACGTGCCGTTCGATCGGGTGGTCGAGGCCGTCAACCCGCGGCGCGATACCGCTCATTCGCCGTTGTTCCAGGTCATGCTGGTGTTGCAGAACACTCCCGGTGGCAACCTGGAAATGCCCGGTTTGAGCCTGTCGCCCTACAGCACCAGCAGCGCCACGGCCAAGTTCGACCTGGCGTTTGAGTGGGTCGAACGGGAAGGGCGCCTGAACCTGTTGGTGGAATACAACACCGACCTGTTCGACGTGGCGAGCATTGAACGCCTGAGCGGGCATTACCGGCAGTTGCTCGAGCACATCGCCCAAGACCCCAAGCAGCCAATCGGCGCGTTATCGCTATTACCCGAGTCTGAGCGCGAACAAATCCTGGTGGAGTGGAACCGTGCCGCACCGCTGACGCAATCGGCCGATTGCGTGCATCGATTGTTCGAAGCCCAAGTCGCGCGCAACCCGCAAGCCTGTGCAGTGGCGTTCGAAGCGGAAACCCTGAGCTACCGGGAGTTGAATTCCCAGGCCAATCGACTGGCGCAGCACTTGCGCAGCCTCGGTGTCGGCCCGGACGTGCGGGTGGCGGTGTGTGTCGAGCGCTCACTGGAATTACCGGTGGCGTTGCTGGCGGTGCTCAAGGCCGGCGGTGCCTATGTGCCGCTGGACCCCAATTACCCGGTCGGGCGCCTGAGCCACATGCTGGGCGACAGCACGCCGGCGGTGCTGCTGACCCACGGGTCGGCGCTCGCGGTATTGCGCCAGGCGCAGCAGGGCGCAACCTGGGAAGCGCCGATCATCGACCTCAAGGCCGATGCCGCGCTTTGGGCCGGGCTGTCGCCGGACAACCCCGACCCGCGCAGTGTCGGTGTCACGCCCGATCACCTCGCCTATGTGATTTACACCTCGGGCACCACCGGGCTGCCCAAGGGCGCGATGGTTGCCCATCGTGGCCTGAGCAATCTGCTGTTGTGGTGCTCCCAGGTCTGCGGCGAAACCGGGGTGATGCTGCACAAGATTCCCTTCGGTTTCGACGCCTCGGCCTGGGAAACCTTCTGGCCGCTGACCACGGGCGGGCGTCTGGTTGTCGCGCGTCCCGGTGGTCATCTGGAGCCGGGCTATATGGCGAAAGTGGTGCGCGAGCAGCGGGTCACGACGCTGGTGTTTGTGCCGGCGATGCTGCAACTGTTTCTTGAGGTCGATGAGGTCAGCCTGTGCACCGAGCTGACCGACGTCTTCAGCGGCGGCGGTGAGCTGTCGCCGGCCCTGGCCCGGCGCTTTCAGGAACGACTGCCGCATGCCCGTTTGCACAATGTTTACGGACCGACTGAAACCACGGTGATCAACAGCGTCTGGACCCTGGAGCCCGGCGCCGAAGTGCCGGCCCTGAAAGTGCCGATTGGCCGGCCGATCGCCAACAACCGTTTCTACGTGCTGGACGAGCGCGATGCGCCGGTGCCGGTGGGCGTGACCGGGCAATTGCACATCGGTGGCGTCGGTGTTGCGCGTGGTTATCTGGGACTGGCGCAACTTACGGCTGAGCGTTTTATCGATAACCCGTTCGTGCCGGGTGACCGGCTCTATCGCAGCGGCGATCTGGCGCGTTATCGCCCGGATGGCCAGCTGGAATTCCTCGGTCGCAACGACTTCCAGGTCAAGTTGCGCGGCGTACGCCTGGAACTGGGCGAGATTGAAGCGCGGCTGGAAGCCTTCGCCGACATCCGCGCCGCCGTGGTGCTGATGGTCGGCGACACGGCGCAGAACCAACGGCTGGTGGCCTGTTGTGCGGTGATGGAAACCCCAGATGAGGCGACGGTGCACGCGCACTTGGCGGCCACGTTGCCGAGTGCGGTATTGCCGAGCGCCTATCTGTGGCTCGACACACTGCCGCTGACCGCCAATGGCAAAGTCGATCGCGTGGCCCTGACAACCTTGGCCGATCAAGACCTGGCCAATCGTCAGGTCAACCTCAGCAGCCCACGGGACCACATCGAACTGACCCTGTACCAAATCTGGAAAGGTTTGTTGCTGGCGACCCAGATCGGCATTCGCGACAACTTTTTCAATGTTGGCGGGACGTCCATTGCGGCGATCAAAATGGCCCACCAGATCGGCCAGGCGTTCGCCGTCGAAGTGCCGGTGCGCGTGGTGCTCGGCTACCCGACCATCGAAGCCCTGGGCGGCTGGTTGCGCGCCGGGGCCAGTCCGGCGGCGGTGCAGAGCAACCTGATCGAATTCCGTCGCGGTGCAGGCCAGCGCAATGTGGTGTGCATTCACCCGGCGGGCGGCACTGCGTTTTGTTACTTGTCCCTGGCCAAAGTGCTGCCGGAAGAGGTCGGTGTCTACGGCGTGCAATCTCCGGGATTGAACCCGGGGGAGGCTACCGAGCCGACGGTCGAAGCCATGGCCGAGGCCTATTTACGTCTGATCGAACCCTTGGCGACGCAACCGCTGGTGCTCACTGGGCTGTCCTTCGGTGGTCTGGTCGCTTATGAGATGGCCCGGCGCCTGACAGCAGCCGGAAATCGCCAAGTGACCGTGGTATTGCTCGATACACAAGGCTCGGATGATCCGGGTTTCCGGCAACAGATCGGCACCGTCGATATGGCCGAGTTCCGCGACAAACTGGTGCGCTTCAACGGCATGTACCCCGGCATCGAAGACGCGCAGGTCGAGCGTTATTTCCTCCTCTACAACCACAACCGTCTGGCCATGGCCGGCTACGAATGCGCGCCGCGCGCCGGTCGCGTGGTGCTGATCCAGGCCCGGGAAGGTTTCAGTCGCCAGCAGTTGCATGAGCTGCGCGGCTTCTGGCGTCGGCGTGCCGGCGACGGCTATCTGGCGAAACTGGTGAACGGCGGTCACTGGGACATGCTCGAAACCGCTGAAGTGCACCGGGTCTCGCAGACCCTCAAGCAGGAGCTGCAAAGCTTCGACGCGCAGGAGGCGAAATGATGAATTCGCAGAAACCACAGATGCTCACAGTGCTCGCTCAATTTGCCGGGCAAGTGCGCCGCGATCCCCAAGCCCTGGCGGTGATCGACCAGCACGTACGGCTGACCTACGCCGAACTGGCCAGCGCCAGCGAGCGCATTGCCCGTGGTTTACAGGCGCGTGGCGTGCAACCGGGGCAATCCCTTGCGCTGTGCCTACCGCGTTCTTGGCAATGGCTCGCGGCGATACTCGGCGCATTGAAAGTCGGCGCCGTGGTGGTGCCGCTGGACCGTGCCAGCCCGACCAAGCGCCGGGACTTGATGCTCGCCGATGCCGCGTGCGTGGGGCTGATTACCCTGGATGAGGAATGGACCCCGACACCCTCGCTTTGGCAGACGAGCGTCGAGGCGCTGCTGGACCACCCGGACCATCCGCCGCAACCGTTGGCTGAGACTTTCTCCGACGTGAGTTTCCTGTTCTACACCTCGGGCACCACCGGCAAACCGAAAGCGGTGGAGGTCGGCGAACGGGGCCTGCTGCGCCTGACCCAAACCGAGGGCTATATCGAGATTCGTCCAGCGGACCGTTTTGCCTGCCTGTCGAATCCGGCCTTCGATGCGTGCTGTTTCGAACTGTGGGCGCCGCTGCTCAATGGCGGTTGCTGCGTGATCATCGCCGATCACGACGTGCTGGATGCGCAACGTCTGGCCCGGGTGTTGGAAGAGCAGCGGGTCGATAACCTGTTCATGACCGTTTCTCTGTTCAACACCTTGAGCGCGGAGTTTCCTTCGTGCTTCGCCAGCCTGCGTCAGGTGCTGATCGGTGGCGAGCAAATCAGCGCGGTTGCCGTGCGCGCCTGGTATCGGGCGAATCCTGACAGTGATTGCCAGATCTTCAACGTCTACGGCCCCACCGAATGCACCACGTTTGCGGTGTGTTTCCCGATTACGCGGGACTTCAACGGCCTCGCGGTACCGATTGGTCGGCCATTGCCGGACACTGGCGTGCAAGTGCTGGATGAGCAACAACGGCCGGTGGCGGTTGGTGAAGTCGGCGAGTTGTACCTGAGTGGCAGCGGTGTCGCCCGTGGCTATCGCAACAGAGCCGAGGACACTGCCCGCAGCTTTGTACGCCTGGCCGAACTCGACGGAGGCGCCCAGGTGCATTACCGAACCGGTGATCGGGTGCGGGTCAATGCCGAAGAGCTGGTCGAGTACATCGGCCGGGTTGATCGGCAGGTAAAAGTACGCGGTTTTCGCATCGAACCGGGCGAGGTGGAGCTGCAGATTCTGGAGCACCCGCAAGTGGCGCAGGCGTATGTCTGCACCCGGCGTCAGGCTGCCGAAGATCATCAGTTGCTGGCGTTTATCGTGCCGCGCGACGGTTTGGACTACGTAGAATTCGACGCCCATTTGCGGGCGAGACTGGCGTCGTACATGCGTCCGCACCGTTTGTTTTTGCTGGAACGCCTGCCCCTGACGGCCAATGGAAAAATCGACCGCGACGCCTTGCTGGCACAGCCGTTGACGCCGTGGCGGCCTGCGGTCGAGGCGAGTGATGGCGATGCTTCGCCGGCCCTCAATTGGCTGCTGGAGCAAGTTCGAACTTTGCTTGGCCAACCGACATTGGGCGCGCACGACGACTGGCTCGGCAGTGGCGGCGATTCGCTCAAAGCTATGCGCCTGCGTTCGGCGATTCGCTCGCACTGGCAGCGCGAAATTGCCATCGCTACGCTGTTGAGCGAGCCGTTCGTGGCACTGGCTGAACAGCTAAGCGGCGAGCAGCTCAACGCGCCGGTCTATCCTCCCGCGCCGCCCATCAGCCGCGCACGCCGACTGCCGGCCACCGCGGAGCAACGCCGCTTGTGGTTGATGCAACAACGCACACCTGCTTCGACGGCCTATAACGTGCCGCTGATTCTGCATCTAGCTGCCGGTGTCGATGTATCGGCGCTGGCGCAGGCCGTGGGGCAACTGGCGGCGCGTCATCCGGCATTGCGCACGGCATTCGTGTCTGGCGCCGATGGCCTCGACCAAGTATTCGCCGAGCAAGGTCCGGTTTGTCGCAGCTTCGAGCCGGGGCATTTCAATGAAGACACCTGGCAAGCCTTCGCCGCGCTGGTATTTGGTACGCCGTTCGATCTGGCCACACCGACGCTGTTCCAGGCCTGGGTATTGCCGTTCGCCGATGGCAGTTGCCGGTTGCTGCTGAATCTGCACCACATCATCGTCGATGGCTGGTCGATGAACCTGTTGTTCGACGACCTGACGCAGCTATATGAAAACGCCGTGCACGGGCACATCAGTGCCGAACCGGCGCCACAGCTGACCACGCTGGAGTTTGGCCTGTGGCAGGGTCAATGGAGCGTCGACGCGCATTATCGCGGCCAGCGTCGGGCCCTGGCGCAATTGCACCGCCAGCAGGAAGCTCCGTCACCCTCGCTGCTGCCGATGGGTGCCGTCAGCCCGGACGCCAGGCTCTATCGCCAGCCATTGGGTGACCAGCGTAGCGCCGCTCTTGAGCGTTTTTGCAGCCAACAACGTTTGACTCGTTTTGAAGTGCTGTTCAGTGTCTTCGCCTGGAGCCTGTACGCCCTGACCGGGTGTGAACGGCCAAGGATCGCCAGCCCGGTTTCGAACCGGCCGTTGGCGGAATTCGAAGCGACGTTGGGCATGTTTGCCAACACCGTGCTGATCCCGACCGCTGTCGACAATGCACTGGCGCTGGACGAGCAATTGCGTCGCCAGACCGCCACCGTGCGCGAGGTGCTGGCGTTGCAGGACGTCGCGTTGGCGGATGTGGTGGAAGACCTGCGGTTGTCGTCGGGCACGGCGTTGTTCGATTTTATGTTCGTGCTGGAAAACACCGATTACGCCGCGCTGGCGGGCTCCAATTTGCACGCGACGCTGGAGTTCAGCGAGCTGTTACAGGCCAAATGCCCGCTGACCTTGCTTGTCGTGGGGGCTGAATGCTGGTGGGAATATCAGTGCAGCTACTTCGATGAAGCGCAGATGCACGCGGTGAATGACCTGTTCTGCCGTGGCCTCGACCTGTTGCTGGAATCCCCGGCAGCGACCCTCGACGATCTGCTCAGTCCTTATCGCCGTCACCTGCCGGTGGCCAGCGAAGGCGCCAACGGTACGCCGCCGTTCAACACCTTGGCCGACTGGCTCGAGCATCAGGTGCTTTGCACTCCGGACGCCACCGCATTGGTTGCCGGCCAGCAGCGCGTGAGCTATGCCGAACTGAATGGGTTGGCCGACACCTTGGCGGCGACCTTGATCGAGCGTCATCCGCTGCCGACTCAGGACAACACGCCGCTGCATGTGGTGTTGTTTCTCGAAGCCTCGGTCGAGCACATCGTTGCCTTGCTGGCCCTGGCCAAACTCAACCTGACCGCCGTGCCGCTCGATCCCGGTTATCCACTGGCCGTACAGCGTCAGGTGCTGGAGCAGGCGAATCCGCATTGCCTGTTGTTCAGCTCCGCGACCGAGGCGGCGCTGGAAAACCTCGCTGCCACGCGTTTTGCTCGGCATCGGGTGGACCTGAGCGACCAAGCCCAAGCGTTCGAACGTCCGCGTCATGCCGGTGAACGCGCGTTGTACACGCTGTTTACCTCCGGCTCCACTGGCACGCCCAAGGGTGTGCAAGTGCCGGATCGGACCCTGTGCAACCTGTTGCAATGGCAGCGCGCCGAAGGCCAGTTGCCGGCGAAATCGGTGACCTTGCAGTTTTCCATGTTGTCGTTCGATGTGTCATTTCAGGAGATCTTCGGCACCTTGTGTGGCGGTGGCACCTATCACCTGATCACGCCGCGCTGGCGCCAGGATGCCCAGGCGTTGTTGGCGTATCTGGTTGAAGCGCGGATCGAACGCCTGTTCCTGCCGTGCGTGGCGTTGCAGCACCTGGCGCAAACCGCCGTCGCCCAAGGCGTGTACCCGCCGGCACTGCGCGAAGTGGT
>NZ_LT607579.1:26045-53319 GCF_900095275.1 Pseudomonas sp. UMAB-40
CCGACGCGCTGAAAACCTGGTTCGGCGGTTTGCCGCTGGCGACGCTGTTCAATCACTACGGCCCCACGGAGACCCACGTGGTCAGCGCGTATCGCTTGCCGCCGACCGCCCGTGACTGGCCGCTGCGGGCACCGATTGGCCACGCCGTCAGCAATGCCCGATTGTTGTTGGTGGACGCGCACGACCGCCCGGTGCCGAACGGCAGCCGTGGCTACCTGCTGGTGGCCGGGCCGATGATTTCCCGCTGCTACCTCGCCGATCCGGCGCTGAACACGGCGCGGTTTATCGAACTGCCGCAAGCTGAAGGTGACACTCGACTGTTTTATCGCACCGGCGATCTGGCCTGGTCTGACCCTGACGGTTGCCTGCATTATTTGGGGCGTGACGACCAGCAGATCAAACTCAGCGGTCATCGCCTAGAACTGGGGCAGATCGAAGCGGCGCTGATGCAGGTGCCGCAAGTGATCAACGCGGTGGTGACGGTCCAGGCCGATCCGCCGAGCCTGATCGCGTACCTGCAACTGGATGGCGAACCGGCGACGGCACAGACGCTGGATCGTCAGGTCGCCCGGCAACTGCCGGCCCACGTACGCATCGACGAATACCGACGGATTGACGCCTGGCCGCGTACGCCCAGTGGCAAAATCGACCGCAAGGCCTTGAGCGGTTTGGGCGAGGCGTTGGAGCGACGTCGTTCGACAACTCTGGCCACTGCGTTGAGCCCGCTGGAGCAGCAACTGAGCGAGTTGTTCAACGCTGTGATCGGCCGGGAAATCGAGCCCGATCAAACCTTCTTCGAAGCTGGCGCCACCAGCCTCGGCCTGATGCGCCTGCACGCCCGCTACAACCAGGAATTGCCGCACACAGTGGCGATGGCCGACCTGTTCGAGCAGGTGACAGTGCGACGGCTCGCGGCGCATTTGTCCAGCGCGCCATCGGCCCCGTTTGAGCGTGTTCGCCAAGCGGATCTCGGCCAGCAGCCGATGGCAATCATCGGCATGGCGGTCAATGTCGCCGGAGCGCAAAACCTCGATGAGTTCTGGGCGATGGTGCAGGGCGGCGAGTTGGGTATCGAGCATTTCGAGGCGGCTGAAGGGCGCGTCGGTGCCCGCAGTCAACTCGCTGGAATGCTCGATTTCGACCCCGAATATTTCGGCATCAGTCGTCAGGAAGCGCGCCTGATGGACCCGCAACAGCGGCATTTGTTGATGGCCTGTGTGCAGGCGTTGCAACACGCGGCGATCACGCCGTCCGCCGAAGGTCCGCGCATCGGCCTGATCGCCAGTTGTGGCGAAACCACTTACTTCCAGCAGATGTTGCGCGAGACCGCCGACGGTGATTTGCCGGACGGTTTCCAGATGGCGCTGCACCACGACAAGGATTTCCTGGCGACCAAAGCCGCCTACCACCTTAACCTCACCGGCCCGGCCATGAGCGTGCAGGCAGCGTGCGGCAGTTCGCTGATTGGCGTGCACCTGGCCAGTGCGATGCTGCGCCAGGGTGACAGTGATGTGATGCTGGCGGCCGGTGTGCTGATCGACCCGACTCTGACCGAGGGTTATCGCCATCGCTCGCAGCACATCTTTTCCAGTGATGGCCTGTGCCGGCCGTTCAGCGATGACGCCAGCGGCACTATCGGCGCCAGTGGTTATGGCGTGGTGGTGCTCAAACCCCTGGCCCGGGCCCGCGCCGATGGCGACCGGATTTATGCGCTGGTCGAAGCCTCGGCGCTGAACAACGATGGCCGCGACAAGATGAGTTACACCGCACCGTCGGCGGCCGGGCAGAGCGCGGTGATCCGCGAAGCGTTGGCCAAGGCCGGGTTGACCGGCGCCGACATTGGCTACATCGAAGCCCACGGCACTGGCACTTTACTCGGTGACCCGATCGAGGTCGCGGCGTTGAGCAAGGCCTTCGGCGATGCCCCGGCCGGCAACTGCGCCCTGGCGTCGGTGAAAAGCCAGATCGGCCATTTGGGCGCGGCGGCCGGGGTGGTCGGGCTGATTCGTGCGAGCCTCGCGGTGTTCCATGGCGTGGTGCCGCCGAACCTCGGTTTTGGCCGGATTAATCCGCAAATCGACCTCGCGAATTCGCCGTTTTACATACCGACCACGTCGCGGCCATGGCCAGAAGGTCGGCGGCGTTTGGCGGGGGTCAGCAGTTTTGGCATTGGTGGGACTAATGCGCATGTGATTGTCGGTGCGGCGCAGCAGGATGAAGTGTTGGCTGAGGACGTGTTGCCGTGTCTGATGATCTCGGCCCACAGCCGTTCGGCGTTGCTGCGCGATGTGGCGGCGATTCAAGGGTATTTGAACGCTTTCCCAAAGCGTCACGATGCGCTGCTGAGTCACCTGCAATCCGGTCGTCGTCAATTGCGCTGGCGCTTGGCGATGGTGTATCGGCCGGGGGAGGTGTTGCACACTTCGTCGATCAAGGAAGTGAGCGTGTCGGGCGTGCGATTGAAAGCCGATGGGCATTCAACCGAGGCACTGATAGACGCGTGGTATGACGGTGCAACCATCGACTGGCTGCAGCGCTCGGCGCCACCACCGTGGGATCTGCCGCCGTCGTCTTTCGATCTGGAGACCTTCCGGTTCCAGACTGTCGCTGTGGCTGAGCCTGAAAGCGCAATGCTCATTGAGCGACAACCCTTGGCCGACTGGTTCTACCAACGGCAGTGGGTGCGCGTGCGGCGCTTGAACACGGTTGCGATTACCGAACGGCGTGAAGCGCTGATCATCTGCAGCAACGATGCACCCGACGCGACGTTGCTGGAAGGCCTGAATGGCGTTTATCAGCGGGTGATTCAGGTGCGCGCCGGCAATGGCTTCAAGCAACTCGGCCCGGATCGTTTCGAGCTAGATCCGCTGGACGTCCCGGCCCTGAGCCGCTTGGTCGACGAAGTGATTGGGGGCGCCTTGGGCGAGCTGGATTGGCTGCATGCCTTGCCGCTGTCGGTGACAGGCCCGGTGAATGAGCAAAGCCTCGCGGCAGCGCAGTGGGCCGGTCTGGACACGATCAGCGCCTTGATGCAGGCCTGGGGAGAAACCCCACGGACGACGAGGTTGAGGCTGTGGCTGATGTCGTGGCAGGCGTGTTCGGTGGACGGTGAAGTGGCGCGCCCTGAACTGGCAGCGCTGGCCGGCATCACCGAAGTGGTGCCTCAGGAATACCCGGTGCAGTGTCACTGGCTGGATTGGCCGACGTCCCGATTGGCTGCACAGGAACTCGCGACGTTGCTGGCTGACCCGGCGGTATTGCCACGGCGCATGGCGGTTCGCGACGGTTACCTGTGGCAGCCACGATTGCTTGCCAGCCCATTGCCGGCCACGGATTCACTGTCGAACAGGTTGCCCATGGACGGCACGTTCCTGGTGCTGGGCGGCACGGGCGGTATCGGTCGCACGCTGGCCGAACACCTGTTGCAGGCGCCGCAACGGCGGGTGGTCGTGCTCTCGCGTAGCGGTGAATTGCCGACGGCGTTGGCGGCGTATGGTGCGCGGGTGGATTGCGTGCAGGCCGACATCGCCGACCTGGCCAACTGGCCCAACGTGCTCGACCGACTGTCCCGGCGTTACCCGCGTTTTGCCGGGGTGATCCACGCCGCCGGTGTCGGTGCGGGCAGCCTGATTCGCCAGCGTGACGCCCGCCAATTGGGCGAGGCGATGGCGGCCAAAACTCGTGGCATGCTCGCGGTCGAGGCCTTGATCGCCGAAATGAAACCGGGATTCGTGCTGTATTGCTCGTCGATGTCGGCGTTGTTCGGAGGCGCCGGGCATCTGGATTACTGCGCCGCCAGCGCGGTGCTCGACGGCTTCACCCATTACCGCCCGGACGCCACCCGCGATTGCGTGCGCCTGGGCATCAACTGGGACATCTGGCGCGACATCGGCATGGGCACCACCAGCGGGGCTGGCGATGCCGTGCATCAGCAACACCTCACGGTCGGTTTGTCGGCGCAAGAGGGCTGTCGGGTGTTCGACCTGGCCATGGCGGCCCAACTGCCGCAACTGCTGATCTCGACCACAGGAATCGACAGCGCACGGCGTTTTTATCCAGTGCGCCATGGTGCTGTGACTGCGCCGGTCAATGTGCCTGAAGTGTTGGATCTGCATCGTCATCTGCACGACTGTGTGTGCAAATGGCTGGGCGTGACCACCCTCGAAGACGACGATTCGCTGTACGAACTGGGGGCGGATTCCCTGACGTTGCTGGACCTGATCGATGAACTGCAAGCGGCGACGGGCGAAGTGTTCCAGCTCTCGCAATTCAGTCACAAGGTCAGCCTGCAAGAGATCCTGGCACTGGTGGATGCGGCGGCGATCTGTATGGCGACCACTGCGCCAGACACCTGGGCCGATGCAGTGCAGATTGATCAATGGCACGCGGGGGCCGGCCGTGAGTGGCTGTACCTGATTCACCCGGTGGGCGGCGATGTGCAGGCTTATCGGGAACTGGTGTCGGCGCTGCATCCTGATTTGGGCGTGTGTGTAATTGCCGATCCGGCGTTGCGCTTGCCGGATTTGCCGAACATCAGCCTCGCCGAACGCGCCGCGCTTTATCTGAAAGCGCTGCAGGCCCGGGAGCCGAACGGCGGCGCTTGGCGTCTGGCCGGTTGGTCGTTCGGCGCCTGGGTCGCGCAGTCGATGTGCAGCTTGGCGCAGACGTCGGGAGTCAGGCAACCGCTGCTGTACCTGATCGACCCGCCTGCGCCCGATGCCGGAGCGGAACTGGCGAGCATTGATGATCAGGCGATCGAACAGGTGTTCCAGCTCGAGTTTGCCCAGCGTTGGCCAGACGCTGTCGGTCGGGCCTTTCCGGAAGAGCGGCAGGTCTATTTGCAGCGCCTGACCCGTTGCTGCAACCACAACATCGCGAGCATGGCGGCGTTTCAGCCACCCGCGTTGCCGACCACGTCCGTGCGTCTGTTCATCGCGGCACAGGCCAATCCCTATGGCGTGGGCACTGCGCGGAACACCGAAGACCTGAAACACACCTGGCAGGGTTTGCTCCCTCGGTTGCTAAGCTGGCAACGGCTGGACACCGATCACTACGGCATCGTGGCCGGCCAGTGGGCGCGGGTGCTCGCCGACATCATCAGCACCGATTCGCAACCCGAGGAGGGCGAACAGCATGAGTGAAACCAACCCGCAATTCGAGGTGGTCCGCAACGAGGAAGGGCAGTACGCCTTGTGGCCGGCGGGCAAGCCGATGGCCAGCGGCTGGACTGAAGCGGGGCAGCGCGGCGAGCGCCAGGTTTGCCTGGATTACATCGCGGAACACTGGACTGATATGCGGCCACGGTCGCTTAAGGATCTGCCAGTTCAAGATTGAACACAGCACCCCCATTGTGGGAGCGAGCTTGCTCGCGATAGCGGTCAGACATTCAACATCGGTATTGCCTGGACCGCCGCTATCGCGAGCAAGCTCGCTCCCACAGGGTTTGGTGATCAGCCATACAAATAATAAGGTGAGGGAACATGGATCAATTGGCATTGAAGGCTATCGAGCGCATTGCGGGGCAATCCCGGGCGCCCCACAACCGCATCACCGTGGACCGTCTGACACCGATCATCGGTGCCGAGGTCAGCGGTGTTGACCTGTCGCAACCGTTGAGCGAAGAACAGCTCGCCGAGGTGCGCCGGGCCTTCCTGGAGAATCATGTCCTGGTCTTTCGTGACCAGCACCTGACGGTGGAGCAGCACAAAGCCTTTTGCCGACTGTTCGGCGAACTGCGGGCGCTGCCGGTGGAGGACATCGATGGCGATGACCCGGAACTGGTGGTGATCCGTGCCAACGCGCAGTCGCGCTTCGTTGCAGGGGAAACCTGGCACACCGACGGCACCGCAGACCTGGAACCGTCCATGGGCTCGATGCTGTACGTCAAGGAAACCCCGGCCATCGGCACGGGCGGCGATACGCTGTTCGCCAACATGCATTTGGCGATTGAAATGCTGTCGCCGGCGCTGCAGCAGTTTCTCGGCGAATTGACCGCGATCCATGATGGCGAGATTCCGTGGAAAGGCTTCACGCCACCGGCCAACCTGCCCAAGACCGAACACCCGATGGTGGTGCGGCACCCGGAAACCGGGCGCAAGACGCTGTTCGTCAATTCGGGTTTTACCTCGCACATCGTCCAGTTGTCCGGTGGCGAGAGTCAGATGCTGTTGAGCATGCTGTTCGACCTGATCGCACGGGAACCGATCCTTAGCTGCCGCGTGCGCTGGGCGCCGAACACCCTGGTGTTTTGGGACAACCGCTGCACCCAGCATCACGCGGTCTGGGATTACTTCCCGCACTCGCGCTATGGCGAACGCGTGACCATTCTCGGCAAACAGCCTAAGGCCTGAAACCCCCATAGCCCCATGTGGGAGCGAGCAAGCTCGCTCCCACATGGGGCAAATGTCACACCGTGGAGGTTGCTGGCACCACCGCAGGCTGACTCACTCGCAACACCCGATACCCCAACAACCCGATCGGAACGCAGGCCAGCGCCAACCCCCAGAACAACACCGCACCACCAAAATGCGCAATCACCACCGCTCCCAGCAACGGCGCCAACGCCGAACCAAACCCCGCCAGCATCGAGATGCCGATGAAACTGCCGCGCATGCCCGGCGGCGCCAAGCGATCAATCAGGGTGCCGAACAGCGGCATCACAATGATTTCGGCAAACGTGGCGAAGACAACCGCGAACAGCCAACCAGCCCACCACGCCCCGGTGTTCAAGGCAATGATCGCGTGGGCAACCATTAGGCAACCCAGCGCCATCAAGTAAGCGGTTTTGTCCGCCAGCGCAATGAGCCAACTCATCAGGAACAGGTGCACCACCAGCACCACTGCGGCGTTGGTAAAATTCATCATCGCGATGATGTGGTTGATGTCGTCGACGCTCAATTGCAGTAGGTAAAAGGTCAGTGGTTCATCGATCTGCGCGTAGACCAGCACCAGGAAAAAATTGGCGACGATGATCGACAGGAACAACTTGCTGCCAAGGATTGCGCGAAAAATCTCCCGCAGTGGCGGGTAGGCGGTTTTCGCCAGGTGCGGGTTGCGCAAGCGTGCGCGGGCGGCGTTGAGAATGGTCAGCGTCAGCACCGCGTAGACGCACACGGCAATGCCGAACACGCCGTCGCTCTGGTGGTTGGCAAACCACAGGCCGATCAGCGGGCCGATGGCCGCCGCGCAATTGACCACGTAATAACGGATATGGAACAGGAACGTGCGCTGGGCGTCATCGACTGCCGTGTCACTCAACAGCATGCGCAACAGCGGCTCGAGAATGCTCTGGGACAACGCCATGCCTATGATCGCCACGAAATAGCTGGTATGCCCTGGCAGCAGGCCCATCAGCAGGTAACAACTGGCGCACAGGGCGCAGCCGAATAGCATCAGGTTGCGCGAGTTGAAGCGATCGCCCAGCAGGCCACTGAGCGGCGACAAGGCAATCGAGATCAACGCGCCGAGTGCCAGTTGCGCGCCAATCTCGGTGATCGGCGTACCGAAGCGTTTGTTCATCGCCACGGCTATGAACGGCCAGATCATGAACGACGCAACGCGGGCCAACCCGATCCCGAACAACAGCCAACGGGTCGGACGGGGCAGGGCACGCAGAGAGGCCAAGGTATTCGGGCGTTGACTCATCAGGTGAGCCGGCGCTGGTAGATCAGGTCATCAAACCATTGCTCGCCAATCTGATAGGCCTGTGGCACGCGGCGCTCAAACACGAAACCGCATTTCTCCAGGACCTTGCACGAAGCAATATTGCCATCGGTGACGGTCGATTCCAGGGAGTCGAGGCCAATGGCGATGGCGTAGTCGATGATCGCTTGCCGCGACTGGGTGCCGAAACCCCTGCCCTGAAATTCCGGCAGCAGCAGCGTGCCCACCTCGGCGTGCCCCGGCGACAGAATGCGAAAACCGCTGACCCCCAGTTCCTGCTCACTGGCCTTGTCGATCACCACCAGGCACAGCCAATGATCAGACTGCGGCGTCCATTCCGGCAGCCGGTGATCAAAGCCTTTGCGAATCTGTTCTTCGGCAATCTCGCCGAACACAAATTGCATGGTCTGGGGTTCGGAATGAAGCCGGAGAAACAGTGGCCAGTCGCACTCGACCATGGTCCGGAAATACAGCTTCTCGGTGTGTAACGCCAGCATCTAATGCTCCTTGCGTGATCGAAAAGGTACAGACTATTTTGCGTGGCAGAACTGAATTTATATCACGGTGTTGATATTCAACACCGTTCACTGCTGCCTTATCAACTTGAATAACTGTGCGAACAGGAAATATTCTAAATTTCCTAGCAAGGTTGATGCGTTAGCGTTTAAACAAATTAACCTGTTTCATTCGTTGATATTTAAGTACCCCAGCGCGGCTGGTAGGAAGAAAATTGGGGGGAAAGGTCATTGCAAGAAAGTTAAATTAAACTGGATAAAATGGTTTCTAAATCTTCTTCTGCTATGTATTTAATCGCCAGTTTTCTGTGGCGTAAAATTTAAATTGCTGATGTACCGTGAGCAAAAATCAATATAGGTCCTCACAATAGTAGAGGGGTGGCGAGAAGGGTACAACAGGTTCACCTCCTGTTCAGGGAGAGGGTAATCTGGCAAAACATGCACAAGAGACTTATTCATCAACCCCTGAGATGCTAAAAAAGGAGGTAATTCCGTTACAAGGTCCCCTCGCAACGCTTGGCTGCGCAAGTGAAGATAATCATTTGTCGTTAAAATGGGATCAGTCACAAATGATTCCTCTCCTAAATGCCAAATATTGTTTAATCCACTTCCATGCCCCCACATACCGCAGGGATACCGATTGAGATCAGCCGGTCGGGTGGGTACATCGAATCGTTTCAGGAGAACTGGGCTGGCAACCAACAAATGTCGATAAGTGATTTGATGTCGAGCAATCATCATTTCGTGGACAATTGCCCCTACTCTTAAAGCAACATCAATGCCGTCTTCCGTCAGGTTGACCCTACGTTCGGTCGTCAAAACGCTAACTTTCACAAACGGATAATCATTCTGAAACGCACTGATTAACTCCCACCAAGGTTCAAATACTGGTGGTAGGGAAAGTCGAAGCTTGCCTCTTAGTTCCAAATGATTGACGACTACGGCCTGCCTGGCTTTAGCCATCCACTCCAAGCCTTGAGAAGCATGTTCATAGAGATTGGCACCGGCCTCCGTTAACTGAATACCCTGAGACGAACGCTCCAACAGCTGCGTATCCAAATCGCGCTCGAGTTCCTTAATGTGCCTACTCAGCGTGGCTAGCGGTATCCCACTAGACAACGCGGCTGCGGAAAGGCTCCCAGATATCACCGCATGGACGAACATTTCAACTGAATTGAGGTTCATATTGCACGGCGCCTGCCAGTGTAGGGGGGCTAGCAGCAATCTTCGCATATTCGCCCGTGAAATTGAAGGTTGGGAGAATGCAATTAAAATATAATTGCAATTTCGCATATAACTTAATGTTTGAATTTAGCCTTTTTTTATACGAATAAGCTTATCGCTTTGTGTGCCTTGGCGAGCTGATTGATGCTGTCGGGGTTGGCTGATTATGAATTCCTCCCAAAATGAAGAGTTCGACTTCTCAGTTTTGCGTGTTCCGAGCTAAATTTATAAGCCTACACTCAAGAGGATCGGAAATTTCCAATCAGCTCATTATTAAGGTAATAACATGTCTATCGAAATGGTCCTTAAGTCGTACGAGACTGCTCTAAATAATAACGACATCGAATCGATTCTTTCGTTGTTTGGTAGCGAACCTGTGTTCATGCCGCAGAACGCTCCGGCATTGGAAGGGCGTGAAGCAGTGCGCGCTGGCTATGAGCAGGTTTTTGATACCTTGAAGTTGACGGTGCAGTTCACTATTCATGATGTGGAAATAGCTGGCGAATGGGCGTGGGCGCGCACTACTTCATCAGGAGTTACGAAGATTCTTGAGGCTGGTATTGAAGTTTCTGAAGGTAATAACGAGCTTTTCATTCTGCGGAAAGAGTCGGGTGACTGGAAAATCCACCGTTATCTGTTCGCGACCAGTCAACCTCGGGCTTAACTTAATCAGTCTATTATCAGATCGGTTAAAGCTGCGTTGAAGAAAATTTTCTTTATGTAAAAGGATATCGCCATGCCTACTTCTAACACCGTGTTTCCCTCCAGCGAAGGGCAGACTTCGGCCTCACCTAAAAATAGCGATGCTCACTCAGCTACATACGACTATGTGATTGTCGGTGGTGGAGCTGCAGGTGCTGTGTTGGCTAATCGCTTGAGCGAGGCGGGCGACCGCAAGGTGTTGCTACTGGAAGCAGGCATGGCATATGCACCGGATGAGTACCCTGACGCTGTGCGCCTTCAAACCATGATTGGTGGTGATAGCGAGCATGACTGGGGATACCAAAGCGAGCCTTCCTACTTAAATCGCGTCCTGCCTTTGCCTCGCGGTCGAGTACTTGGCGGTAGCACAGCTATTAACGGTGCTGTCGCAATGCGGACACCCAAAGTAGACCATGATCGCTGGCAGAAAGAGCATGGTCTAGAAGGCTGGAGTTGGGCGGATATGGCGCCAGCATTTATCCGAATGGAGCGTACGTCGGGAGGTGCCGACGAGGTCCATGGCCGTTCTGGTCCGTTTCCCATTCACCAGCTTGGTTTTGAAGAAACATCTGATATGCAGCGAGCATTTGTTGAGGCTGCGGTCAATGTCGGCTATCCGAGAGTTAGCGATTTCAACGGTATGGAACCCTTTGGCGCGAGCCCTTACCCCATGAACACTCGGATGGGGAATAGGATGAATACGGGCATGACTTATCTGGATTCAGCGACTCGCGCTAGACCTAATTTAACGATCCGTGGTAACGCAGAAGTAGAACGTGTGTTATTCAAAGGGCGGCGCGCTGTCGGCGTAAACTTGATCGACGGCGAATCGATTTTTGCACACGAAGTCATTCTCAGCGCTGGCACCTATGGCAGTCCTGGGATATTGATGCGTTCTGGAGTGGGGCCGGCCCAGGACCTAGAGGCGTTGGGCATTGATGTCATCGCCGATCTTCCTGTGGGTAAAAAGCTACAGGATCATCCTTTCTACTTTACTGTTTGGGCTGCTAATCCACAAAAGGTTGGCTTGGGAACGCCTCCGGTGGGCGCCATTCTCTGGGCACGCTCAAAGCAGGCTGCGGCCAATGATCTGGACCTGCATGTCACTGCAGTTCATTACGGTGATCCAAGTCAATCACCAAGCGGCGCTATCTTTATGCTCGCTATTGCCAATACTCGACCCGTCTCGGTCGGATCTTTCAAACTGCGTAGCAAGGATCCTCGCGACAATCCAATCATCGATCTTGCATTTCTCAAAGATCAACGAGATCGGGACGGTTTGATTGACGGTGTCGAGATCGTACGGGCGTTAGCTGCAACTGCCCCGCTTTCTGAGTTCATCCAAAGTGAGATGGCGCCGGGGGCGCAGGCAGTCACTAGGGCCGAAATTGAGGCCAGTTTAGCCGGCTCTCTCGACACCTACCACCATCCTACGTCGACAGTGCCCATGGGCGGACCGAACGACCCGGATGCGGTACTGGATAATTTCGGTTTAGTTCGCGGGATACAGGGCCTGAGAGTGGTTGACGCATCCATCTTCCCAGACATTCCGTCAGTGGCAACCAACGTAATCACCTTGATGGCCGCTGAACACATCGCTTTCAAGATGACTGATAATCGGAGCGCTGAACGTGAACTCTGAAAAAATGGTAGCCCGTCATTGGATCGGTGGACAATGGATCGAAAAAGGCGAGAGACACGATAGTATCGACCCTGCGACTGGCGAATCCATTGGCTCATTTTGTGAGGGCGGACAAGCGGTGGCTTTACAGGCTATTGAGGTCGCGTACAAAGCGTTTATTGGTACTTCGTGGAGACACGACCGAAGACTCCGGGCGCAAGCATTAAACGAGATGGCTGATCGTTTCGAATTCCATGCCGAGGAATTGGTGGCGATACTTTCGCTGGAGAATGGAAAAATTCGTTCCGAAGCGCATTTTGAGGTGTCGATGGTGCCCTCTAAACTGCGCTTTTATGCAGCGTTGGCTTTGACTGATTTTGGACGCGCTATAGAAACATCCCCAGGTCGGTACTCCACTGTTCTACGCGAAGCGGTGGGTGTAGCCGGTGTCATTGCGCCTTGGAATTCACCAGTTGTGTTGTTTATTCGTTCGCTAGCACCTGCGCTTGCGGCGGGTTGCACAGTAGTGGGTAAATTACCTGGTTGGACCGCCCTAACAAACTCCAAGATGTGCGAGATATTTGCTGAGGTTCGAAGCCTGCCTGATGGGGTGATCAATGTCTTCAGTGAAGTTAGCAGTGACGGCGCTCGCGCCATGATTGATTCGCCATTGGTTCCCACTATTAGTTTTACTGGCAGTTCGAGCACAGGCCAAGCCATCTCGGCCGCAGGCGCTAAGCACTTGAAACGTTTCGGCCTTGAATTAGGCGGCAAAACTCCGGTGTTGGTGTTTGCGGATGCTGATCTGGATAAAGCACTGCCCATGATCGAAAAGGCACTCACAACGTTTGCCGGTCAATTCTGCATGACCGCCAGCCGTCTTCTTGTACATAGACCGATTCTTGACCACGTTCGTGATTTGCTTGCCGCTCGCCTTCGAGCGGTCAAGGTTGGTCCAGCAGCTTTACCGGAGAGTGATATGGGCCCGCTTATCAATATGGACAACGTTAAGCGAGTTGATGCGATGGTTGAAGCAGCCATTTCAGCCGGAGCAAAGGTTGTGGTTCGTGGCGGGGCTTTCAAGAGTGGCCCTTTGGCAAGAGGAGCTTTCTACCAACCAACTCTGTTAGAAATTACCGACCACGAGTTACCTATTGCACAGGAGGAGGTATTTGGCCCGGTCTTGGTGATGCAGGCATTTGACGACGAGGCGGAAGCTATCAGTCTGGCAAATAATTCCCGCTACGGACTCGCCGCGTCTATCTGGTCGAGTCAAATCGACCGTCCACATCGTGTGGCCCGACAACTGGACGTCGGCACGGTATGGATCAATAACTGGGCAGTGGTTTACGACGAAACAGAGGAGGGTGGTTACAAGCAAAGCGGAGCAGGACGTTTGAACGGAATCGCCGCCATGGAGGATTTCGTCGAGTACAAAACCGTCATTCACGAAATTAACCTTGATTCAAATCATTCCTGATTGCAGCTCGGCCTATGGCCTTACTGTATGAAGTTGGGAGTTTATTCAGAGCTCCCGCGCACATTTTCCAATGCTGACTCAGTTCAGAGTGGCGGCTGAGCTCCTTTGAAAGGTCTCAATTTTCAAAACGCGGCGGTTAAGGCGTACGTCGCTCTTCAAGCCCAATAGAATTCGAGTGAATTTATGGACAGCATGAAAGCTGCGGTAATCTACCAAGCCGGTGAACCCGAAGTCCTTAGGCTGGAGCAGCGGCCTATTCCGGTCCCATTAAATGGCGAGGTTTTGATAAAGGTTAAAGCGTTTGGCTTAAATCGCTCCGAACTTTTCACCAGGCAAGGTCATTCGCCTAATGTGCGTTTTCCGCGCGTACTTGGTATTGAAGCCGTGGGTATTGTTGAATCGGCCCCTGGTAAAGAGTTTAAACCTGGGGATCGAGTTGCTACGGCTATGGGCGGGATGGGTCGATACCTTGACGGAGGATATGCCGAATATACCTGTGTCCCCGCCTCACAAATTCAGTCTGTGCGAACAGATTTGGATTGGGCGACATTGGGCGCTCTCCCGGAAATGCTGCAGACCGCCTGGGGGTCACTATTTAAATCGCTGCGCATTGAACACGGACAGACATTACTTATCCGCGGTGGTACGACCTCAGTCGGATTAGCTGCTGCCGCAATTGCTAAAAATCATGGGGTTACGGTCGCGTCAACGACTCGTAAAGCAGGTCGTGAGTCGCTGTTACGCGACAGCGGTGCTGAGCACGTTTTTGTCGACAACGGGAACCTGGCCGAACAAGTTAAAGCAGTTTTCCCGGGCGGCGTTGACAAGGTGCTTGAACTGATCGGGGCTACGACATTGCGTGATTCGCTGCGGTGCGCTCGGCCAGGCGGCACGGTATGCATGACCGGAATGGTAAGTAATGAGTGGGCGTTTAAGGATTTCAGCCCCATGGATATGGTGCCGACAGCCGTTAGCTTGACAACGTATGCTGGAGATTCTGACGATTTTATGGCTACACCGCTTCAAGATCTGATCGAGCAAATTGTCGCAGGGTCATTGCGCGTGCAAGTCGGTCAGGTGTTTTCGCTAGACGACATTGTCGCTGCTCATCGTTGCATGGAAGAAAATAGAGCGGGCGGAAAAATTGTGGTGCTGACATGAGTGAGCCGTTGACCAATTTGGGAAGTTACCTGATTTCTAAGCGACAAGCTGAAAAGTTATGATTGCCAATTTACGACTTTACGACGATCTTCTGGACGCCCTTTACGAAACCTTTGGCCGTCATCCAGGTTTCAGGGTCGCTCATGCGAAGGGAGTGTTGAGCACCGGAAATTTTATTGCCAGCGCCGCAGCTCGCACACTCAGCACTGCTTTCCACCTGAGCGGTGAAGCAGTGCCCGTCGTGGCAAGATTTTCAAACTTCAGTGGGTTGCCCGCTACGCCTGACGGCGATCCGATGGCTAGCCCTTACGGATTGGCTCTCCGGTTCCAGCTTCCGGATGGCACTTGCACCGACATTGTCGCCCACTCGTATGATGGATTCCCAGTCGCCACTCCGACGGAGTTTTTGGAGTTTCTTCTCGGGATTGCTGCCAGCAGCGGCCAGCCCGCTATGCCATATAGGCTAGAGAAGTTTTTGGCTGAACATGCTGCCGCGAAGGATTTTATGATATCGCCCAAACCAGCACCGCGCAGTTACGCTTCGATACCTTACTTTGGCGTCAATAGCTTTGTATTTATCGATGCCGACGGTGGTCGCCGTTTTGGTCGTTATCGCGTAGGACCTTCGATCAATTTACCCGCGTTGACAGATGTTGAAATAGCAGAGACATCCCCTGATTATCTAAGTGAAGAGCTGCGCACTCGCCTGTCGTCCGGCGCTATTAGTCTGCGACTAGTACTTCAGCTCGCTAATCCTGACGACGATATTTCAGATGGGTCAGTGGCATGGGCGCGAATTGGTGACTTGGCTCATGAGGAAATTGAGTTGGGAGAACTCCTACTGGATGGGTTCCCAGGTTCAGTTGAACAGCGATTCTGGCAGCGCAATCTGAACTTCAATCCTGGACGTATAACTGCCGGTATCGAATTGTCCGATGATCCTATGGTAGCTGCAAGGCAAGGTATCTATGATCGCGCTGTCAAGCGGCGAGCAGATGCCGCCGGCATCGAGGAGTCATGATGGACAAGCAGAGTTCTAACGAACCAGGTATCAGCGTCATCGTGCATGAAGTCTCCCCCGAATACCAATCACTCTACGAGGAGTGGATGGAGCGGGCGATCGACGCTCACCGAAAATCCCCCGGCTTCCTGGCGGCGGACGTTTTACGCCCTGTCGGTTCAACTCTGCGTTATGCGGTAATTTTGCGATTTACTTCCCGCGAAGATGCTAATAGATGGCTCACCTCAAAAGTGCGCTACAAGCTTTTAGAGGAGGCAAGCCCATGGTTATTACGACAGGATCGATATCGGACTAATTCCGATGCGGACTTCTGGTTCGAGCCTCTCAATGGAGGAGATCGGGCGAAGCGTTGGAAGCAGTGGCTCCTTACGTGGGGTGTGGTACTACCACTGTCCAGTGTGATTTCTTGGTTGCTAGGTGCTGGCCTCTCGGTAGTTGACCTCGAACTTCCGTTGCTTTTATTCAAGCTCATCAGTTCTGCACTTCTCTCGCTGATTATGGTGTATTGGGCAATGCCTACTGTCTCTCGGCTTGCCTCACGTTGGCTATTGATTTGAGTGAAAGCCATTATTGGCATAGGTGCTATCAAGAAATAAAAATGTAGATGTCACCAGCAGCCAAATGAGGGTAGTTGCCATCCTTGCGGCGCGTTTAAGTAACCGATATCGCATGCCAAACTTCTCTTCGTTTATAATACAAATATGGTAATAAATTAGCCATCGCCGCGCTGAAAATGGCGAAGCTTTTGTGGTCCACATTGCGCTAAGCGATAACTTACGTTGTGTAAGCATATGCAACATGGCATTTCGTTGGGGCGCGTATTGAGCTAAAAAAGGGGGAATGGCTCGCGGCGCACTCGGAGTAATTAACACGTTCAAGATTGCGAAACAGTCGAGGCTAACCGTTAAGCATTACCTTTATAAAAGTGAGTGGTAAAAAAATATAATAAGTTGGGCAATGCTTTACAGTTTGACGTGCGATTTTGATCACTGACTGCTTAGGATTCCATATGAGGAGCCTTATCAAAATAGAGAGGCAGGGCTCTCAAATTTTTATGTTCCTAAGGCTGACGTTTAAGCCTAGTCTTGATAATTAGAAGATGATCAGTTGAGTATTTAAAAAAGTAAATAAGAGCTTAATTGGATCCTATTCTAATGTCTGCGCGATCATCATTATGATTTAACACCACGGTTCATTACGGTAACAGGGCCACTTCTCCAGATGGCGCCATATTTAAGCTGGCTATTGCGGATACTCGGCCAGCTGAAATTAGCTCGATTAGGTTACACAGTCGTGACTAGCGTGCAGCTTAGATAATTGATCTTGTGTTTCGAAGGAACTGCGTGACGGACTAATTGATAGTGTGAAAATGGTGCGCGAGCTATTGCCATAGCATCATTTTTCGATTTTATGCGCAGCGAAGTGACTGCCCGGCCGCAGGCATATACGCGAGCAAAAATAGAGGCAGTCCTCGTCGGCACTCTAGATAGGTATCCCCCCATCTCGACAGTTTAGCTGGGAGGCGACATTGATCCTGACGCGGTGGTTGACGGTGAAGGTCGAGTGCGTGGCACCCATAATTGCTAGTCATAAAAGCCTCCATATTTCCTGATGTCCCGTGGTGGCTACCAATGTATCGACGCTCATCGCAGCTGGACACATTGCGTAAAAAAATCACATAGTCATGGAGTCGAAAGAGATGAGCTCAGATCAGTTGTTTGCAAAGCACTGGATAGGGGGTGCCTGGATAGATTCACAAACTCGCCGAGACAGTATCAACCCTGCCAGCGGTGAAAAAATTGGTACTTACGCGGATGGAGGAGAGACTGAGGCAGCTCATGCGATCGACATCGCCAGGAAAACGTTCGTCAACTCTGAGTGGCGGGAAAATCGTCGTTTGCGAGCGAAGGTTCTCAATGAAATGGCTGACCGATTCGAAGCTCGATCAGATGATCTCGTTAAAATACTAGCATTGGAAAACGGAAAGATTATTTCTGAGGCACTCTTTGAAGTTTCAATGGTTCCTTCGAAACTTCGCTTCTTCGCGGCGCTCACATTGACCGATTTCGGACGTGCACTCGAGGTCGCACCAGGCAAGTATTCTACTGTCCTCCGCGAAGCCATGGGGGTCGCCGGAATCATCGCACCCTGGAACTCACCAGTGGTCCTCTTTATTCGCTCCCTAGCGCCAGCGCTTGCTGCCGGATGCACAGTTGTCGGTAAGTTACCTGGATTTACCGCGCAAACCAATGCGCTTATGTGCCAAATTTTTGCCGAAGTTAAAAGCCTGCCGGTGGGAGTAATAAACGTCTTCACTGAGCTCCGTGGCGATGGAGCGCGGTTCATGGTCGACTCCCCGTTGGTCCCAACCATTAGTTTCACGGGCAGTACTTCTACGGGACAGGCAATTTCAGCAGCAGGTGCTAAGCATTTGAAACGGTTCGGCCTAGAACTTGGAGGAAAAACACCCGTATTGTTATTCGAAGACGCTGATCTGGATAAGGCTCTTCCGATAATTGAGAAAGCGCTGACTGTCTTTGCTGGCCAATTTTGTATGACGGGAAGTCGTCTACTCGTTCATCGATCAATCCTTGATACCGTTCGCCTGAAACTCAAGGCTCGTTTTGAGGTGGTTAAAGTTGGCCCGGCTGCTGATGTTTCTAGCGAGATGGGGCCTATGATCAATCTCGACAGTGTCGAAAGAGTTGAGGGGGTCGTCGAGGCTGCGATTTCAGGCGGAGCCCTAGTAGTAGTGCGGGGAGGACCATATAAAGAAGGTCCACTGGCCAACGGCGCTTTTTATCGACCAGCGCTTTTAGAAATACAGGACCACTCGATGCCCATTGCACAAGAAGAAGTATTTGGCCCGGTTCTCGTGATGCAAGCATTCGACACGGAGGCGGAGGCAATTCAGCTGGCAAATGACTCACGTTATGGTTTGGCTGCGTCGGTCTGGTCAACCAACATTGACCGGCCAATGCGTGTCGCTCGAAAGTTAGAAGTAGGAACTGTCTGGATCAATAACTGGGCGGTTGTTTATGACGAAACTGAAGAGGGTGGCTGCAAGCAAAGCGGCGCGGGGCGTTTAAATGGAATTGCAGCGTTGGAGGACTTCATCGAGTATAAGACCGTCATCCATGAAGTAAATCTTAGTCCCAAATCATGAAGTTAAGTTGGTGATATTTTATAAAATGCCAATGGTTGTGATTGGGAAACATAAGAACCAAAGCTTGACTGGTTCATAATTTCAGGCGTTTATCAAACGATAAATAACGCGACGAAGTGATGTCGCATATCAAGAGAACCAATCATGAAAATCGGAATACTTGGCGCTGGAGCGGTCGGTCAGGCGTTTGCAGAACTTGCGCTAAATCGTGGTTTCGAAGTGATGATTAGTAATTCGCGAGGACTCGAAACGCTCGGTGAGTTAGCGGAATCCATCGGTTGTAAGATAGGCACGAAAGAGGAAGCAGCAGCATTTGGTGAGATCATTTTGCTGGCTATACCGCTCAAGGCGTATAGGACAATTCCTGTAGAACTATTGGCTGGCAAGATAGTATTGGACGCTACAAATTATTTTCCTGCACGCGATGGTCCGATGGAGATTTTTGACCAGGGTCTGATGTCCACCAGCGAATTAATCGCTAATCATTTGTCATTATCATGTGTTGTTAAAGGTTTCAGTGCAATTCCTATGAAAGAGCTTGCTAAAGATGCTCAATCTACAGGTTCACTTCTGCGGCGAGCTCTGCCAATTGCTGGAGACGATCTCGATGCGAAGCAAAAAGTTATGAGGCTTCATGATCAATTGGGGTTTGATGTATTAGATACTGGGTCGTTAGCTGATAGCTGGCGTTTCGAGAGAGGAAGGCCAGCATTTTGCGTATTCTTTCAATTAGCGGGTTTAGAAAAAGTACTGGCAGACACACCAAAAATTTTAGTGTCACATTGAATTTTGTATTAAATAACTTTCTCTATGCGTAGCTAGAAATATCTATTCTCGCACTTTTACTGAGGGTTTAAACATGACTATGAAACTAGCAGGTAAGGTAGCGCTTGTCACGGGTGGCTCACGTGGTATTGGTGCAGCAATTGTTCGACGCTTGGCTCAGGAAGGAGCTTATGTCGCATTCAGTTATTCTTCGTCAGCTGAAACAGCTGAGAAGCTTGTAAAGGAAATACATTCTACAGGAGGTCACGCTTTAGCATTAGCAGCCGATCAGGCGGATGAAAAACAGGTTACCAATCTTGTCAAAACTGTTTTCAACCATTTTGGTCATCTTGATATCTTGGTTAACAGCGCTGGGATTTCCATTATGGGTGACGTTAATGATTCAGCTGCCGACATTGCGTCCTTTGATCGTCAGTATGCTATTAACGTCAAAGGGGTCTCGACCGCGGTTCGCGCGGCAGCGCCGCTGCTTCCTGAAGGCGGCCGGATAATTTCGATAGGCACTGTTTTCGCCAGTCAGACTGCCTTAGTGGGTTGGGGAGATTATGCGGCGAGCAAAGCTGCTGTTGCTGCGTATACTCGTGCTTGGGCGCGGGATCTAGGGGCACGCGGTATCACGGTAAACATTATTCAACCTGGGCCTATTAATACTGAGTCTAATCCGGAAGCTGGGGACTATGCTCCGATTCTTTCTCAATTGACGGCACTCAATCGATATGGGCAACCTGACGAAATAGCAGCCGTTGTAGCTTTTTTAGCAGGTCCCGATGCCAGTTACATTTCCGGGGCGACATTGAATGTCGACGGCGGAATGTTAGCCTGATATAAATTCAAATGTAGAAATTTTATTAGTTTACACATTACATATTCAGTTGGATTAATTTTGTGGGGTAGGGGGTGTTCGCTTTTAGGGGTGAAATTCTAAAAGCGTCCTATTTGCCCTGATATTCTTGGTATTTTGTTTGGTTTGATAACGCTTTTTAGTTCAGTGGAGTGTGTCATTATCAATAATAACTACCATTATTGTCTTGTGTTTTAGAGCTTTCATTAGCAGTTAAAATGGAGCTCGCATCCATTGCTTTCGCATAGGGTAAAGTTGTGTTCACTGCTTCGGTAGTTTGTAAACTTCGACGCATCCTTTATTAAACCATGAGCTCCTCGGTTGGCTGGATGGAAAAAGGTTTTTATCTCTGATGAAAAATTGGCTTCTTAAAGTTTCGAGAAGTTCGCGAGAATCAGAAAACTAGTTGTGCTTATATTCGAATATTTTTGAAAATTGTAAAAAATTTCTAATAGAAGCCGTGTCCCTGTGATTCTGTGAAATTTGATATCGGCGAATTCCTTGGAGTGCATTACGGTATGTAAGTGAGTACGACCCTTGATGGAATCTGTTATTAAAATGGTATACGAATACAATTACGCATTAAAAAAATAGGTGCAGTATGATAACGCTTTATTATCACCGTGGGGCATGTTCGACGGCTAACCATTTTGCTCTCGAAGAAGCAGGTGTCGAGTACGACGCCATCGAGGTTGATCTCCGATCGGTTGAGGATCCTCTTACAATCAAGGTGCGTGCTCTTAATCCTATGGCGCAGACGCCTACCATCGTGCTCGATGATGGAACCGTACTTACCCAGAATGCGGCGACTTTACCGTTCATTGCAGACCTTGTTCCTGAAAAAAAGTTGTTCCCTAAGCGGGGCACAATGGAGCGTGTCCTGGCGGAGGGCTGGCTGTCTTTTGTGGCCTCAGACCTTCATCCGAGAATGGTAGAGGTCTCGTGGGTTTGGGCTGTGGAGGATGAACAAATGCAGGGGCAATTGCGAAAATTTTATGAGGGGCGTGTCGCACGGCCGCTACAGGCACTCAATGATCGACTTGAGGGCCAGGATTTCATCCTCGGTGACCGATATTCTGTCATAGACGGTTATGCGCTTATAGCGCTTGGGTGGTCAGTGCCCTGTGCACTTTCGCTGGACGCTTATCCTAATATCTTAGCCTTTATGGCGCGGGTCGAAGCGCGCCCTGTGATACGGCATGTCCGCCAACTCGAAGGCGATCTCGACTGGGTGGCAGACATTAAGCGGATACCTCGCAATGAGGCGTGAGTATTCCCTACTTGCCGATGCTACGCGCCCCCGACCAGAACGAAATTTTCGCACTCTTTAAGCTGTTTGCTAGTGAGGAAATAAGTTGGGATTCGGCAAATCGTAATAACAAAATGTTTCTGCACACGAAAAAAACCAACGCGAGCTTTTACTCGATGATTCACGGTTCTCTATAAGAACTTGGGGCAAATGAAGTTAAGAAGCGATTCCGGAAACTAAATTATACTTCGCTGTGTCTATGGGATGTTTTTTCTGGTCTGAGGGCCACTGGACTTTGTGTTTGGAAGTATTCATTTGTTCGGGCCGATGGCCATCAGAGCTGTTCCCCGAACAATTGAGCCTCCTGAACTGCGCTGAGATTACATTCCAGCAGTCAGCATTCGAACCATCTCAAATTTTTTAGCTTTGTCTAGACAGGCGCTGGTTGATGCCCCCAAAAGGGGCCAATGGCTCGAAGTCTTAAAGAAAATATCAGCTTTACTTCGGAGTCCAAAATATACAAATTGGGGTTGTGAGAGACTGCAAGGAACAATATTTTGGACTGACGATAATGGAGGGGTGCATTCGTGAGCAGGCCGTTCATGAGCGCATAGCTACTGCCATCCCCAAGCCCTCCGAATTTAGGGTTCTAAGCCTGATTTTGCTTAGTCGTTTAAAAACAAAGCGCTTTTACTGCAAGATGTTTTGGCGGTCAGATTGGCCGAACGTTTGCAGTGTCGACCCATTGCAGTTGCTGGCGAAAGGCCGAAATGACTACGGCGCAATTTCATCGAATGCCGGGTATCTTCCTGCTGTAACCCTCTTGGTTTGACTGCCCACAAAAGGCCTCTTCGGCGCCGGATAATCCTAAACTTTGGTTAACTGAAGATGGTTCGAGCTTTATCCGATCCTCCGTGTACTGATGGTAGTTCTAGTCGAGGGCCTAAGCGCTAAGGCATAGCATTTTGAACAGCTGATGAAGCATTGACCTCCCTGTGGGCGTCCATGGACAAATCAATGGCTCCCATGACCTGTCATACTCTTCAGCAATACGGAACCTTATATGGCGGTTGGGAGCGCATTGATGTGAGAGCGAAGAAAAGATATGTTCCCCACCCGCCTACGATTTTGGTGTACCGTTAGGTTACTACTCACACAGAGATGTTCTCATGTCCAAACTTGCAGAGTTCCGCCAGCTCGAAAAACACTTAGCCGAGCAACTGAAGGCACTTGAGGCTTTGAAGGGTGATGCCGGCCTCAAACAGGAAATTGAGTTCGAAACTAAACTCCGCGCGTTGCTAGCTAAATACGGCTACAGCTTGAAAGACATCGTTAATCTGCTTGATCCGCAAGGCGGACGTCGCGCACCGTCTGATCAAAAAGGGGGCAGCCGTAAGCCACGGCAGGTAAAAGTTTACAAAAATCCAGAAACAGGGGAGGTTGTGGAAACCAAAGGCGGCAATCACAAAACGTTGAAAGAGTGGAAAACAAAATTTGGTTCAGACAAAGTCGAATCATGGCTAACCAAATAATTCTGATTGCGAGTGATAGGGGCCTTCGCGGGCCCTTTTAATGTGCGTAGTACCCAGCCATTGTGACGCTCTAGGGGCAGCGTATCTGAGGAGAGAGTGTCATTGTCCAGGAGCCTTAAATTACCCGCTTCTACCTATAAACGATCTCAGTAAGGTCGTAACGCATTGACTCCGTTCTCCCGTGTGACCTAGCGTGTGACAGTTCGGCTAAATTAATCATCCTCAAATGTCTAAGCCTCTAGCAGTCTACCACTTGTCTATCTGGGCGGAGCACCTATCCTGCGGGCACGCGCCTGTTAAAAACTGCCGCAATGTACGGTTCTGTCGCTAGCCAGATGGCATCGATGCGGATCATTGAGTGAGCCCGCGGATGAATCGCGCGCACCCCTCGGGATCGTTAACCGGCCAGTTCACCAAGACCTTCCCTTGCCCACACGAACCATGTCAGTGTTGCTCCGTCCCAGCTGACGGGTAACCCACCCCACTAGTACGTACCTAGATAGCTCTTGACTGGCAAAATTTCTGTTGCCGAGAGGCCGCTATTGGCCGATTCTGTTGAAAAAGTCGGGCGTGGTTTTCACGACAGAAAAGTACGCGCCTGAGATTGAAATCTAGAAACGGCGCAGTGGTATTCGGACTCAGATTTCACGTAGCAGCGCACTAATAAGACGTTTTCGCCGTTCCGTATTCTGGCTGTTTGAGAAAACCGACTTTTTCAACAGAATCGGCCGACTCCCGCCTGTCGTGACCGGCAGATGTCGGCCCAGAGTGTGTAAAAACACTTTGGATGCAGAGGATTGGGTAATCGGTGGTTTTTCGCTGCGCTGGAGGTCTCCAGGGGCCTCATCCAAGCCAAATCAATGTTGCTGTATTGATCGGGACTTGTGCCAGCGGGTACCTGCTAGATGCGGTTGTCGCACCGCTCAAAAGGCTTCAGGCCTTCATTGCCGCCATCAAGGCATCACTGCCCAACAGCCGTAGCACGCGTTTGAAGTTGTAGGCGAGCACATGCAGGCTCATCTCCGTGCTCACCCGGGTAAGGGTTCTGGTGAGGAAATGCGTGGCCCCCATCCAGGACTTCAGTGTGCCGAAGGGATGCTCCACTGTTTGGCGGCGGATCCGCATCATTTCTGGTGCTTGATCAAGACGACTCTGCATCGCCTCGACGACCGACTCATGTTCCCAACGGCTAACTCGCCGCTCAGAGCTGGGTGTGCAACGTTCCTTCAAGGCGCAATTGCGGCAGTTCGAACTCCAGTAGCGATGTAGTTTTAACCCCTTCTCGACGCTTGCGTAACGCCAGATCAAGCTTTGCCCGGCTGGGCATCGGTATTCATTCGTTGAGGTGTCATAGATGAAATCACCTTTGCCGAATCGACCAGCCGCTGTCGCTCCCGACGTCAGTATCTTGGGCACGAAAACGGTAATTCCAGCTTCATGGCACGCCAGTATTTCTTCGCCTTTGAAATACCCTCTGTCTGCGACTACCGACAGTTCTTCGACACCCATGGCCTCTCGTGCGTGCTTTGCCATCGAACTCAGTTGGTCTCGATCAACGCCATCATTCGTCACCTCGTGCGCCACGATCAGGTGGTGCTTCGCATCAACTGCAGTCTGGACGTTGTAGCCGACCATTCCTGTTCCGCGCGTCTTCATCGAGCGAGCATCAGGATCGGTTAGGGAGATCTGTTTATCCGGCGTTTCGTTTAGCTGTACCTCGATTTGCTTGAGCTCCTGTATCTTGGCTTTCAAGGCCGAGATCTTGTCATGGAGGCGTTCGGCTTTGGCCTGAGCTACGGAAGGTTCCTGACGGTCTGCGGTATCAAGTGCTGTCAGATAGCGATTGATACTGGACTCAATGTCCTCCATTCGCCGTCGAAGTTTGGCGCTGGTGAAGTTCCGGTCTCGATTGTTCACCGCCTTGAACTTGCTGCCGTCGATGGCAACGAGCGCTTCGGAAAACAACCCCAGTTGTTGGCACAGCACCACAAATTGGCGGCACACACCGCGGATGGCCTTGCCGTTGTCTTTGCGGAAATTGGCGATGGTTTTGAAGTCCGGCATCAAGCGACCAGTCAGCCACATCAACTCGATGTTGCGCTGGGCTTCTCGCTCCAGGCGTCGGCTTGATTGAATGCGGTTGAGATAGCCGTAGATGTAGATCTTCAACAGGATCGCGGGGTGGTAAGCAGGCCGCCCAGTATCGGCAGGAATGACGCCTTCAAAACCCAGCTTGACCAGGTCGAGTTCGTCGACAAAGACGTCGACTACGCGCACCGGATTGGTATCGCTGACGTAGTCGTCAAGGCTTTCGGGAAGCAACGTGCCTTGACCTCGGTGTTCACCTTGAATAAAGCGCTTCATGGGCAATCCCTGCGATGTAATCCTTAGAAATCATAGCAAGGGTTCGCGGAGGCGTTTTTACACACTCTGAGCCGACCTCTGCCGTTCACGTCGGGCGGGAGTCGGCCAAAAGCGGACGGTCAGCCCTTCTTTTTAGGGCGTGGTTAAATTTCCAGCCAGAACCGAATATCAGCGACCAGTTGCTTACAACTACTGGCACTTTTTCGAGAGACACACTTTGTGTCGCAACGCCATAATGCGAAAGAAGTTGCGAACTTACTCGGTAAAAACAGCTACCGACTTTGCTCAATTCTTCGAGTAGATCGGCTTCAGCTTTCTGAGTGATGGCGTATGGCCTTGATGCGCAAGAAGTTGCGCACCTATTTTGCGAAAACGCCCTCCAATATCGCTAAGCGCCAAGCCCGCCGAGGCCTGTAGCCGAGTGCGCAAGAAGTTGCGCAAGAAGTTGCGCAGTACTGCGCAAGTAGTTGCGCACTTTGAGGGGTGTTTTCCCATGAAAATCACCCAGGCGATTGAAAAACCTCGGCCATCCCCCCGGTTTATATAGCCCTCAGCATTTCTGGCACGGACCTTGATAACTGTCAGGCACCCACCGGGCGATATCGCCTCCCGGGCACCCTAAATTTTTAGCAAGGAGCACATCCATGGCTACACCAGCGTACATGTCCGTCACTGGCGAAAAACAAGGCCTGATCACTGCTGGCGCATTCACCGCCGACTCGGTTGGCAACACTTATCAAGAAGGTCACGAAGACCAGGTCATGGTTCAGGCTTTCAACCACGACGTGATCATCCCGCGTGACCCGCAGTCCGGCCAACCGACCGGTCAGCGCGTCCACAAGCCAGTCGTGATCACCAAGGTCTACGACAAGTCCTCGCCACTGCTGCAAGCTGCTCTGACCTCCGGCGAGCGCATGAGCGAAATCGTTATCCAGTGGTACCGCACTTCGGCTCAAGGTACCCAAGAGCATTACTACACCACCAAACTGGAAGACGCGATCATCGTCGCCATCAACAACAAAATGCACAACTGCCAGGATCCGTCGAACTCGCACTTCACCCACCTGGAAGAAGTACAGTTCACCTACCGCAAAATCACCTGGACCCACGAAGTATCCGGTACTTCGGGTTCCGATGACTGGCGTCAGCCAGTCGCTTAATCGCGGCTGACCGCTTCACGCATCGGCCAGCTCTGCTGGTCGATGTTGTTTACGCCTTTCCAGAGTTTTGCGTCTGCTGACCCCTTTTCCTGGGGCTTTTGGCGAACGCCGCTGTACTGCACGAGGAACAAGGGATGTTCGCGCCGGCCAATCAGACTCACTTTGCCCTGACTATTGAAGGTCTGGATAACGATTTCCAGGTGCTTGCCCTGCAAGGTCGGGAAGCCATCAGCCAGCCTTTTGTGTTTGAGGTGGAGCTGGTCAGTGAACAGCCGTCCCTGAACCTCGAAACGCTCCTGCACAAACCGGCCTTTTTGCAGCTCTCGCCTGACGGTAGCGGCATTCATGGCCAGATCTACCGCGCCGCCCAGGGTGACTCCGGCAAACGCCTGACCCGCTACTCGGTGACCCTGCGCCCGCAACTGTCCTACCTCGCGCACCGCATCAACCAACGGATCTTCCAGAACCTCAGCGTGCCGAAAATCGTCGGCATGGTCCTCGAAGAGCACGGCATCCAAAGCAACGCCTACGAATTCAAAGTCGGGGCGATTTATCCCGAGCGCATCTACTGCGTTCAATACGATGAATCGGACCTGCACTTCGTCCAGCGCCTGTGCGAGGAAGAAGGTATCCACTACCACTTCCAGCACAGCGCCACGGCCCACAAACTGGTGTTCGGCGATGACCAAACGGTGTTCCCGAAACTCGCGCCAGTGGCCTATCAGCAAGACTCCGGCATGGTCGCCACCGACCCGGTAATCAAGCGCTTCGACCTGCGCCTGGAAACCCG
>NZ_LT607579.1:53349-54154 GCF_900095275.1 Pseudomonas sp. UMAB-40
CCACGCCTGACCCTCGAAGCGGAAAACCGTGGCGACGCCCTGCCCGACCTCGAAGACTACGATTACCCCGGCCGCTTCATCGACCGCGAACGCGGCAAGCACCTGGCCAAACGCGCCCTCGAGCGTCACCGCAGCGACTTCCAGCTCGCCGAAGGCAAAAGCGATCAGCCAATCCTCGTCAGCGGCCACTTCCTGGCCCTGACCGAGCACCCGAAAGCCAAGTGGAACGACCTGTGGCTGCTCACCGAAATTCTCCACGAAGGCAAACAGCCGCAAGTGCTCGAAGAGTCGGTGACCAGCCACACCACATCGTTGAAAGATGATTTCCACCAAGGCTATCGCAACCGCTTCCAGGCCACCCCGTGGGACGTCCCCAACCGCCCACCGCTGAACCACCCCAAACCGCGCATCCTCGGCAGCCAAAGCGCCGTCGTCACCGGGCCAAAAGGTGAAGAGATCCACTGCGACCAGTACGGCCGCGTCAAAGTGCAATTTCACTGGGACCGCGAAGGCCAGGCCGACGACAAAACCAGCTGCTGGCTGCGCGTCTCCTCCGCCTGGGCCGGCGCCCACTACGGCGGCATCGCCATCCCGCGCATTGGCATGGAAGTGCTGGTCACGTTCCTTGAAGGCGACCCCGATCAACCCCTGATAAGCGGCTGCCTGTACCACAAGGAAAACGTCGTCCCCTACGACCTGCCGGCGAACAAAACCCGCAGCACCTTCAAAACCTTGAGCTCCAAGGGTGGCGGCGGCTACAACGAACTGCGCATCGAAGACAAAAAAGGCCAGGAACAAATCTTCC
>NZ_LT607579.1:54177-63356 GCF_900095275.1 Pseudomonas sp. UMAB-40
GACGAAAACGTCGAGCACGACCAGAAGATACGGGTTGGGAATGAAAGGCATGACACCGTGGAGCAAAACAGCTACACGGAGTTCAAGGCGGAAGAGCACCACACGGTTTATGCGGATCGCAAGGTTGAGACCCGTGCCAACGACCACCTCACCGTCGGTGTGAACCAACACATCAAAATCGGCACCGGCCAATTCATCGAAGCAGGCCAGGAAATCCACCTGAGCAGCGGCATGAAGGTGGTGCTCGAAGCCGGCAGCGAACTGACCCTCAAGGGCGGCGGCAGCTTCATCAAGATCGACTGCAGCGGCGTCACGCTGAGTGGGCCGGTGATCAACATGAACTCTGGTGGCAGTCCTGGGAATGGGACTGGCGGGGCACCGCTGATGCCGGGGGCGTTGAAACAGGCAGATGCGGATAAGGCAGGCGCAGTACTGACCCCGGCGCAGATCAATACGCTGAAACGTAATGCGCCGTTCTGTGAAGAGTGTGAGAAATGCAAGGCAGGTGCTTGTGCGATCTGATCTTTTGACTCCGCAGGCGTGGTTGGCTGAGCGGCCGTTGCAGGCGGGTGAGCGGCTTTACTTGATTGTTAGTGCGGCTAGTGATGCCGAAGCGCTCAAGACACTTTACCAGGCAGACCCCACCACCCAGGTCACCCCGATCTGGGGTGGAACACCCTACGCAGCCTGGCAACCGGTGATGCCTTACCTCACCGAGGTCAAACCGAACTCGAACTTCCTGCCGTGGATTGCCGAAACTGACGCTCAGGATTGGGGTTGGCTGGCCGTTTCCAGCAGCTCACCGGACGTGGTGTTCGAGCACCTGCGCAGCTTGACGCAAGTACGGATGCCGGATGGAACGGAGGTGTTCTTCCGGTTTTGGGATGGGCGGCATATTTATCCGATTCTTGAAGGGCTGGGTGAGGCTGCTGGCGAAGTGTTGCCGGTGTTCGATCGGTATTTGATTAATGGGAAGAGCCTGGAGGTTGGACCGAGGATGGTGCCCCCGGCGAAGGAATGGCCTTGGTGGGAAGTGCCGAAGGGGTTGTTGGATGGCCTCGCCAAGCAGAACCAGTCGACCCTGATCGGAAACTTGATGCAGTGGCTGGGAGAGGAACGTCCAGATATCTACGCCGCTTATCCCGAGAGCAACCTGAAGCTGAAAATCGCACGCTTCGTGCGCCAGCCCGATGCTCCGAAAAACCTTAATGAAGCACTGTTAAACCACCTGATTCTGGAGCAAGGCTGATGGATCGCGTTGCCTTTATTGATGAACAACTGGCCACCTTCAAGGACAGCCTGAAGCTTTATCGTGAACTGACCGAAAGCAATTTTGCCCAGTGGGTGGATAAAGGCCCGCAGTTCTTCGACAGACCAGCCATATTTGGAATGAACAGGACCGTCAAACTCGGGACCGAGAACGCGACTGTCAGTATCAACGATAACGACTTCTCTACGGTTGCCATTTGCCCAAAAGACGGCCGGCTGCTGATCGAGAGCAAATTCGTCTCGGTTAACTATATCCCGGTAGGCAACATTACCGTCGATGTCACACCGACGGCCGGCGGGGCTTCAAAGCCCGTCACGCTTGATGAGCAAGGCAAAGGTGTCTACAAGGGAATAGCAGGGGAAAAATACTACGTCCGCGTTCAGAGCCAAGTCACCAAGGAACAGGTTAACGACTTATTTGGCTCCTACGACAACCTGACGCAGCAGTTGCAAACCTGGCTGGATGGCGAATGGAAAAACTACAGGCCTCTATGGCCCACCGAGACACTGTCGACAGCCTACCTGGCGCAACTCAATGGTGCTGCCGCTGGAACCTGGGATGCAATCAAGGGTGCATTTGACGGTATTAAGCGCATATTCGAGATCCTGAAGGATCCTCAAGCATTTGCGCATGAGCTAGGCCAAAGTGCCACTGACCTGATCAAGCTTGCAAAAGAAACGCCAGCAGCCATGGAAAGGCTCATGTTGCTGGCAAGTGATCAGGCTGCTCTATTTTTGCTGCTAAAAACTACGGCTCTCTGGCTTATTCAATTGCCACCTAGCGTGGCCGTAGGCAAATTCTCCGAGCAAGCAGCTAGCGTACTGGTAACCATCCTTATCGACATCGTATTGGCCTTGGTGTTGACGTATGCGGCCGCAGGTTCAGGCATTGCCTATTTGGGCGTTCGCCTTGCGAACTACGGTGCAAAAATTCTTGAAGCTGTAGTCGGTTTTGTAAAAGCCGTCTTCAGGATTCTTAAAGCCTTCATTGAATCTATTGATAAATACAAGAAGGTCGCCGCCCGTGCAGCCGTTGGAGCCTTTGAAAAAGGCAAAGTGAAAATTGGTTGGGGCAGGCAGGATCACGCCAAAATTCGCGAGCACGAACACGCCGATGACCATTCCAAGCAATCGACAAATCCCGATGAAAAAAGCGCTACCTGCGCCAAGAAAACCTGCACAAACAATTGCCCGGTTTCCATGGTTACCGGTGAAGAGCTACTGACGCTGACCGATGGTCAGCTCCACGGACTGCTACCTTTCGAGTGGACTCGCCTTTACCGCACCAGCGCCGCGGAAATTGATTGCGGTCTCGGCTACGGCTGGAGCCATGCACTTGCCCAGCGGGTGGACATCAAGGACGATGAGGTAGTCTGGACCGACCACGAAAATCGTATCACCACATTCCCGTTACCGAGTGTGCAGCGTCCGGCGATCACCAACAGCCTGTCGGAAGCAGCGATTTTCCTTGGTGATGATCCCTCAGAACTGATCCTCACCCAGGCCGGCGAACGTGCCCAGTTCTACCACTTTCGCTACAACAGCAAAGTCGCGACGCTGATCGCTATCAGCGACAACTACGGCAATCGCCTGCACATCACCCGCGACATTCACGGGCGTATAAAACGAGTCGACAATGGTGCCGGGCGCGCTCTTCTTATTCGTTACGACCGCAAACATATCGTCGCCATCGATTACCAGCAGTTCGTCCCCGCTGACAACCTGGAAAACGCCTGGAGCACAATCCAGAACCTGATCACCTACAGCTACGATGTCCAGTACCGCCTGATCGAAGCGAAAAATGCGGCCGGTGAAGCCGAGCGCTACACCTATAACGACCAGAACGTAATCCTGGAGCGCCGCTTGGCCGGTGGCGCCAGCTTCTACTGGGAATGGGAAAAGGAAGGTAAGTCGGCACGCTGTATCCATCACTGGGCCAGCTTCTCGCAAATGGATGCGCACTACGTTTGGGATGATAAAGGCACCGTTACGGTCACGAACGCCGATGGTAGCGAAGAGATTTACACCCATGACGATCAGGCGCGTTTGGTGGCCAAGGTCGATCCGGACGGGGCCGAACACCTCAAAGTCTATGACGAAAAAGGCCGATTGATCGCCGAAAAGAATCCCCTCGGCGCGGTCAGTGAATATCAATACGACGCCGCCGGCCGTTTAGCCGCGGTAATCCCACCGGAAGACGCGCCGACGGAGTACGAATACAGCAACGGTTTTGTCAGCGAAGTCCGTCGTGACGAGTCGATCTGGAAGTACCAACGCAACAATCAGGGCGATATCACCCTGCAGATCGATCCCCACGGCAATGAAACCCATTACAGCTACGACCGCCAAGGTCGACTGCTGGAAATTCGTTACCCCGACGGCAGCCGTCATCAATTGGGATGGAACAACCTCGGCCAGTTGCTCGAAGAACGCCTGCCCGACGGCGGCCAGCGTAAATACCGCTACGACGCTCTTGGCCGGCAGATCACCCGCCAGGAAGAAGCTGGCGCCATCACCCACTACCAGTGGGATGCCGTCGATCGACTCACGCAGGTCAACCTCCCCGGCGGTGCCACCCGAGCGTTCACCTACAACCCGTACGGTCGTGTGACCGCCGAACGTGACGAACTCGGTCGCGTCACGCGCTACGAATACGCTGATGGCCTGCACCTGGTCAGCCGCCGGATCAATCCGGACGGCAGCCAGTTGCGCTACCGCTACGATAATTCGCGCCTGCTGCTCACCGAGATCGAAAACGAACGTGGCGAGCACTACCACCTCGACTACTACGCCAACGGCCTGATCCAGCAGGAAACCGGGTTCGACGGTCGCCGTACTTCCTACGAGTACGACCTCAATGGCCAGTTGCTGAAGAAAACCGAATTCGGCGACGACGGCAGCGAGCTGGCTACTGAATATCAACGCGATGCCGCTGGCCGTTTGCTGGTCAAAATACTGGCCGACGGTGAGGAAATTCACTACAGCTATGACGCCCTTGGCCGCCTGGTTAACGTTGACGACGGCAACTGGCCGCTGGCCTACGAATACGACCTGCAAGACCGCCTGATCACCGAGCACCAAGGTTGGGGCACTACGCGTTACGAGTACGACCAGCTCGGACAACTGAGCCACTGTCGTCTCCCGGACGGTAGCAAACTCGACTATCGCCACCAATCCGGCGGGCGCCTGAGCAGCATCGATCTCAATGGGTCGCGCTTGACCAGCCACCAGTTCAACGCCGGCCGCGAAACACAGCGCCAACAAGGTCTGCTGCTCAGCCAATACCAGTACGACGAACAAGGTCGCCTGCAAGCCCACAGCATTAGCCAGCAGGATCGCAACCTGTTCCAGCGCCGCTACGCCTACGATGCCAACGGCAACCTCGCCGGCATCGACGACAGCCGCAAAGGTAGCCGCAGCTACCACTACGACCCGCTCGACCGCCTGATCAACGTCCGTGGCAGCACCCCGGAAAGCTTCGCCCACGACCCCGCGGGCAACTTGCTGGGGCAAGGCGATCAGGCGGCCGCGAACCTGGCCAACGTCAAAGGCAATCGCCTGCTGATGCAGGGCGACCGCCACTACGACTACGACGCCTACGGCAACCTGACCCGCGAACGCCGTGGCACCGGACAAAAACTCGTCACGGAATACCGCTACGACTGCCAACACCGCTTGATCGGCGTCAGCCTGCCGGGCGGTAGCATCGCAAGCTACAAGTACGACGCCTTCGGCCGCCGTATCGAAAAAAACGTCGACGGCAGCACCACCGAATTCCTGTGGCAAGGCGAACGCCTCATCGCTGAAAGCGCCGACAACCGCTATCGCAGCTACATCTACGAACCGGGCAGCTTCCGCCCGCTGGCAATGCTCGACGGCGAAGGCCCGCTGAAAGCCACGCCGTTCTACTACCAACTCGACCACCTGGGCACCCCGCAAGAACTCACCGACTACAGCGGCGAGATCATGTGGTCGGCGAAATACCGCGCCTACGGCAACCTCGCCGCAATAGACGTTGCTGAAATCGACAACCCGTTGCGTTTCCAGGGGCAGTATTTCGATGCCGAGACGGGCTTACATTACAACCGGCATCGCTACTACAATCCGGGGACTGGACGATTTCTGACACCGGATCCGATCAAGCTTGCGGGTGGGTTGAACAACTACCAGTACGTGCCTAACCCTACGGGGTGGGTGGATCCGTTGGGGCTGGATACTTGTCCTGGTGCGGATGGATGTAAGCCAGACTTCGACGCCGATAACGCGACAACAAAACCGGCGGTCGATGAAGGCCAACCCGACACTCCTGATGCAGGACGAAAAGCTCATCAATTCAACTCATTCCACGAATACAAAGTCCCTGAAAATCTGTACCTAAAGAGCGACAAAGTACAATTCAACAGAGCTAACAAGGACTTAATAAACAAGCTCAATGGCGATCCAGCATTTAGAAAAAATATGTATAGTCGAAACCCAGATCTAAAAACTTGGGTGGATGATCCCAAACGGAACATGGGCTCTAGCCCGACAGGCTACACTTGGCACCACAACGAGAAGCCTGGCGTGCTGCAGCT
Organism: Pseudomonas sp. UMAB-40; assembly: GCF_900095275.1. NCBI lineage: Bacteria > Pseudomonadati > Pseudomonadota > Gammaproteobacteria > Pseudomonadales > Pseudomonadaceae > Pseudomonas > Pseudomonas sp. UMAB-40. The sequence continues at coordinate 60,021 of NZ_LT607579.1, forward strand.
TGTTCATCGGGCGGACCATGGCGGCGAACACTCCGTATATCACCCAACTGGCAAAGGCGGACGAGATATATGGGGTGGGGGCCGAGAGGGGCGCGAAGGGAAAATCAAAACGGAATAATTGGAGCACTGATATGAAGCACAATCAATCTATCAAGATAAATGACCTGATCGACTCCTTAAAGGCTCAGAAAAAAGAGCTAACCTATTGTGTTTATGGGAAAGGATCATCGGACCAAGCGACGCTTGAAACCGACTGCGTGATTGCTGAATACTCGGAGATCACCGATGACGACGAAGAGATTTTTCCAAAATACATCACTCAAAACAATCTTGAGTTTTGGTTTGCCGACGAACTCTTGGAGGATGTTACATTCAATGCACTGAAGCAAAAAACATCTGCTACAAATGAGGAAATACTAAAAGCCATTAAGCATTATAATGAGCACGACAGCTTCATGAAACTATAAAAAAACAGCACACGAAAATAACCCCGTTACCTTTTTGCTTGATGAATGGGAGTGTATCTAGACAAGATTCGGAAATTGCCCCGCCGAAACGATAGGCTCCCATAAACTTGCACGCTCCCACCGTCGCCAAGAAAAGGGGGGCAGAGTTGGCGTCAACACATGACCAAAATAAGCATTGCAGCGGCATCACCGACGAGTGATGTGGAAGCCACGAAATTTCTTCACCAACGCTTCAAAATGTCCCTTATTGGCTCTCAGAAGAAACTTGCCATGGGTGATAAGGGCTTTTTCTATGCCGGTGGGATCTATGGAAATGATCACGTGCAACGCGAGAAAGAGATTCGCGACATCATCAGTTTCTTCCAGCTCAAAAAAATCGATTTGCTGATATTGGAAATTGATGATGATTAACACTGGGGGGATCTGGATATGGCGAACCTCGGTCAGTACGCTATTCCAGCTCAGGAATTGTTGAACGTCCTGGATTCTTCTGCGGGACTTTATCAGTAACTCCTAGCTTATGGAAAGTAAACTTTTACTATGTTCACTTGGAAGGAGAAATAACAGATGGAAGCCGCAGTATTCGGATTTGTGGGTGCCTTGATAGGTTCCATTCTCGGTTTTACAGGCTCGCTTTTTAGTACTTTTGGAAAATCAAAGGATACTCAGCTTGATGTTCGAACGAAGGTTGTAACAAATGAGCGAGCGCAGTGGCGCAAGGACATGCGAGAGCTAGCAGCGACGTATGTTGTGCTATCAAATCAGTTAGCTGTTACACCTGCGCCGAACGTTGAAGATAATAATGAGATCGAACGCACTCGGATTCTAATTCGGCTCCGGCTCAACGCCAATCCCGATCATAAGCTTGACGCTAAGCTCCTTCATGCACTTCCAGTCATAGCTATGCACGCAAGAGACAAAAAAGTAGGTGAGCTCAAAGTTAAGCTTGAGGAGTTCGAGTTCGACATGCAAGCTCTTCTGAAGCGCGAATGGGATAAATCAAAGGGTGAGGCTGAAAGTGGAAACATTGCATCTTCCGATAAACATGCAACCTAGCATAGAATATTTTAGGCTTTAGGTCGAAAGCTGCCAGCCCTAACGGCAGCTTTCGACCGATTCTGTTGAAAAAGTCGGCTTCGATTTCTATGACAGAAAGGTACGCGTCTGAGATTGAAATCCGTGTGTTGCACAGAAGGTTCTGGACTCAGATTTGACGTAGCCGCATGCAAAAAGGCGGTTTCACCACTCAATGCACGGCTAGCCAGGTCGGGGCGACTTTTTCAACACAATCGACCCTTTGCAGACATTCATAACGATTAGGCTAAGGGGCCGCAGAAGGCGATCATAGGGGCGAATTGCTATATGCCGACAACATTTTCATAGAACCAGCCATCAAATTCGTGCATTAACTCTGTCGGTTGGAATTCAAGGCGACTATAGTTGTCAATGGCTCTAACCAGCATCCATAAAGCCTCGTCTTCTATGTCGGCCTCAAAGGTTAAATCTTCTTTGCCTGATAGATGCTTTACTGAGTTTCTAACTTTGTTCTTTCCACGCGTTGTGAATTCTGACCACTTCTTCGGTGAGTTTATCCATTCAAGCCCGGGGTGGTGATAGAATTCAAACTGCTCCTGCAGTGAGCTCTTGATTCCTTTTATATTGGCAGCCATGCCAAAAATCTCTTCGGCTGCACCAGCAAGCGTTAGTGCTGATACATAACTCTTGCAGGACAAAAACAAACCCAAAGCAATTTCTAGTTGCTCTATAGCTATTTCTACTTTGTTATGGGTAGCCTCAGTCATCTCTCTTCTCTTCTCTTCGCCAAGCTGCGGTAAGGGTTCAGAGCGGAAGGTCAAAACTACCTATATGCCGCTGGTCTGTCCATCGGCTGCAAATGGCCGGTTGGAGTCCTTAGCTACCTGTAGATGACAGAGCGTTGCGGAGAGCTGTTCCAATAACTGCGTTTCCGTTAAATAGGCCTCCACAACAAGGCCTGCCTTGGCGTGTCCTTTTGCGGCTTTCGATCACCAGAAGCCCCTATACTGGATGCACAGTCAGACTGTATTTGGTTTGTCTGAATAGGAAACGCTCTAATGCCATTAACCATCACAAACCCTTATCGGCTGCGCATAGAGTGTTTGCGCAACGTATCGCCCCATTGCGCGGACTTGGCCGGGCGCATTGTCATGGCGTTGCGCATTGAAGCGCTGACCCTACCGACCGCGACTCTGATCGAGGACTTGTTCGATCACCTGGACGCAGTCGGCTTGCAGCGAGGCAGCAGTGTCACGCGTCTGGGTATATGGATGATGGGCTTGGTCTACGCCAAAGCGTTGCTAAGCACAGAGGTAGAGATGTTCCTGGCGGACGCGGCTACCTTGGGCGGTCCATCCAGCGTGGCGCCGGCATGAGCGCGTCTGACAGCAACGGCGGCGATCCATTGGCCCCGCTGGGCCTGCCGGCGGCGATCCGCGTCCAGGGCAGCAAGTTGCTGCGCGCGATCCGCAGCGCGGCCACCCTGCTGGACGCCCTGCGCGCGGCGGACCGCGCCGAAGGTTTTGTCCTAGGCATCGAGACCCTCCGCGTGCTGAACCCGGATGACATCGAAGGCCTGTACCTGGTGTTTAACCGAGCTTTCCAAGTCCGACAAGCGGAGCTGAGCGCATGACCGGCGACGGCATCCATGAAGACGCGTTGCGCTACCTGGTGCAGTAACACGCGGTGCGTGAGGTGATCGTCGGCCGCATCAACGACGGTCCAACTTGGGGGCTGTCGATTCGCCTTGGCGGCACCGGCGGTCTGTCGCTAATGACTGCAATTGGCCCAGAGTGTGTAAAAACGCCTTCGCGAACCCTTGCTATGATTTCTT
>NZ_LT607580.1:0-49988 GCF_900095275.1 Pseudomonas sp. UMAB-40
AATTTCCGACCGCAACCGCTCAACCTCGCCCGCATCGGAGTGGGTATAGAGCGGACCAAGCGCTTCGACTTGCCTACGCATCCAGTCAGCGCCTGCACGAAAGCCGTCCGCAATCAAATGGTGTCGCGGCGTTACCTTGTCTTTCAGGCTTGGAACCCCTGGAAGCGTCACCGGCTGTTTGCCGGATTCAATCAGCTCAATCTCATCCTTCAGCGCCTCGACCTTGGCCACGTCGCCGCCGGTTTCCTGCCAGCATTCCCACAGCGCCTGCTGTTTTGTGGAGCCGTAATCCTCGGCACGCACACCGTTGTGCATGTCGCGGGTTGGTGCGCCGGTAGTGTGCTTGGTCTTGTACTGCTCGCAGTGCCACGCCTCATAGCCTTCGCGGAATTCTTCCTTACTCATCACTCAGTACTCCCTTCGGTTTTCGATAGATAGGCGCGGATCTTGAGGGCGGTTTCATCTGCCTCACCATCGGCCACCATCTGCTCCCACGCCCGCGACTTTCCAAACTCGCTGTCCGCTACTTCGGCGTAGTTCTGTAGACCGTCCGCCGCCTCGACAAGCATGTCTCGCAGGTTTTGAAGCTCGGCCTGCAACCGGGTGACGTGAGCGCGGTCGACCAGCTCAGTGCCTACCGGAAGTGCGTCGATGCCGGGCAGGTGAATCACGTCCGTTTCCGGGGATGCGTGGTTCGTCTCGCCGATCACGGCGACCACTTCCGGATTGCCGAAAGCTGGCGGTACCGGGGTGGCAGCCATCTGCTCAAGCGTGTATTGAACCGCGTAAGGGGCTGGGCGGAATTTGGCCGGGTCTTGGCTCAGGTAATTGCGCATAGCGCGCTCACTGATATCGATATCGGCGGCGGCTTTGGCCTGAGTCAGTCCGCTTGCCTTCACCAGGGCGCGCATGTAAACCGCGTCAGGGTTGTGCAGAGATTTGTCAGGTCTGGCGCCGAGGAGGCTTTTAAAATTCATCAGTGCTGATCCTTTTATATACTGGAAAACCCCCAATCAAGGGGGTTGTTTCAAGCTCCGATAGTCTCGCGCCTATCAAAGGCCCAAGTCAGCGCGAGCAATACCCTGCATGTCGGCCCACTTGCGGCCGAATTCTTCAACTTTTGCAGCCTCTGCCGGGCTCAGAATTTCGACAGCCACGACGGCATAGTCGAGTAGGACCTTGGCGCCAGACTTACGGACAATTTCCAGCAGACTGCCGGACTTGATGTCGCTATCGTGCGGCGGGTGCTCGCGACGCTCGCCAAGCACGCCATGAACGACCTTGTTCGGCTGTCGTGGATTGATAGCGTTAAGAACCTTCGTTCCAACCCAGACGCGGCCCTGAAACGGCTGACAGTCGATAACTACGCCATCGCGCACGTACCACTCAGTGAAGTCTTGGCCGCGATCTTCCAAGGTGATTTTTTGCACAGTCATGCCGCCACCTCGTCGGCTACGGCGGTGCAGTGCTCTACGGAGACGTAGCCCGAAACAGCCTCGACGTAAATCACGGCTTCGCAGCTCGATACGAACGCTGCGCCCTTGGTTTTGGTGCGATGGGTTTCGCCGCGCCCGATAATCGACTCGTAACTGACCACGGTGCCGGCCGGGTATTTGGCGTTCGAGTCGAAGCACAAGGCCTTTGCTTGGATTTCCATTTGCTTCAATGACATCTGTTTACGTGGCGGCATGGGTGAATCTCCTTATGTTGGTACTGGCAAAGCCCAGGTTAAGGGGCTTTATGTGGTCTGACTGATTAGATCCCGAGAAGCACAGACTTGATTTCGCAAAGCACTTCAAGCGAAGCCTCATCACCGGCCTGAGCAGCGGCTCCCTGCATCTTAGTAATGGCTTCCAGGTCCGTGCAGCTATAGGCCGCTTGCACTTTGGCGATGGCGATTACAGCGGTTTCTAGTGTCAGGATCATGGCTTCGTGCTCCGTTGCTGTTAGGCGCCGCTTCGTTCGGCCTGGGAGAATAATAGGCACGTCGTGCCTATTGGTCAACAACTCTTTAGCGCTTTAACGTAAAAAAGTTAAGGTGCTATAGCGTCAGTCTGTCGCCCACAAAAAAGCCCCAGCAAAGGGGCTTGAGGGTGACGGGCCGGTTACGCCTTGAGAGCGGCGCGCAACTCGTTGTGATCCATTGCGCGAATGTCCAGGACCTTGATAATCCAAGCCTCATACTCGGCTTCGTCTTTCATGTCCGGCTTGCCGAGGCGATCTATCAACTGTTTTCGGGCCACTTCGCAAGCCTTTAGCGCCTGCTCACCGGCGCGGCCTGGGTTGTAGCCTTCGTTGCGTGCTGCCAGTTGCTTGTTGGTCAGGGTGTTCATGGTGGGTTGCTCCAGTGGTGGTACCGGCGAAGCCCCAGCGAGGGGCTTTAGGTGGGAGGGCTGGTTACGCAAGCCGGGCGCTGATACGGACCTTGGGGCCGTATGGGCCTGAGTTCTCCCGCACGATGTCGCGACCTTTGCGCATAACCTCATTACGGTCCCTTGCGAAAACGTTCTCTACGTGCCCGCTTGTGTCGTCCTCGGAGCCGTCGGCCGCCTTGAAAGTCAGGACGTATTCGCGGCTGATGCGGCGGGCCTTCTTGACCGGCTGGACTGCAACGCCCGTCTTGCTGGTGGTCAGGTCCACGCCGTCACAGAACACCGGGATAGGATCGGCAACGCCGTGCTTGAAGATTGCCGCTTCGCATTCGGCTTCGGTGCCCCAAAACGGCTCAGCTTTATAGCCGTTTAGGTAGACGTAGCACTTGCCGCTGTTGAGTTTGCCGATGTTTGCGTTCATGTCTGTTCGCTCCGCTGCTGTAAGGCGCCGTTCCGCTTGGCTTGAGGCGATAATAGGCACGTCGTGCCTATCAGTCAACAACTTTTAACGCTTTAGTGTTTTAGCGGTTTTGAGTTATAGCACCATTATCCAATCGAGCGCCCACAAAAAAGCCCGCGCGCGGCGGGCTCCAGTGTCACCAGGTGCGAACTGTCAGGCGGCGCGAATGCTCAGCTCTATGCGCTGGCCAAGAATCGAAAGCCCGCGTTCCAGGTGCTCGATTTTCGAGTGGTGAAGGAAGTCAATCATTCGGTCCACTTGCACGCGCGCTACCCCCATGCGCCGGGCGAACTCTGACTTACTCAGCCCGGATTTAAGGAAGGCATTCCAAAGTGCAACTTTCGCCGCAACCAGTGCAGGCAGGTGTAAAACGGCCTGCCCTTCGGCGGGGGCGCTTGGTAGGGGAATGGGCGCGCCTTCCTCAACGTACAGAGAGAATGCCGTCTCGATCCCGTCCAGCGCCGACGCCATGGCCTGTTCCATTGTGTCGCCCACACCATACATCCGGGCAACGTCTGGCGCCGAAAGCCATAGCCCGTCCGGGTCGTTGTGAATCTCAAGTGGATAGCTATACATATCTGGCCTCGCTGAACTAAGTGGTGGAGCCTCAATCCTTGAGGCTCAAATCTTTCAGTATTTGCTTTCGCGTCCCTTCGGGCATTTCCTTTGCCCCGTGGTCCGCGAAGGTTGACGACTTGCCGTTTAGATAAATCCTAAAGTGGCTGCCCTTGGCGCTTTTGAATGTCACGCCTTGAGCCTTCAACCAGCGCCGAAATTCACTGCATTTCATATAGACCTCAGTGCGTTTCGACAAAGCCATAGTGCATCATTTATGTTACGCATGCAACATAAATGTATCAGATGCGAAAAAGCCCGCACGCGGCGGGCTTCTTGTGGGTCGGTGAAGGGGTTAGAACGCGCCAGCGGTAGACTTGAGCGCGTAGTCACGGAAGGCGTCCGAGGCTTCTACAAACAGCTCGCTCAGCTTGTCCTCGCCATACAACGCATAGATCTGTTCAAGCTCCTTGAGCACGTCGCCGGGGCTGCCCAAGTCGGTAGTGCCGCCAATGATGTCGTCCAGATAGGTCTTGGCCTTCTGCAAGGCGTCATCCTCGTTTGGCTCTTCTGGCTCCACCGCAGGCGCCGGCGGCGCGGCTGGCGTCTGACTGAACATGTCGCCCTGGTCGATGGCAAACAACCCCTCGCCATATTCCTGCTCAAGCTTGCGGTTGGCCGCGCTCACGATGTCGGTGAAGCTTGCAGGCTCATCACCAAACAGGCCGGCGGTCTGCTTACGCACGTTCTCGCTCTCAACGAACTGAGCCATGGCCTTGAATGCTGTGCTCATACGCTTGGCGCTACGGTTGTTGGCGCTGATGAATACAGCCATGGCCGCGACAGCAGGATCAGTGCCGCCAAACATGTCGCCTTGGCGTAGGAACTCGTCCAGGCCCATGCCGGCCTCTTTGGCCTGGCGCAGTACGTTGGTAGCGCCAATGATGGCGTTTACCGCTTCCTGATTAAGCGACAGCTCCAGGGAGTCAGTGACCTGCTCACCGGCCTGCTCAGCGCCGATCCGGTCCTGTTCCTTGGCCCGCATGAAGTCAGGCGCTGCGCTGTTCAAGGCGCTGACAATGTTGGCAATCTCAGGTTTCGCCTGGTCTGCCGTCATTTCAAGCAATCGATCGTCTGAGTAGGCGCCAGCAAAAAGCGCGGCCTGTAGGCGACTGATCAGGCCGGATGTTGGCTTGCCGTCGGTGGTCAGGTACTGCGCCGACTCGGCATCCCCCAGCGATTGCAGGAAGGCCGCCACAAAGTCACGGTTGGCCGCGCTATTGAGGTCGCCGTCCGCCAGCTTCGACAGCATGGCAGTGTCCAGGCGCTTGGCATCGCTGCGCGCCTTCTCGGTGGCAGTCATGGCCAGCTTGTCGTCTTGGTTGGCCTCCACGGCGAACTCAACGCGGTTTATGGCGGTTTTACGCACGCGGATCAGCACAGGGGCTTTCATCCGTTGGATCTTGGCCGGATCTACGCCGAAGTACTCCGCGTTTTCCAGCAGGAAGGCGCGGTATTCATCGGCCTGGCCAATGCGGTATGCCTCGCGGATCGCCATGGCGCGACCGTTGCCCGACTCAACCACGCGATCAGCGCCAACGATAGGGGCACCACTGTCGGCGCGCTGGGTACGGCCCAAGCTATCCGGATCGAGGTTACGGGCGGTTTTCTGTACCCATGCTTGCGAAGTGGTGCGCGCACGGTCACGCGGCTGAATCTCAGGCGGGTATTCAGGGTTTACCGTGCCGTCAGTCTCGTGACTGATAACCAGGTTCTTCGCTTCAATGATCTTGAAGCCGGTAACGACCTTGGTGCCCTTGGCGGTTTTGACGGTGTTGTCGCGGCCTTCGGCTTCGATGGTGCCGGTGTCTTCGTTGGGGTCAGGGATGGCGGCCTCTGCGGCTGCCTGAGCGGCTTGCTCGGCACGCTCTGCCAGGTGGGCGGCCAACATGGCCTCTTCTTCTGGCGTCTGAGGCGCTACGGTGGCGGCGGCTTGGATCACCTTGGCGGCGTCTGCTGGGGATTTGCGCTCGGTGTAAAGCTGGTCAACCAGTTGGCCCTGCGCAGCCGCGATACCCTCCGCGTCACCGTGGCTGATATCCATACTCGCCGCGAGCGCTTCAAGCACTGCATCTTCCCAGGTGCGGAATAGAATAGGCGCCGGCTTGGCCGCTGGCACGGCGTAAGGATCAACAACGCCCGACAGGTCCACTACCTGGCCTTCTTTGCCCTCGTAGTCGGCGGCATTGAGCAACTTCGTCATGTACTGCTTGCCGTCTTTGTCGAAATAGACGTTTTCCGAACCAACGCTGAGCACGGTGGCCATCCCCAGCGCTGCAACGTCGGCGTAGTCCTCCAGGATGATGCTGGACACGCTCACAGCCGGTACCGGCTCCACAGCCTTCGCCTTCAAGTCCCGTAGCTGAGCATTCAGGTTATAGGCGTAGTTGCTCACGTTCACGGTATACATGAACCCGTCACTTGCCAGCGCCGTCTCCACCTCGGCAATCATGTTATTCAGCCAGGCAGTGGCGCCCTTCTTGGTCCCGCCCTTGCCCACTACGGAGCGCGGCGTTACGCGGCCGGCTTGCACGCCTGCAAGTTGCGTTTTGGCGTCCGCCAACTTCGATTGCAGCTCGGCCACGCTAAAGCCCTGATTGGTGCCAGCGTTCACGCGCACCATAAATTCGGCTTCGGTCATTGCCACGCCGCCAAGCGCTTCAATCTCAGCCTTGATAGCGGGGATTTTCGCCAGGGTGCTGGCCATGTAGCTGGCATTCGAACCTTCGGCCTTTGCGGCGGCGCCAGTGGGCTCAGATTCCGGCTCGGGAGTTATCGGTGTATCAGCGGCGGCCTTCTTCTGCTCAAGCTGAGCGGTCAGGTCGCTGATCTGCGCGTCCAGGGTGGCCAGCTCGCCGGTTTTGGTTTCTACGCTCGCCTTTAACTCATCGAGCGCGGCGGTGCTGGCGGCCTTGTTCTCGTTCGCCTTGATGAACTTGGCGCTGTTCTTCTGGATCAGCGCCATGATGCGGCGGGCCACGATACGCGGGTTAATGTCCTGGCCGCCCTCTGGCGCCACTATGACGGTGATGTCCTTCTTGTTCTGTACCCACTTCCAACTGATCAGTTCGTCGGCTGGCATGAGCTTGTTCGGCGTGCTGTCCGGGTTGTGGAAGTACACCGACACGCTCTGGCCGTCGTCCATGGCGAACAGCATGGCCACCTGAGTGGTGCCCTTGCTCTTGAATGGCTTGCTCACTTCCACGCTGACGGCCTTCACCTCACCGCCCACGTTCTGCATCACCTTGAGCAGTTGGCCGGCCTTGCGGTCGAACTGCTTGTATTCGATCACCATGGCATCGAGCATTTCGCCGCCGTCTGCCAGGCTCTCGGTGATGTCGGCCATGGTGGCGCTATCCATCAGCAGGCCGTCTGGATCGTTGCGGCGCATGTCGTACAGCAAAGCGCCCACGGTTTGGCCGGCCGGGAGGTTGTCGGCGCCCCAGCGCGTAAGTAAATCAGTCATGGTCAACGCCTCATCTTTCGGAATATTGGGTAAGTCGGGGGAGAGGGGTAGGCTTAGATCCCCGTGATTGAGCCAATACTTGAACTGCTTGATGGTGCAGGCCGCCACGCTACCCAGGCCGGTCCATCCTTTCTCATAGGAGTTGATGTAGGCCGTACAGGCTTGCTCCTGGTCGACGAAGCCCAGCATTACCTTGTGCTCATCAAAGGTGCCGTCTTTGGCCTTCTGATTGACCACGTACACGCGCAGGCTCTCGGGCGCCGGACCAACGAACACGTCCACCGCATCACCGTCGGCGCCCTTGGTGCCGTTCACATAGCCGTAATGCGCCATGCAAGTGATTGACCAGGGCTTACCGTCCTCTTTGCCCCGTCGGGATTGGAACATGGGCGTTTCAATGGTGATGCGCAGGCCGTGCATGCGAAAGCTGCCCTTGGCGTAGTTGCCGGCCTTGATCTGCGCGGGCGTGGGCTGCGCTGTCGAGCCCATGCCAAAAGCGCCGGCATGCGCGGCGCTTTGGAGATTGCTAAAAACGTCTGTCATAGAAGCCGCTCCCTGAAAGCAGCCACGATACCGCCCGAATCCTCCCGTCCCGGCGGGCGGTTTGCGCCAAATCGCAGGCACAAAAAAGGGCGCCACGCGGCGCCCTTTGGGATGAATCTGAGCCCTTAAAACTCCGGCTTAGGAGTCTCATCGATCAGCACGCCGACAACCTCAGAAATCGAACAGCCTTTCTCGATGGCCAATAGGCGCAGCTTTTTCTTTTGCTCTGGCGTCACGTAGCTGTTCAGCCGCTCTTTAGCGCCTAGCTTGATCACTTTATTCACTGGTGTTTTGACGCTCGCGCGCCCAGCGGCAGCGTCTACGTCGGCCAGGATTTCATCCACGGGGCGCTGGCGTTGCTTGATTTTCAGTTCACTCATAAGTCACCTGCCTATTTAACGTTACGGCGTTTCGCGCATCATAGTGTATTTGACGCCTTAACGTCTAATCGCTACGCCAGCATCGCCAGTACTTCGTCACGCAATGCCCGCAGCTCACGGGCAGCCAGGCCATTAGGCTGGGTGTCGAGCGGGGTTTGGCCAGTCAGTTGGGAGTTCGGGTGCGCCGTGCGAGACACCAGGCGCGACTTCAATACCGGGAAACCGTAACCGGCCAGCGTCTTGGCAATGCTCTTGCTCAGTTTCGAGTTACCGATAGCGCGATTCACCAGGAAGTACGCTTTCAGGGTCTGGCCCGTGCCGCTCAGCTCATCCATGCGATCTTGGATCATGCCCACTATGTCGCTGGTAGCCCACACATCAAGGGGCGACGGCGTGACCGGGATAATGATGATATCGGCAACTGCAATCGTCTTTTTGGCCAGGTCGGCGGCCTTCGCGGTGCCGTCGATGATAACGATTTCGTTGGTCAGGCGCGGGATCTGCGCCGCTAACTGGGTGCGCTCGATAGTGTAAATCGTTATCGACTGCTCGGCGTTTTCCCCGGCCAAGTCCTGCATGCTGCCCTGAGGGTCGGAGTCGACCAGCGCCACATCTTTCCCCGCCAAGCCCAAAGCCCGCGATAGGCCGGCGCAGATCGTTGTTTTGCCCACGCCGCCCTTCCCATTCATTATCGCGAAAACTGTCATGTGTAGCGCTCCGGCCAATTGTGTGTGGGCCGATTCTAGCGCTATCGCGCTATAACGCAATAGGGCTGTCACGCTATGGTGCTTTGGCGTTAATACGCTATGGTGTTGTTGCAGGCACAAAAAAGCCCCGAGGGAGAGGGGCTTATGGGGTGCGGCGGGGGTTACTGGCTGGCAGTGTTGAGCGCCAGCGTTTCCAGCGGCTCAGGGCAATGAATCGTCGGATCGGCGGGCCATACCTTCTCGCTAATCATCTGGCACGTCCACGCATGATCCGCTACAGCCTGATCGTAGTCGCTTCCACCTAGCAGGCTGACCAGGAGCAGGTATAGGACAGCCATTAGCAAACCGCCGGCCCAAATAGCCTGGCGTTGACGCTTAAGATTTATCGCTCTCATCGTTCTTTCCTTTCTCTGGCGGTGTCGAAAAGCCTTGACTGGAAAGACATTATCATTTGATTGTTTGATCTGCAATCATCACAACATCAAATTTATGTATTTGTATGGAGAAAGCGCATGTCAGAAGCACCGGCCGGGATGAAAATCATGGTGTCCATAGGCGGTTATGGTGTCGCAGGGTCTGAGCCTGTCACCCTTATGGCGTTCAAAAGCAACGCCTTGGGGACTCTCACTATTTTGAACAAGATCACGTATAGGGAGATAGCTGACGAAGGGTTTGCGTTTGTGACAAACCTTCGCCTACAGGACTATGACTGTCTGTTCAAAGAGGAACATTTGGCGGACGCGATCACCGCGTACAAGGAAGCGGAGGGCATGAGCACCATCATGCTGGCCGACGACGTGGCCCGGTACCGCCCACGGATCGAGACGGACGGCGTGGACACGCAGGGGCAGAAATACCGACTGGCGGCGGACATTGGCAACGCAGAGGTAGCGGTGCTGGCGCTGGCGCATTTCATGTCACGCCAGCGCTCTATCGATTCAGTGGGGCGGATGGGTGACGATATCGCCCGCCTGTATCAGATCACCTCGATTTAGTCCTCAGCGGCAAAGGGCTCGCCGTAGGCGTCAAAGCCAGCGTCTTCTAGGGCGCTGCGCCCCTTGTCCGTCAGCATGTAAAGCCCCTCGGCAGTCTCCACCATGCCCGCGCGCAGCAATTGCGCCAGCGCTGGCTGGTCCTTGATGTCGTTGATATCCGCCGCCGACACCAGGGCGATGTTGACCAGTTCCGACAGACCAGAATCCCCAAACTCAGCATCTGCGCTGTCGAGCATGGCAATGGCCGTGATAAACGACTTGGCCAGACTGCGCTCAAGGGCGGCCTGGTCAAGGTTGCCCTCAGCCTCATTGATTGGGGCATTCGTCTCAACCACAAACAGCGCCTGGCGCAGTTGCTCGATAGCGCCAGCCGTGGCCACGCTATCCATCATCGCCGGATCAGCCAGGACAATATCGCGCGCCGCCACGTAGGCACCGGCAATGCTCAGCTCTTCCACTTGTGGCGACTCGATACCATCCAGCAGCGAATCAGCTACCGGAACGGCTCCGTCAATCAGCGTCCAAGCCCCAGGCAATTCGCCATGCTCATCGGCTGGTACCAGCTTGAACTGGTCGAAGTTGTACAGCTTGCCTCCCCACTTGCGCGGGAATCCCTTCGGCTGCCCATTGATCGCATCGAGCAGCGTGGCGGCCAGCTTGTCGGCTGCATCCTGCTCGACGGCGCTCAATGGCTCAAGGCTGTCGGTCATCGCCCCAAGCTGCTGCTGTAGGTCCGCCACTGTCGCCTTGCGCTCAGTAATCTGCATATCGAGCTGGGCCACGCGCTCGGCGTAGGCCTTCGCCTGTTTCGGCGCTGGCGTGCTCATACCCTTGGGCAAGGCAATCTGCTTGCGGGCCTGGGCCTTCTGGAACGCGCCCTGATTCTTTTCCAACAACGCGGCGATTTCCATCACCGCTTTGTCGGAATCGGTCTGATTCTTCATCGGTTGCAGCGAGCCGTTGAGCAGTACCTGGAAGATATCGCCGGTGGCATTCACGCGCAGCACGACCATTTGGCCGCTGGCCACCGTCAACGATGCCTCCCGGTAGGTGACGCCCGAGGTACGGCGCGCAGTGGCGCTAAAGTCGGACGACACCACAGGCTGGCCCGCGCGGATCATGATCGTACTGACTTTCTTGAGCGCCTTGGCAGCCGCCTGGTCGTTGGAAAAATCGAGCTTATTCGTAGCTGGCATGACTGCCCCCATGGATTGGATTACTGGGGGCCATTGTGCGGGGACAAAAGGGGAGGGGACGAAGGCGCTTTGCTTAACCGGCGCGGCGAGAACAGCTCAAATATGCCGGTTGGGGGTGGGTGACTAGCGCAGGCGAAGCCCAGTCTGTCACCCGCCACCGACTGGCCGCTGCCGCAGGCGACTTTTGCCCTTCTGAGACACCCCCATAATATAAGAGATTAGGGAGAGCCTTGCTGTGCGTGGCCTGTAGAGAATATTTGTACCGTCCAGACGGTTACTTTTGTACCGTGGAGACGGTTAGGTTTGTACCGTCCACACGGTACAAATGCCCGGAAATACCCTCTCTGAATTTTGTACCGTCTGGACGGTACAAAATCCCAAGATCGCACCGCGATTATGTACTCATCATGCGGAGTACACCTGAACCGTTTTGCATGTTAGGATGTACCTATCACGCAAGGTACAAAAGGGAATCAAGCATGGCTACCAAGAAAATCGTACAGAGCACCAGTTCTCAAGTGGTTAACTTCCAGACCGGCGAAGTGATCGAAAGCACCACTCAGAACGTGTTCCAGCTACCCAGTGAGCCGCCCTACGTCAAACTGTACCTTGACGACCTCTGTGTACTGATCAACGTGTCCGACTCCCTCAAAACGTTCTTGCTGTCGTTGCTGCGCCGTCTCGACTTTGAAGGGTACATCCTGCTTTCTCCCCGGTCGCGAAAAGAGATTGCCGCGAACTTGGGGATTGCCGATCAAACCTTTCGCAACCGCTTGAACGAGCTGTGCAAAAAGGACTTGATCTGTCGGATGTCGACCAATGAATACCAAGTGAACCCGCTTTACTTTGGCCGCGGTGAGTGGCGCAAGATCTGTATGCAGCGTCAGGCATTTCAGTTGCGCGTGACCTACTCTGCTGAGCGTGGGCGTCAAGTCGAGACATCGGCACTCAAAGTGCAAGACGAATTGCCGCTCTAACCACCTCTACTGGGGCTCACTTGGCGGCCCCGGCGGGGCGGTTGGGTGATTGTGGTGTTGAACGCTGATCCCGTCGCTGGTGATATCGCCACCGGTCTGCGTTACCGGGCCTTCCACCTTGTGAGCGGCTGCAATGCTGGCAATCTCGGCGCCGGTGAGCTTGATCGATGTCCCGCCAACAATCAGGTTGATGGCTGTCCCCGCGTTGATCGTCAGTACTTCGTCAGCGTTGATTTCGAAGTTGTCATGGTTCCAGCGGCGCATGCCGACCACGTTGCCCACATTCGGATTGCGAAAGCCGGTGATGAGCGGCCGGCGCGGATCGCCCGCGATGAACTCAATCCAGACTTCGCGCCCAATGACCAATCGAATTTCAGTGTCCCGCGAATCGTCGCCAATGGGGTATTCGATTTCAGCGATAGGCAGCTCACTGGCGCCGTCGGTGAAGGGCGGTATCTCTACGCGCACCTCCCGGCGTTCCCGGTCGACGATGCGGACAAAGCCGGGGTGCTTGTTACTGGGCATTGATGAGGCTCCCAAGCCATAGGCGGCTGCGGCTTTCCTGCGCCCCCTCAAGGTTTTCGAAGGCATGGGCGGCGGTAATGACCACCAGGTTCTCCCCGGCCACGCGCATTACGTCACCGGCCTGAATCTGCTGGCAAATGGTGCTGTCCACGGTCTTACTGCGCACCAGCACACAACTGGCGTTCCTGAGCTGGCGTTCATCTGCGCGCGCGATGAACGCCACACGCCGGGCCTGGCCCATCTGCCCCCGGACAATCGCGGCCATGTCGTTTACCGAGTAGTACGACGGAACGTCCTGGAGTTGCAGAAATTCGCTTTCGATCTTGGCGCTGCTGTCCACCTGGCCGATATCAGCCACTGGCGCCTGCTTGGCCATGTCAGTGAGGCGCATGGCCATGATACTGCCGCCCCTGAGCACCAGGGCCGCGCCTTCCTCCTGGAGCGCCTGCGCCAACTGGTAGCTGGGCTCCTTTCCCTTGAAACAGGTAAAGCGCGGTACGGCGAAGTCACTACCCACCGGCATGAACGCACCACATGCCCGGTAGATCGCGCCGAGTGTGGTGTCACTCAGGATCACCGCACTATTGAGCGGACGGGCGACAGAGGCGCAGCGGTGCAGTAGCGCGGTCACTTTCATGGCCTGCTGCTGGCTCTTACCCTGCACCTGGCCAAGTGGCTGTGCCCGGTCGGTCTTGACGACCTCGTAGCGTAGGTTCTCCCGGCCGCCCCATACCGAGGCGCCGACCTTAAGCTTTTCCTGTACGCCATCGATCAGCTTCACGGTGAACTCAAGCGAGCGCGGGATAGGCGTCAGGTCTGAGCGGCCCACCCACTTAAGCATGACGTCAGTGGGCAGCATGTCGCCGCCCTCCCGAAGGTAGACGTTCACTGCGTGGTACCCGTAATGCGGCCCACTGGCGTTTTCGAGGCGCCCAAGATCATGGAGTCACGTTCTACGATGTGCAGGCTCGGGTAGCCTGGCGGGATCTTGGTAGAGCCGTCGTTTGGCGCGCCCTCGGCCGGGGCATCAAAGAACGGGATCGAGCACTTGAGCATCACGTCGGCAATCAGAATCTTGATGTTCTTGATCCCCTCCGGCTTTACGTCCATCCAGTCAATGCGCACTGATTCCAGTGTCTGCGGCATGGGCACCTTGTACTGGCCGAACTCATACACGGCGTCGAAATAGCGGTTGGTCGGCTCTTTGATGAACGACGACAGTTGCGCCGCCAGGCTCTGTGCCGATCCGGCCTCGCTGGTGATGATTACCATCTGTAGGCGCCGATCCTGCATGACGTGCTTGTACCCGTACCAGGAGCCGCCTTCTTCGATCTGCTGCATGGTGCGGCCAATCTGATCGCCGCCCCAGTCCGCCCCGGTACCGACAAAGGTGTCATCCATGGCGAGCAGCAGCACCGGAAACAGCGTGGTTTTCCCTGGCGGGCCGTTGGTGTTCTTCTGGTAGGCCTCAAGCATGGCCACCGCGTCGTCAACCATCCGCCCGGCCACCCACTTAACCGCCTGGTCAAATGGCTTTTCCATGAACGCTTTAACGGCCTTCGTGTCGGTGTAGTCCGCGTAAAGCCCGTCACGCCACCGTTTGAGGTACTGCGCATAACCGATCTTGATCTGGTCGAAACTGCCGTTTAACGGTTTGTTCATAAACACCTCGATACTTCGTCAGAGCGCACCCTTAAAAAGTATCCCTATACATTTTTAGGCCAAGTTTAAGAGCGAAAGCGGGTTGCCAGCCGTCACCGTAGGAGCGGGAATCATCCAAAGGTGCTGGGGCGTGACGCGGCCAGTAATCTCCGGCCGGATCAACGGAGAGCCCGCCTTTTCAAACGCCCACGCCACAAACTCGGAACAGAAGAAACGCGCCTTGCTGTCGAAGCGCTCTGAGTGCATCAGGAGGCCGAACAGCGCCAAGTAGTCATAACCGGCACCGATCATGCTCAACGCTGCCTGCTTGATCGCCTGCGCATCCTTGCAGGGGATATTGACCAGGGCGGCATAGCTGGATTTCTCCAGGCGTTCCTTGAGCGGCGTCAAGCTCACGCCTCCCAGCATGTTGGCGCCTATCACCTGGTCGCCCACCACGATTTCGACGTGGCTGAATGCGGACCAGGTAACGCCCCGGATAAGCAGGCTGCCGATCATGCGTCGTCGGGTGAACAGCAGCTGTACTGATTGAATCATTGCTCAAGCTCCACGCGGGCCTGCGGGCTGGTGTTGTTGCCGATACCTGCAACTGCCGCACGGATTGCAGATACCGTTGTATTTGCAAGCGCCTCAGCCGCCGCCTGCTGCTCGTTCTCCATCAAAGCCCTGACTTGCTCCTTGGCCGCCAGCCGCGTGGCGCGAATCCACGTCAGCGCGTCGTAGTAGGCGTTAGCCTCGGCCAGAATGTTATCAGCCGCTTGCCGGGCTGTTCGGCCGGTGATTGCCCATGCCGCGACCATGGCCGGTACAGATTCCGCTGGATAGCCGGCATCCTTGAAGGCCTGCGCCTGGTCAGCCGAACGCTGATACTCCACAGCGCGCAGAGGATCGCCCGCTACCGCTGCCCGTGCCTTGTCGGCGGCCGCATCGATCTGAGCACACAGAGCAGGACAGGACAGGACAATCACTGGCGGTTCAACCAGTACCGGATAACCATCATCACGCCAGGAAATAATCTTGCCTCCTGACTCCCCGGCCAGCAGCTCAGCATGGTAGGCAGAAGTGATTTCTACCGCATCATCAGGAATCGAGCAGTCCGGATTAACCACCACCAAAACGTCTGGGATAGCATTCATATCGGGTAGATCGCGGAGCGTTATCGGCTCGTCTCCGTTATTCGTAATCAGTTCGCCGTCGACCAAAGTAGACTCGCCCGGCTGGACGACGATATCTGTCTTCGGCCGTACCCATGCAGGGTCTTGGATAGTGACCAGGCGAGCACCATGAATCGCGACATCGTAGAATCCGCCCGTAGATTTTGACGCAAACATAGATATTCTCCGTAGTAACTAATGATTATCTGGGCAATAAGACCAGGTTTAGAAAATCCGCCTAGTTGGATAACTAAGCGGATGGTGGCATCGCTACGTTACTTGACGGTCAGTACCCTATGGCCATCCAAGGTGTGGATCCGACGGCCCCAGAACTAACAACTGTCCAAGCAGTCTGCGACTTTCCTGTCATCCCGAGATATCTATCAGCAGTATTAGCGGAGCACGCTGGTATCATCCCTACATAAACACAAGCTGTCGGAAACGCGATGGGGAATGTGATAGTTGTTACAGTGCCTGCAACCACCGAAGCGGTGCCCCACTGAATAATCAGCCCGCTCGGATCCTTCTTGTGGCCGCTTACGCCGAGCGACGCACCGAATGACCCAGCGAACTGATTAGCAGCAGTTCCGCCAGAGACAAACCAGCCACTCCCAGCCACAAGAAAAAGCGAGTCGCCCGGCTGCAAGACCAAGGAGTTAACGCTGCTAGTTGCTCCGCAGTTAATTACCTCGGCACCCTGCCTTGCGATAGTGACCGGGACAGTCGCATAGTTAAAAATGGTGATCACGTCTCCCGAACGAGCACTGGCGGCCAGCGGTAGCGTCAGCGTTTGTAAGGCGATAGAGCCGTAAAACTCGATAAAACTGCCAGCAACACTATTAGGGAGTGTTGCGTTTGCGTTGTATATATTAATACCAGACAGCGTTGTGCCGGACTTTTTCACAAACTCCGTAGTAGAGAGTTTCGTGGTGTTATCGAATTGCGGCGGCGTTATCCAGTTTTGACCAGTCATAACGGCGGCATATTTGAGTGCCATGGACCCGCCACGCAAGCGCCACTCACTACTCACCTTGATGAAATAGGCGTTATCCCCGATAGCCAGCACAACTGGCACCACGTTACCGCGCTGATCGGTAAGCGTATCGGCACCAGAGGCCAAGAGGGTGACGGCCCCACTGCTAGAGCTGACCACTTCTACAGTTGCCCCGTTCGGCACGCCGGCCGTTGGTGGCAGCGTCACATTGATAGGCGTTGCAGACGCCGCGCTAACTACACCGCCAATACTTAAGTTCGTTAGAACCGTGGTAGCGCTTATGAAGTTGAAAGCTGAGTATTCAACCCCCATCCGCTTGGCAAACGCAGTCGTAGGAAACGAGGCGTCGTTGTCGAACTGAGCCGGAGTTAACCCTTTCGCGTCACCCGTAAAGGTCGCGCCGTCGAGTCGCGCAAAGCTCAGCAGTGCCTTGATCAGTCGGCGCAAGGACAGCCAGCTAGTGCTGGTGGTGTCCGTCAGGGCGATTACTTCGGCGTCTGTTGCCTCGGCACTGGCAAAGCCCGCACCCGCCGTTAATTGGAACTTGGCGCCGTCGTAATACACGTCATAGACGCCGCCGGCCACGATACTGCCGGGGCTCAGCGGCACACCGCCGGTTTTCAGCACTTGGACCTCACCCACACCTTCGACATTGATCGTGGTGTCGCCGGTGTTGGTGGCGGTGGCCTTGAAGCTGAAACGGTTGCCCTTGGTGTACTCAGTCAGCTCGACAATGGCTGGCAGTGTCAGACTGATCGAGTTGGCGGTACCGTCAACGTCGCCCCACAAATGCCCCTGGTAGTCCGGGAACTTGGAGCGCAGCGCATACTGAGGGTGGGCGTTATTCGCGCCTTCATGCGCCGACAGCGCCGCCAAGGCCACGCTTTCGCCTGGATTGATTTGAATATTGATACTGCCAGCGGGCACTTGGGCAAATGCCAGGTCGTTGAACAGCACGTAGGTGACGCCATCGGTCTTGTAAGAGGCGATATCGCCATTGGCCTTGGACCAGACGAACACCAGGACATCACCAGCCCACCACGCGATTTCCCCGACAGGCACCTGGCCTACGTCTTCTTTCCACGCAACGCTGGTGCGCAACTGGTAGGGCGTTGGCCGGCTGCCCCCGGCAATCGGAATCTTGCTCCCGACAGGTTCGACCAGCGCCACCTCATTACCCGTAGGGTCGTAGTGGGCGCGACCGAAAGAGGCGTGCGTGATGATGAGTTCAATCCCGGTGTTGTCGGCGTTGAACGCGGCCTCTTGGCCCGCCAACGTCAGCGTTGGATTGATAGTTACAGGATTCGCCATAAAGCCCCCATGGGTTTAGTTATGGCGAATGCTAACGTCCAAAAAACGACCTAAATCGGGCGACTTTGCATGCCTCAACCCCGATGCACGACCACCCGCGCGCCGTTCAAAACAACAAACTCTCCACCGAACATAACCGCCGCCGCCGGCTCAGCCAGCGGGCCTACGCTGTAGATCAACGTAGCGGCGCCAGATTCCTGCATTGGGCCGACCGTGATTGAGCTTTCAATGACGGGCTGGTGATAAATCGTCTTCCCTGTGGTGCGCACAACCTGCACGCCCATGGAGACAAACCCGAGGGGGTACACGAGTGCCGCGCGCCTGGCCGCGCGCAGCTCCAGGACAAAGCGTGCCGCCAAGGCAGTCTTGGCGGCCTTAAGGATCCGCTCCGGCACAATCTCCGTTTCGATATCCACGCGCAGGCGACTGGTCAGGAAGTAATCCGCTATGTCTTCCCCAGCCACCAGAATTTCGGCCTCGGTCATTGAGTCGGCCGGATACTCCCCAGCTTTCTTGCACCATAGCTGATCGATGGTAAACACCGGCCCGAACAACGTCATGAGGTAGGCGGCCAGGAACTTGGTACCGCGCTGGGGGTTGCGGTAGCGCCAGGCATGGAACAGGTAACGGATCTGTTCCATGGTGGTGGTGCGTAGGACGGCCAGACCATCTACCACCAGGCTGCGCTCAACAAGGGAGTCAGGACCGATATGGGGCATTCCGTACAGCGCCACCTCATCAACCTGATCGTTGATGTGGGCCTTGTACAGGCTCAGGAACAGCGCTTTGAATTCGCGTTCAACGTCGTCGAACTCGGCACTGCGGACAAGGGGCGTCAGCTCCATATCAGTCCGCCTCTCGCACGTTGATCACCAGGCTAGCGGTTGTGATGTACCGGTAATGCTCAGGCAGCAGGTCGTCGTCATCACCAATGCTATCGATAGTCATGTTACCCAGGCGGGCCGACAGCGCCGCCACGCTGTTATCAACCATCAGGGCGTACACGTCTTTCTCCAGGATCTGCGCGCCGCCGCGCTTTGCCCAAGCCGATTCCGGGCCGTACTGATTGAGCAGGATCGTGCGCACTTGCTGAGTGACGGCGCCCGAGTCGTAGACCGACGGAATGGTGAGTGTCACCACCATGGGTACCACGACATCGACCACTGGCACGAACTTGATTCTGTAGCTGTCGTCGGCGCGGTGAATGACGGTCGTGATTTCCGATTGCAGCACTGGCTGTGTGGTGCTGGCCTTGCGCACGGCCACAAACAGCTTGTTGATATGGTCCACGCTAGGGCCGCGCACCTCTTCTTCCCGTGCTTCGTTCCAGATGCTGAGGAACGTCACCGGACTGATTGCCTTGCGCACCACGAAATCGAAGTTGGAGCCGAACACGGCGCTGTCGTCGTAAATGCCGGGGTAAGAACAAATCTCACGCATCGTACCGACATCCATCGGGTTGGCACCGGCCTGACTGACCTCTGACAGCTCCATGGCCAGCAGCGCGTCCGCCGCCCCACCGGTGTACTCAAAATAAAACTTGAGCCCTACAGAGAGCAGCACAGCGCCTTCGGTGTCCTGCACTGTGACATTGATCTGCTCGCCCACCGCTGGCTGATAGCCGGAAAGCCCCGCAATACCGAATTGCAGGCTCATGGCGCCAGTTTCATCGGACTTTATGTTGTAAACCTTGTCACCGTCCGCGATGTTGGCGAAGTTCGTGGAGTACTCAAACCGGTCGACCAGCACATTGGCGATAAACCCTAGGTCGGGCTGGCTGAGCGGGATCGAGTAGAACGGGACATAGGTGCCCACCTGGTGCGTGAAGGCGCGGGAGGTCACTTGCTTGGCCGTCAGGTACCCGACAGCGCCGGCGGGCAGGTTCACCCCGGCCAGTACCAGCCAGTAACGCCCGGCCGCATCCTGGAGCGATCTTCCCGCCAGTATCTGTATCGCATCAAGCGAGCCGTTTGTGACCTTGATGGTGGCAATGGACGGCGTAGCGAATGGCAAAATGCCCTTTACGGCCGCGTCACTGCGTACCGTCACGTCGCGGGCCTTGGTGAAGGGCTCGCCGGCGGTCACTTCCACCTGATTGCCCACGTCCGCCAGCATGGCGGCCATCGACGCCAGCCCCTGCTGGATAAGCGGGTCGCCGATCTGCCAGCGCAACGCGAGTGTGGGGTAGTTGGCGATTTCATCAACCGCGCTTTGAATCAGTTGGTCTTTAGTAGCTGCCACGTTTCACGTCCCCCAGTTCCGCCAGGCTCACATAGGAGCCATTAATTTCGATAAAGATGGTTTTGCGGTCGAGTCCGTCGCCGCTCGCGTGCATGTTGATCGTGCCCGGCGGCAGGGCGGCGATAACGGGAATGTCGTCGCGCATCTTGGCCAGGTAGGCGTCAGCAATAGGCGAGCTGAGCGGCTTCTGTAGCAGATCCTCGGTCGGCGCCCCGTAGGTCGAGCCGTAATAGGCGTTCGGTTTGATACCTATCCAATGGGCAATCATGCGAAAAAGCAGGTCCGTGTTGAGCGTGTCGTCAGCCATGGGGCACCGGTAGCGGTTTATTGATTACATGATGGCAAACAAAAACCGCCCTATTGCGGGGCGGTTTGCAGTGTCCGGGCGTAGGGCTACATGCCCACACCACCGCTGGCGACGTGAGCAATCTGCCGGTCTTCCAGGTTCTGCGTTAGCGGTACCGACAGTTGAATGCTCGCTGGCGGCGCTGCCTTGCCTGGCGCCATGATTGGCTTTTCAACCGCGGGTGTCGGCGCGAGCCTCATCATGGACGCGTCAGCGGCCGGCGGTGAGTAGCTGGGAGCCATCATCGAACCCGCGCTGATCGGCTTGACGGACGCCATACCCATGGCCGGTACCGGCACGCTCGCAGCCATGACGCCCACCGTTTGACCACTGGGCAGCACGGGCGCTACCGAAGGGCGCGGCCCAACGGGCATAACGCCTACGGCCGGGACTCCCTTCACCACTGACATGGTACTGGCCAGCGCGGCGTTGGCTGCATCGGGGGCTTGCACCTTGCCTTGGTCCGCGCGCCGGGTTGGCGTCAAGTCGCCGGCCTGTGCTTGCGTCAGGTAGCCGCCGTACTTGCCTTTCACCTCTGCCAGGCCGTTCGTCCCGCCGTTGGTGAGTTTGCGGGCGCGGTCCACGTCGCCAGCCATGGCGGCCTTGTCGGCGCCGGAACTCTTCCAGTGCTGCACCGCGATCTGCGCCGAGTACTTCGGATCCATGGCCAGATCGGGATTGTTCACCAGGTCTACGCCTAGCTTTTTGCTCATGTCCGCATATTGGGCCTTGCCCGTGAGCTGGATATCGCCACGGCCCCGGTACTTGTACCCGTCGCCCGCCTCGGTATTGCCCATGCGTCCGCCATAGACCTTGTTGGCGATGGCTTCCGGGTTGCCGGCGTCAGCGCGGGCCGACTCGGGAGTGCTGTAGTACTTGGGGAATATCTCCTGTAGGCGCTTGGCGCTGTAGTTAAGGTTTTCCTCGTTCTTCTTGAAACCGCCCGTTTCAACGTCGACGTTGGCCATGAGCATGGCCTTGGATTTCTGGTCCGTGATTCCGCCGGTGTCCATCGCCTTAATCAATTCATCCTTGCGCGCATCGGAACCGCCCGTGTAGCGGCCGCCGGTAGCCTTGGCGATCAGGTTTTGGCCGGCGTCCTTAACGTTCGTGACCTTCTCGCCCACGTAGTCCTGCGCGCTCTGCACCTTGTCGGCCACAGTGTCCTTTAGACCCAAGACGGCATCCGTGGCCGCCTTCCAGGTGTCTTTGGCCCAATCGCTCATGCTGGTGAAGATTTTGGCGGCGCTCTCCACCAGGCCGCTCCACGCGCCTTTGATCGAATCAAACGCCGAGGTGGCCAGGTCAAGGGTGCTGTCAGCGAGCGTCGTGAAGGTGTCGCTGATCGTTGTGGCTACCGCATCGAAATCAACGGTGGATAGCCACTCACCCAAAGCCGAACCAATGTAATCGCCTGCAATGCCGCCCGCGATGGTGCCGACCGGGCCGAGAAAGCTACCGAGAGCGCCGCCGACAACGCCGCCCGCGACCCCACCTACAGTTCCCCACTTATCTGCCTTGGCTTGCTTCTTTTCGTCCGGGGTTGCGTTTGGATCTTCGTCAGCCAGCACTGCGTTGGCGACCATAAGGCCGCCGAGCAGCGTGCCAACGAATGGGATTTTCCGGATGAACCCTTTGGCCGACTTACCCAGTAGGCCGGCTCCCTTGCCGATCAAGGATTTACCGAAGTCGAGGCCTTTGCCCAAAATCCCCTTACCGCCACCCCTTGCTGCCTTGGCCGCTGCTGCCTCAGCTTTCGTGCTGGCCCCTAGCCCCCCGGAACCACCACCGGCCCGGCCTGGCCTTTTCTTCCCGTCAGCGCCCACCGACGAACTGGTGCCCGACCGATTGCGACCACGACCGCCACGACCGCCGCCCATAACGCCCTTGAGCAGCCCCCCGAGCGAGCCCATGCCGAGCAGACGCCCCAGCGCCTTAATGGGCGACAGCAGCATGCCGAGCATCGACAGCAAGGCTGTCATCATCAGACCCATGCCGCCACCGCCACCGGAGGCCGGGTTTTTGACCGCGCTCCAGATACGGCGGTACCAGGTCACATTCTCGCGCTGATTCTTCTGCTCAGGGGTTTTGCTCCGGCCGAACAGCCGGCCCATTGGTTTAAACACCGCCCCCAGCGGGGAGAGGATGCCCCCTAACTCCTTGGCTGCCTGGACAGTGGGATCAATGCCGTCGGCGCCGGCCGCGATGGAGTGGCCAGCCCCCCGCAGGGATTCGCCCGCACCGCCTATAGCCGCCGAGACTCTACCGCCTTCACTGCTGCGCGGCGGACCAGCGTCAGGCGCGGACGGCTTGGAGAGGAACCGGCCGCCACCATCGCGCGGGGCTGTCGATGGCGAGCCCGCAGGCCTTGAAGAGGGATCCCGCGGCGCTACTGGCGCCCGCGGGACGGAAGCCGGGGTGCGCTGCTCAGGTAAGCGCTGATTGGGCGGCGCCGCTGGCGCAGGGCCAGATAGCGAGCGCGCAATTGAGGTCAGTTGCTTGAGAGTCGCGGAGGTGTCCGCATGGATCGCCTTAAGGACGGCAATCTCGCTGGCGATCCGATCCAGCGACTCAGATGCCTTGCCGGTGAGAAAGCCGTCTGGGCCAGAAGGGACGCGGATGTCCATTTACACTCCCCCGATCACTTTACGCACCAGGTCGATGCCTTTGGCCAGGACGCCCGATTTCTTGTCGGCTTCCACTTGCTCAGGCGCCGGCTCAAGGCCTGGCAGCACAGCGGACATGAACCGGTCGGCGCTGTCGAGCATGGCCGCCGCACGGCTTGGCAGGAACTCCGAACCGCGTTGAAGCGTGGTCGGGTCGAGACTGTCGAGCATGGCGCCTGTGCCAGCCTTCTGAATGCGCAGCATCAACCGTGCATTTAGGTCTGTCAGCTCATCGTTGACTTTGCACTGGTACAGGTAAGCCTCGCTGATTCCGGCCGCCTGAGCCTCGTTCTCAGCCATGATCGCGTCCACGCTATCCATCATGGCGGCGCACTCGCCCGCGAAGCCCAGCGACTCGATGGCGCCCGGCTCGACGCTATCCAGCATCGCGGTATAGCCCTTGTTGGTGTTGTAGTTCGGCGTTCTGACGAAATCCATCCCGTGGAAGGTCTTGGGCGTGCGCTTGCCGTTCTCTTCGGGCGCATGGAACACCGAACTGAAACCGTAGGCCTTGCTGTCGTACAGGCGGCCAGCAATGCGGCCGGGCGCGTTGTTCAAAAACTCCTGCTCGTGCTCTACCGTCCCATCAGGCATGCACTTGATGTAGATCGTGCGCACGTTGGGCTCAAGCACCACGACTTTGCCACCCTCGATCACCGTTTCAGGCACGTTCAAGCCGTATTTTTCGCGGAATGTGTGGCCGAAGTAACCGTACACATCGCCCTGGCGCACCAACTCTTGCACTGCCGGGCCGTTGATCAAGCGCATGGCCGCCGCAATATCCACGTCGCGATCCTGGCCATTGAAGTCGCGCCCGCGCTCGTTCAAGTTGTAACTGATAACTCCTGTGCGCTTACGCATGATCACTCATCCCCATTATCTGTGGTGCTGTTCGGTAGCAGTGGCGGTTCGTTGTCATCACCGCCGAAGTTCCCGCCGGGCATTTCTGGTGCCGGCGGTTTTGCGTCCTTGATCCCCTTGGCAAAAATCTTGGCCTTGTCGTGATCGATTTCCATCATCGTCGCCATGAACTGCTCGCAGACGTTCTCAGGCAGGCCCATGTCGCGCATCATCCCCATGCCCTGGAGCAACATCACGCCGCCACTGATAGCGCGTTCGCGGCTGGCCTGTTTCTCGGCCTCAAGCGCGGCAATGGAGCCGAAGAAATTCACGTCGTAAGGGCGTTCGTCGTCCGCCCAGCACTTGCCGTCCTTGGCCAGCATGTGACGATCGATCGTGTCGTTAACCGTCTGCATAAACGCGGTGCGGATGATCCGGGAGCGTTCGGCGGCTTGGCTGCTGGTACGGTTAAACCCGCCCTCGCCAAGGCCGCCGGTCATTTGGTCAGCAAAGCCCACCATGGACAGGTCAATCCCCAGCGTGCCCGCCAGCTTGCGAGCGCAGAACATCACGTCTTCGATGTTGGCGCCGGCGCCGGAGTTGGAGCCACCCTGAAACGAGCTGATTTGTGTCAGTTGCTTTTCATTGAAGGTCGGCATGACATGGAAGTTGCGCGACGTGGCGTAGGTGCCTGATTTCACCGCAAGCTCAGCACGGTCCTTCATGCTCTTGAGCATCTTTTCCAGCGAGTCCATGAACAGCTTTTGTTGCGCCGCTGTCATATCGGAGAGGTTGGCGCCGATCATCGTTTCATCAATCGAGCCGGCGATACGCTGGCCGATCATCCCGCGCAGGGCGGATATGAGGTTGTCATAGTCAACCTCGGCCGCTTCCAGGAACGAACCGCCCACCAGCGCCGGCAATGGCCGCATGTCGCGGGGCTCTGTGGCTTCCAGGTTGATCTTTTGGGCGTTCTCGATGGCGCGCATCTGAGGCAGGAACACCATGCGCGGCATGCGCATACGCACCATGTCCAGGTGGTTGAAGCGGCTTTGCAGTTTCGGCCCGAGACTCACGATGTAGCCTACGGTCTGGCCAATCTCTTCATAGGCCTGCACCAGGGGCGCAAACGGCTGCTCGCTGTCGAAGGCAAACAGCCCCTCGCCCTTTTGGGTATAGAGCCTGGCGTAGGCATCCCCGAAGGCGCACGCGGTAAAGCACATGCTGTGGGCGTGCTTGTTGAGGATCTTGGCGATAAATTGCAGTTCGTCGACGGCCTTTTTATCCGCCGCCGAGATACCGGGTTTGGGTTCGATAAAGATCGTTTCCCCGGTCGTCTCGTGGCCGCCCAGCGCCATCTGTACGTGCAAACGCAGGATGGTGCTGATCAGCCCGTCCTGAATCATGTAATGCCACTTCTGATAGATCGCAGACCGGGACCGGGCAGGGCGATCACTCGACCCCAGCAACATTTCAATGCCGACGTAATCAGCATCGAACGTGCTTATGCCTTCCATTCGGTTTTCGGGCGCCGTGCTCACCTCGCCCAGCAAAAGCTTGGTGGCGCCGGCGAGCGACCCCAACAGGCT
Organism: Pseudomonas sp. UMAB-40; assembly: GCF_900095275.1. NCBI lineage: Bacteria > Pseudomonadati > Pseudomonadota > Gammaproteobacteria > Pseudomonadales > Pseudomonadaceae > Pseudomonas > Pseudomonas sp. UMAB-40. The sequence goes on from NZ_LT607580.1 coordinate 25,040, forward strand.
TTTTTTCGGTTTCTTTTCGTCGGCCATTGTCTGTACGCATTAGTCCCATTTACCGGTCAGCGTACAGGCGGTTTTGAGCCCTTCCGGGCGGGGCTTTGCACCATATCGAGGACGGGCGCGCTACGGCTCCAGGTCGCCGGTCACATCCTCATCCGGGCGCGGGTTGACCAGGTACTTGCGGGTATACGGCGGAATATTCACATTGCCGGTTACGTCGACAATTTCGTAGTTGATGATCAGGCCGTCACCCATGAGCAAGGCCACCAGCATCCGCTTGGCGGGCTGCACATACCCCGGCTTGTCCGGATCAATGATTGGCTCGATAGACGCCTCTGTCACGCCCTCGGGATAGTTCAAGCGCCCACCATCGTCGGATGTGTTCCCCAGCGGCGCCGCGTAGCCCTGAGCAAAGTGAATCTTGGCGTCACAGGCGTACACCCACGAGTAATTCACCTCATCCTCATCACTGAGCACGCCGGCGCCGCCGAGCAAGGGGGAGCCGTCAAAGCTGACGCTCTCCGACTCCCGGTCGACGCGCTTGGTGAACAGCACGCACTCAATGGCGTTTGGCTCACGCAGCGTGCGCTGGCGGTTGGCGCGGCTGATCTGAATTGCGACGTTGTTGAGCATGTCTTAACCCTGTGCGTTGTCGGCGGCGGTGATAGCGATCCGCGCGGCCTGTTCGGAATAGCCCAGCTTCATCATGGCCTTGATTTTCTTGTCCAGCGGCACGGGCTTGTTGACCTTGGCGGCGTGCGTGGTGCGTAGCGTTTCGTTCGCCGCCCGGACCTTCGCCGCCTCTACGGCTCTACGCTGCTGCGCTGGCTGTGCGGCACGCTCCAGGCGCTTCTCTTCTGATGTCTTGATGGTGCGCGCCCGCTTGCGAGTGCTGGCGGCATTGTCGATAAAGGCCTGCTGCTCTTTCACCGTCATGAGCTGCTGTTTGCCGCCCAGCGTTTTACGGCCGTGCTCGATCATCTTCCGGGCGAAGTTGTTGAACGTGCCGGCGTGCGACAGCGTGCCCATAACCCGGATGACGTGCTTGCAGGCCACCCCGTACAGCTTGGGGTTGCGGATCCGCGGGAAACCGTCCTCAGCCCGGCCGTAGTTGAAGTTGCCAATGCTGGCGATGTAGCGAAACCAGAAGGTGTGACGGTTGCAATCGCAGTCGTATTTGACCTTCCCGCGCGCCAGCAGCTTGGCCGCCTCAGCCGCCGGTTGGCCGCTCGACAACGCGGCGTCATAGCTGAGGAACTGCACCATTACCGTGTGGCGCGATACGTCGGAGTTCGGGCCGGCGTTGGTCTGGAACTGCACCACGCCGGCCGTATTGCGCATCGGTACCGCGAAGTGGATTTGCTTGTTGGCGCGCTCCCGATCCTGTGGCGTGGACAGGTCGATTACCTTCTTGACCAGAATCCCGCCGGACGCCTGCTTGCTGTGCTGGCCGTGCATGCGCTGAATGTCTTTGACGGCGGCCTTGAAAGCCAGGATGTCGTCAAAGGTGAGCATTCGCGGTTTGCCGTCAATCGACGTAAACAGCCCGCGCTTGGGCTCGTACAGGCCACCCATGTCGTCGGCGGACAGAATCTTGGCCTGGTCCCCGAGTCGGCGCTTGAGGTCGAATTCAAAGGCTAACCGGGCATCCTTGCCAGCCTTGCGCGCGTCCTGCACCACGTCCGCGCGCTGGTCCTTGGCGGCCATTAGCGAACCGACCTAACGGCAGTGGTGATACCGCACTTCTCTTTGAGGTAGCGCAGGTACGCAATCGTAGGCAGCACAAGGTCCTGCTCTTTGAGTTCGGTAGCGACAGTGGGCAGACCAGCAGCGGCGAGGATTACGCGCGTCTCTGTGGCGTCACCAAAGGCCCGTCGCGCCACCGCCGACAGGTCGAATCGGTCACTGGGCAGCGTGCGGACCACTTGGCAGTTTGCGGAATAGGTCGGCTCAGTGGTGGCGAACCGGCGCACCTCTCGATAAAACCGCGACTCTTCGATCATTTCTGCACCCCATTGATAGCCAGGGCGCTAGTGTCACATGGGGGGAAAGGGGGAGAGATTCCGGGTTTGCATGCCGGCGCCGGTCCGGCAGCGGGGGTTATTCTGTGGTCAACCTGGTGCGCAGTTCCTTGGCTTCGCGCGCCAGCAATTTGGAGCGCTCAGCGGCTTCTATGCTCTTCGTCTCAAGGGCAATGAGGACGGCCGGCAACTGTTTCGGCGGAACGTCCTTACCCCAGCCATAAACGGTTTGGTAGGCCAGCCCCAGCGCCTCAGCCACCGCCTTTTTATTGCCAAGCAGTTCCACCAGTCTTGCAACTTCCATATTCCCTTCCTGAATTAAGAGCCTGACGCTTATAAGATTTATTCAGTCTAACAGAAAAGCGAAAAGCCCCGTGTGGGCGGCTTTTGTATGCCTCGGCGCCTTATGTGGTCAAGCCGAAACGACGGCTCAGGGAAAGCGCCAGCGCGTCGATGTCCGAGGCATTGAGGGATCGAGTGTAGGCGCGGGCGAAGGCAATGCCACCCTCAAGGCCGATACCGGTGAGGGTGGTCGGGTTGCCGCCGAACACGTTACGCCCCGACGTTTTCACGGCCATCAGCGGCGCAGGGATCTGTGGCCCGGTGCCTACCTTGAATACCGAGTGCTCGCCATCGAACTTGGCGATGACCACAACCCAGTCAGTCGTGGGGTTGTTCGAAGGGATCGCCGCCGGCGCGCCCGTGTCGCTCATTGAGTAGCCGGACGGGCTGGGCAGAACCCAGTGGTTCGTGTCGCTAAAGATCCGCGATTGAGTGTTGGCAAACGCGCTGCTCTTACACACGACTGCATAGGTCAGCGGCTCGACTTGGGCCGTGGTACCGGCTCCATTGCAGATTTGCTGTGAACCACTGAACAGCACCGCCGGAGCGCCGTTCGGGCCGCCGGCCGGGGAGTAGGTCGGCTTGCCCCAGTTGGAGTACTGAAAGTTGTACGTCCGATTCAATGAGGGCGCGACACCACTGGCTACCCACGCATCGACAGCCGCGCCTGGCGCCAGGGCGGCGAGCGATACCGGGTCAAGTTCCCAATAGATATTGGAGAAGATGTCCGGCACCACGGGCGTGCCCGGCAAGGGTGACAACAGGCTCTTTGCAGAACGCAGGATCAATGTGTTGGACATGGCCAGCTCCTTACTGCGCAGCGCGCAAAATACGGTATTTGAATTCGGTGATGAGGCGCCCGCCGGTGGTGCTGATCGGGTGCGTCAGGTCGGTATCGATCAGCGGCAGAGCGCCTGTGTGGGCGTAAACGGCCGGATCGGTACCGAAGGCGTATTGCATGTCAGAACAGGGGATTTTCTGCGACCAGCACCAGGTGCGCACGGGCGCGGCATAGGCCGACATCGGGTAAGTGCTGACGCGGGACGTGTCCTGTCGAATCGTTACGTGGAAGTCCGCCGACGGGTTGATTTCCCGTAACGCAGCGATAATGCCCTGTAGGTTGGCCAGCACGGTGGCAGGCGCCACACCAGCGCCCTGGTCATTGCCGCCGAGCATGATCATGTAAGTGTCGACCGGTACCAAGGCCATTGCCGCTTTCCACTGCACCATCCACGCTGCATCCGCGGGCTTGTACCAGTCGCCCGTCGCGGATCCGCTGGCAGCGAGCTTGGAGCACGTCACCCCGTTGGCGGCGTTGCTGGCGAACATGCCGAACAGTGTGGGCAGGCCGGACACCACCTCCAGGCGGAATTTCCAGTTGATCCCGGCCGGCAGCACCGGGAAGACAACCGCCTGTGCGCCGGTACCGGTCAGGGTGAGGGTGTTCCAGGCGTCGGCGTCCGCCCACCGGTAACGAATCACCGGGCTTGTACCGTCGCCCAAATACAGCAGCTTGGCGGCCGTGATCAGCGTACTGATGCCCGGCGCTTCCACAGCCTGGATACCCACGAAGTCGCCCACGGCGCCGGCCTTGATGGTGCGATTGTCGGGACTGGCCACGCCCAACGCTGATTTGGTCCAGCTCCCACCGTAGTAGGCCGCGTTCGAATCGTTGTACATGAAATTCGAATCGCCCAGCGCCGGGCCATGGTTGAAGCCCATGTAACCCGGCCCAGCAAAGCCATAGTCCTTGGCCAGTGACTTGCACAGCTCGCGCAGGTAGTAGGCCTGGCCCGCTGTGTAGGAGTCGCCAATAAAGCCGATGTTGAGTTGGGTGTTGGCGTCACCGGCCCGCAACTGCGCGAACTTCATCCGGGTTTTACGCATCTGCGAGATATTGTTGTGCGCTGTCTTCGGGTACGTGTCACCGCCGACACCCATGGCCGAAAGGCGCGCCGCCCAACGCACCAGCACCCAGTCAGGTACCTGGCCGTCAGTATCGCGAACACAGAGGTCGGTCAAGTTCCCGTCGGCGTCGGCCACCGCCAGCAAGTACCCGATGGCGTCCTCTAATAGGCTGACACCCGTAACGCGCTTAAGGTGCTGCAAGGTGAGGGGTGTCGGGCCGCCGAACTGTTCCTCAGCCTCAAGCCAGGTACGAATGCCGCCCGCGTCTGTAACGGCTACTGCAACCCCTTCAACAGACTCAAGCTGTAGCAGGCCGCGCACGTAGGTATCAACCCCCGTTGCCGTCGCCGCGACGGGCGCCAGCTCATCCCTACGGGCAACGGAAAGCTGGTTGAGTGCTGCGTCTAACTCTACTGTGAACATTGCGTAACCCCACACACTTGACGCTGGATAAAGCACTATTTTATGGCGCCAAGACCGGATCCACGGCCCACGGTTTGCACAGGTGTCGGTTTTTTGACAGGCAAAGAAAACCCGCCATGTAGACGGGTTTGATGGGGTCAGGTATGCAGTTACTCGGGCGGCTCTTCCTCGGGCTCTTCGCCCACGCTCAGCTCCAGGGGGAAAGTATCAAACATCGCCCGGACCACGAGTAGGCCGGCGCGCATCCCTCGGGCGAAGTCTGCGCTCATCGGTGTCGCGCCGTTGCCTGCGCCAATCTCTAACAAGGTGCCGGGCTTGGCGTGCTCCAGCAGCAGCTCGATCTGGTCCATCCGGGACTTGTGCCACCGCTCCAGAAAGCGAATCCCCTCGACAGACTGAGGCATGTGGACCGAGCAGTTAATCAGTGCCCGGAACTCATCGGTGGCCAGCTCGTAATCGTCCTTCGCATCGTCAGTAACAAATGGGTGGTCGATCTTGCTGAATTGCTCGCTCAGCGCCTGCTGACTGGCCATCACCTTGGCAATGGTGTTGGCGCGCGCCTGGTCGAGGGTTTCAACCTCAACGGTGGGGAGAAGGCCGGACAGGTCCGGGGTATCGGGTTGGTTGTTCACTCTGGCGATTCCGTTGGGTAAGTGGGGGCGTTTGCCCGCCGTAGGTTGTGCTCGATCAACTCGACTATCGTTTTGACGCAATTGCGGCGCGCCAGCTTGTATTCGCCCACAGTGGTCACAACCGTGACCGCTATGCTATCCCCCACCCTGGTGCGAATCAGTTGGGTTAGGTGGCAGCGCTTGACCAGCACGCCGCGATTCAACCGGACCAGATCCGGCAACACTGCCTCGATAGCCTTGAGTGTCGTGCCTTCGTCCAGCAGCCACTCCCGACCGTCGGGCGTAATCCCCGTTACATACTTGTTATCTGCCTTGAACACCGCGAAATCGCGGGCCTTGACGTACTGAAACCGCGCATCCCTGAACGCTTTCAAAATCATCAGGTTAGATCCTTCTTCTTTGCTGAGTGTGGCCATTTGGCATCAAAAAACCATCCCTATACATTCTTGCAGCGGAATAACGCACCTTTTTAAGGTAAACACGCCTACACCGCACGAATTTAGAGCGCTGGTGAAATTACATCGGAAATCGGGATAAGCCCCACCGTAGCGGGTAGGCGCACTACCTTCAAGGTACGATCGTCCTCAAACCCCTGCATAAGCCGCACCAGGAGCGACTTGCACTCCGACGGGATCACGACCTGACATAGTGCGCCATCGACACTGACAACGACCTGAACAAGCTCCACGTCACTCACTGATTGCTCTCCAGCACTCAAGGTTTGCGGGCGTCGGGTAGAAGACTTGCGCAGGGCGCTGGCTCTTGACCGCCACGGCTGCATCGAGCGCTTTCAACACGTCCTCCAGATCATCAGACACGTCGTTGCCGTAGCGCCGCGCCAGGTCTGACAGCATGTCCTCCGCGATACAGTTGAAACGGCTCGCATCGGTCTGCGCCAGCGTCAGAGCCTCGCAGGCCTTGGCCAAGTCATGCTTGAGGTAGTGCGTAAACTCATGCGCCCCTCGCAGGCGGTCGATCACGTCGCACGCCTCGGTATCAGCACACAGGAGCTTGCGCAGCGCATCCACGTCCCAATAGGAGCTGTAGTCGCCTGATTCGCCGTTTGGTGAACTGCGTATCAGCCCGTCGATACCGTCCTCCGGGCAAATGCGGGCGATGATGTTGACGGCCTCAGCGCGGCCCCGTGCGCGCTCCCGGCGGATCAGCGCTTGAAGTGATTTGCTCTTTTTCATGCGGCGGCATCCTTTGCGGCGCGCTTCAATTGATCCGTGAGCTTGGTAGGCAGGCCGCTCAGTGTCAGCGTGCCGCCCTCTTGGTCAAACTCGACCTTAGAGCCCAGCAGGTGCGACTCAAAGCTGATCGACAGGCCGTCAGTGCGGCCGGTGAAGCGACGGAACTGATTCAGAACACGTTTATCGGCTGGGATTTCAGGAGACAGGCCGTAGTCCTTGTTGCGGATGTGATCGTAGAAGGCTTTCGGGCGCTCTTCGTCGATCAGCTCCGACAGCTCTTCAAGATTCATCGGCTCGCCCAGCTTGGTCTGGCTGCTGGCGTAATCGATCAGTGTCTTAGTGCGCTCGCGGGCGGACTCTTCTGGCAGATCCTCGCTTTCAACGAAGTCAATGAACGCCTTGAGCAAGGTCCGGGTTTCGCCGGCGCCGTCGACACCTTCCTGAACACCAATGAAGTCGCGGAAATACTCGCTGGCACGCTTGCCGTTCTTGCCCTTGAGGTAGGAGACGTATTGCTTCGACGTGGCATTACTCGCCCACTCGGACAGGTTGATACGCGCAGCCAGGCGCAGGTGGTCCACGTCCAAGCGCCGGACGCGGATCAGGTCCAACTCTTCGGTCATTGTCAGCGCTTCGGTTTCCTGCACCAGGGCAATGATCAGGTAATCGGTCAAGCCTTGACGGTAGTGGCAGAAGAGCGCGTGCCCGCCTACGGTCAGATTCGATTCTTCCATAAGGCGGGTCAGGTGCTCGACGGCGACGACACTGAACGTGAGAAAGTCGGAACCGCCGGCCAAGTAGGTAGAGAGCCAGCCGCGGAGAGGGTGAGCGCCAGACTCCGGGTGAAAGAAGCCCCAGCCCTTGCCGCTGGTGGGGTTGTAGCTTTCGTTGAACTGACTCATCAGATCGTCGCGGGCTTGGCTCTCGACCTGTTCGGAGCGGCCGATATGCAGCACGGCCGGGGTGCCGTCTGGCTTCTTGTCGATCTTGTGGATAGCGCTATGGAGTACAGGCATGGTGATGCTCCTCGGGTTTAAGGGTTGGATTTGAAAGGGGTGTTTACCGGCGCCGCTCGTGCGCCAGCATGAAAGCCATCTTTACGAGCAGATAGGCCCAGTAGAGCGGCCACAGGACGAGACGGCGGTACAGGAAACGTTCTTTGCTGGGGCTGTCCATGCCCATGAGGGTGATGGAACTGCCAGCCAAGTAGCAGATCACCAGTGTGGCCAGCGTTTCGTCACTCATGGCCGCCACCCCGCTCTAACGTCCGGGGCTCCACAATCGGTATCTGGATGGTCTTTAGTGCCAGTCCATTCGAAATAGCAGGTCTTGCAGCGGAATTTCTCGGGATCACGCAGGAAGCGGCTCAGCTCTTCCACCAGGCGCAGGGTATCGCCCGAGCTGGCGCCTATACCGCGCAAGGCGTCTTGCTTGATTCGTTCCAGGTGGCCAGCGTGGATCGGCGCCGGCAATGAGGGGGATTCGCTCATAAGGTTTATTCCGAATATGTGGGGCGGGCGCCAGCATATCAGCGGAACAAGCATTATCAAAACATTGTTTAACTACATTATGCCGGCTAGAGCCTCGCGAGCAGCATCAAGCGCGGCCTGGCGCCGGTCTGAGCTGAGGCTGACCGCCTCACCTTGCGCCGGCACGTAGTCGGCAGACTCCAGGAACGCCATGGCGAGAGTGTCCAAAAGGTCGGGGGATGGTAGACCCTCAGCGGCCATGTCCTGCTTGCGGGCGATGTGATAGCGGCCCAGCTCATCCAGGAAGTAGGGAATACGACTACCTTGGTCGATCAGATCCTTTTTGTACTGGCTCGACAGGCGCACCACGCCGTCTTTGATTGCCTCCACCAGGTGCACGGTCGACTGCGCCCGCTGGTTGAGGAATCGCTTGCGGTATTCGTTGCTGAACGGCAATTCGCCCCAGCGCACGCCCTTGGCATGGATACCGCCACCAGACAGCTCTATCAGCCGCTTGAGGAACTGATTACCCATGCCGTTGGTGTCGACGATGATCGTCACGTTGGAGAACTGCGCCGCGTAGTCCAGCACCTTCACCGCCACCGGTGTCCAGTCGTCGGTGTTGGTGTAGACCGGTACCGCGACCACCTCAATCCGGCGCCGGTCTGCGCTCATGCGGTCGCCGTTGCCGATCACCTTCATATGCGTGGCCACGGTCTTGTCTCGACCGACACCGGCCGCCACGTCGACCACGATCAAGTGACCGTAGGCCTCGCCCGGCAGAATGACGTTCGGGCCTTCAATGACGCGCTCAAGGGCTGCCTGGCTCAGCAGGTACTTGCTTGAGTTGGTCGGGAACATGCCCCGGACCTTGATCTGGTATTCCATTTCATCGCGCCCACCGTACTGGATGAGCTTTTCCTTGATGAACTCGATACCGACCAGGGTGCTTTCTTCGGAACTGAACGTGAGGCTTGTCCACGCCCCGCCCTGGCGCTTGCTCTTGCTGTGGTGCGAGTCACGAAAGAACCCGCTACTACGGGTAGGCTGTGACGCCATGATGAAGCGGTTACGCGGATCCGTGAGGGCGCCACCGATTACGCCAAAGTTTTCGTCGGGGATGCCCGAGGCTTCGTCCGCCATCCATAAGAGATAGTCGCCGTGGGTACCGGCAAGGTTCTCAGGGGCGCCGCGTGGCGCTGTACGGGTGGTGACGTACCAGATCGCCGACTTGGTGTTGATGTAGACCTTTTCGGCCTGGATGGTGATGTACTGCGCAATCCAGGCGTGCGGCCCTTTCTCGATCTGCGCCTTGAGTGTGGTGATTTCCTTCCACACACCCTCCCGCACCGTCTTGAGCTTTGGTGCAGTGATATAGGTGTTGGAGTTGCGATAGCAGAGCAGGTGCCAAAGCGCTATGACGCCAAAACTCCTAGTCTTACCGGTGTTGTGCAGAACGGTGAAGTCATGCCCGAGCAGACGATTATCGCCGTCCAGGGTGAAGCCGTAGTAATCCCCCTCGCCCAACGCTTCGCAGGACGTGATGGCGAAGTGTAGGGCGCCGGGCTGGCGGTCGATCTTGGCCAGCCAGTTGCCGGACTCCAGACGCACCACAACCGAGTGATAGCCGACGGATCGCGCCAGCCAGCTCACTTGCCGGGTGACAGTCTCGCTCTCGGCTATGTATTGAGCGCCAACGCTCCCCACCAGGCCGTTAAGCAGCTCTTTGCGCGATACCAGGTCGCTGTACAGGTAGTTGGCGGGTATCGATTCGCCAGAACGCGCCAGCCGCCCACCCATGCGATATGGCGCCACCGATAGGTTGCGCACCGGGCGGCGGAATGACTTGGCATCACTTCGATAGGACGCATACCGGGACTGCTTGTCCGCGCCCCACGTTAGCCACTGCTCAACGGACGTTTCGACTTCGGTACCGGTGGCCACGTCGCCGTCTGGCGCTATGGCCACCAGGCAGAGAATGTGCGCCTCGTTGAACGTGTGGCTGGTGCCGTCCGAGTAGGTGAACCGGTACATGGCCTGGCGCCCACGCTTAAGCTCCAGGACGGTGGTGGCGTGCGATCCGTCGGCGCCCATGAGGCGGTGGCCGGACTTCACGTCCTCTACGGCAATCGGCTCACCGCTGGCGAGCATGAGTTGGGTGCTCAGCGCAAAGCAGCCGTGACCAGACGCCACCGATACCCGGCACCCATAGGGCGAAGCCTCATCAAACAGTTCTTTCTGCTGGTGCGTTACAGGCTTGCCCACAATGCCCATGCCGCACACTTCGACGGCGAACTTGTACTGCTCAAACGCATATCTTGCGACGAACGCGGGCCAGCGCGGATCGGCATCGAGCACCAACTGTTTTTCTTTCTTCGTTGCCCTGGCCATGCAATCCCTTAAACGCAAAAAGGGCCGAATTACCGGCCCTTGACACCTTAACGCTTGATTTTGTGGCGCTTACCGCCCGCTTTGCGTGCCTTCCAAGGCGCAGACATCCCACGGTCCGCCCTGGTCCTTGCTCAGCTTCCCGCGCGTGAGGGCTGCATACCCCGACTCCCTCCACGGTTTGTTGGTGAGCACCATGCTGGCGCCCGGATCGGTCATCGACGCGCCCGCCACGCAGAAACACACGTCGGGGATGTCCTCGGCGTCCTCCATCAGCCAGCAAACGTGACCACCGGTGTGGCCGGCTAGGCTCTCGGGGCTCCTTTGGTCAGCGCAGAGGAACAGGATTCCCGCGCCCGCATACCGGCGCCGGAGCTGGATGTGAGTTGCGTCCACAGTGATGTAGGCGCGTAACCAGCTATGGGCACCGTCGACCATCCACGTAAGCAACCGCTCGTATTGCTGCTTGCTCGCGCGCCGACGACCGAAGCGAGTAACCACCAGGGTTTGGGACTGCGGCCAGCACAGCAGGCGCCAGAGCGCGATGGGCGCCATTGGGCTAATAGCGTCACAGCCATGCAGATCGATATCGGTAGCGATAGACACGCGACAGCCAGGGAGTGAGGCGAGGCAGTAGGTGCGGGCGAGTTCTGGCGTTACCTCCATGCCAAGGACATCGGCGGCAAACGCGCATAGGTCGTTGGCGTAACGGGCGATGAACGCTGGCCACCGCGCATCCTCATAGAGCGGTGGCGTGCTCATCGGGCCGCCTCTTGCGCCTTGATTCGCTCCAGTTCGGAGAAGATCAGCGCCCCCGCCTTGACCAGGGATTCAGTCGGCGTACACGATTTGATTTTTGAGTTGAATGGCCAGAAGCTGACGTAGCGCATGGGGTACACACCGCCCGCCTGCATCGCGTAACAGGCCGCCGCGCGCGCCAGCTCGCCGCCCTTGTACTGCGCCAAGTCGGTGGCCACCGTATAACCCTCTTCCTGGCGCTGGCGCTGGTGTTCAAGCACGACCGCCATCACCTCGGGGCTCACTCCCGGCACGTTGACATGCAGCGGCATGGACGGCTGCCAGCCTTGGGCGCGGCGCTTGGGCCACAACGGCGACTCCGGACCACTGGGGCGTGTAGGGGCCAGGCCAACCGCTTTACCACCGCGCAGGTTCACCCACGCCAGCGGAAGCCCGCCCTTATCCCCAAGTGGGAACGCCGCGCTCATCCATACCGCATAGGCCATGTCGGTGTTCTTGTCGGCGTAACGCTCGCCGTCGTGCTCCAGGTTCGTTATCCCGGCTTCACGGGCGGCGTGCTCAAAATCAGCGCGATTCAAAAAGATCGACATTCGAAACTCCCGTTTCCATAAACAACCACTGCTCAGCAGGTATCTGCTCACGACTGACCGACTCAACGCCCCCGCTCGCATCGCGCAGCCACAGAAGCGAACCAATCTCCAGTTCGACTTTCAGGCGCTCTCCGCTCGTGCGGTTGACCACTTCCAGCACTCTCAACGGCGCACCGCTGGCGCTGACTCAACGAAAATCGGGGTGAACTTCAACCGTTCCTCGATCTGCGCCACGTCGGCGGGGGTGTAACCACGCGCCAGGCGCCCATTTACCAGCGGCACCAGCAGCGTGCGGTGGATCTTGGTTCCCTTGGCCACGTAGTCGCGCAGACCGCGCAATAGCAGCGCCTCGGAGCCTTTGTAGGGGAAGCCTGGCCAGAAGCCGTTGGCGCCCTTGGCCGTGCCGTGTAGATCGATCGTTGGTGTTTGTGGGTCGTGGTCGCGGAAATGAACACGGCCGTCGAGGGTGAGGCGCAACCGGCACACGTCGCCGGCTTCGTTCGCCCATGTGTGGTTCCCGACCTTGGATATCTCGATCAACACCGCGTTGGCGTACTTAAGCCGCATCAGGCGAGCGGACCGGTTGACTTCGGCGGCAGTTAAAAGCGCTTTCTGTGACTGGCTCATGTGGGGCTCACAGCATTTTCAGTTGGATTTGTGCGCGGGCGCATTCGTGGAGCCCGTGAGGCAGGGCGCTGGTGCCCCGCTCACAGTTCCGGCGTTTGCAGTCCTGGCACTTCGTGAAGGAGCCGCGTACGCCCGTGCGCCACACAACCCTATTCCCGCCGCAGTAACGGCAAACCATTATTTGTCCTCTCCCGGTTAATCCCCGGACTGTGCGGATCGAGTTGAAAGCATCACGTCCGCGTACTCCCATCGGCGAATAGCGAAGCTGCGCACGCTTTCGTTGTGCTGCTGCACCAATGGGCAATGCAAGGCCAGGTCGTCGCGTAGGTCGCTTAGGTAGCGCGACAACGGGGCGGGCTGCTTGAATTCCAGGCGTGCGCCGAGTGGCGCCATGGACAACACCGCGGGCTCTACCAGACGGATCGGCTCCAGGGCGGGCGAGGCGCTACCGGCTGGCTCAGAATTCGCAGGCGTTGCGATAGCACCAGCGACAGGCGGGCGGAAGGCACCCATAGCGGCGTGCAGCGGCTTCTTGTTGAATTGGCAGATGTACTCACGCAACACGTCGGGCGTCACTGGCGCACCCGCCCGGCCACGCTCAACCGGTAGCCAGCGCCTCACGTCGGGCAAACGGAAGTGAAAGAACTGGCCGGCGCCCGAGTCGCGCACTTGCAGACCACTTTTCTCCAGGAACGCGCGGAAGGCAGGTACCTGGTCGGCATTCAACAGGCCGATATCGTTAACCATCACCGCTTTACACTCTGCTTGCTGCATTGGTACCACTCCTGTTACTTCGCCTTGAATGGCGTTAAGTTTTCTGGCCTGCCTTGGCGTAATGTCGCCCGTTTCTCAGCCTTCAAGGCCAACGGGCGGACCCATATTTGTCCGGTTTTGAACTGGTACAGCTCCCACAGGCCGACTTTCATCGGTACGGTGCCGTCTTCGTAGGTCTGCCAGGCTCTACGGCTGACACTGATCAACTCGGCGCTTTCGCGCTGGCTCAGGCCGGTAGCGGCGCGGGATTTCTTCACCTGGTCGGCGGTGGGGCTGCAAGGCTTCAATTCACGATCCCTATCTTGGCCAACTCTTCGGCGCGCCCAGCCATGGCCTCGCGATTCTTCTCGGTGTTCGCCTGGGCAATCTCTAGGATTTTCTCAAGCTCTTCCTCGCTGATGCCCGTATTCACCACTACAGCCGGCTCTACGTTCATGTTGTAGAGCTTGGCCAGGGTGTCGCGGTAGCCTTTCTGGCTGGCCACCTTGATTTCGGTCCCGTCCTTGCCTTCCTTGACGCCTTCAAAGAGTGTCAGGGCCGCAGGGGACAGATTGCCGGTGTCCTTGAACAGCGCGCGGCCTTCGCCGTGGCCATCGCACTCCGGGCAGTCGTAGTTCGGCGCCTTTCTACTGTCGTAGCCAGTACCGCCCAACTCGTCGAATTCGCCAATCTCTTCGCCCGCCTTCTTCGCCTCAGCCTTGGCCGCCTCGTACTGGTCCCGGCGCCGCTCCATTTCACTGGGGCGGAACTGCCACTTGAAGCCGATCCCATAGCAGTGGCGACAGCACCCACGCACGTACTCGACCAGCTCCCGCGGATCGGCAAAGGCAGCCGCGTGATAGGTCGCAATAAGCTGGTTTTGAACATCGGCCGTGCGTGCAAACAGCTCGACTTGGCGCGCCTGCATATATGGGTGGTGCTTAACCTTCTTTAACAGTCGGCTGGCACCCGCTGAGGCGGCGTTGTCGTTCTTGCACGTAAACCCCGCCTCCCGGTATGACTCACGAGCGTCATAGGTTACTAACCACAGGTCTACAAACTTCGCCTGTCGAGCGTCCAGCCCTTGGAAAGCCGCCATTTCCATGGCTCGGCGTTCTTTCAGGGTGAGCTTTACCGGGTTCTTTATCTTGGTCGTGCCGCGCTTTGGGTTGGCACCCTTGGCGGCCGGTTTGACTGTTCTTGGCTTGCGTTTGGCCGGGGCTTTAACGGGCTTTTTAGCTTCCGTTGTGGCGGGCTTTTTGCTGCTTGGCACCTTGTTAACATTAACCGCAGCCGGTTTTGCAGGTTTGCGAGCGCGCGCGGGAGCTTTGGACGGGGATAAATCATCCCTCGACATCGCAGGTTTATCACTCTCTGGCTTGCGCGGCATCTGTTATCCCTAATGCGTAATATGTTCGCTACTGACCGTGGCAACACGGCCAACTTCTTGCGCCTTACATTAAAAAAATAGCCCGCAGAGCGGGCCATTCTTTGGGCGTTGGTCCTGGTAGACCCCCACCACTATCAGCCAACGGGAACGCTACTGATCGGCGCCGCAAAGGTGGTAATACCTTTCTCCCTGTCGGTTATCCATGCCGTGGTGTTTCGACGCACTGTCTAAGGACGTCATATGCCGAGTGCAAACCGCACACCTGACCACCAACAACGAGCGACCGCATCACATGCCCCTTAAGGGGGCCAGGCTATTCGCGCAGGGCGCAAATTTGAAATGCAGCAGGTAACACGCTTAGGCGCATGGTCAACCCGCATTACTGGCGCCTTAACGGGTCGAAGAGCCACCCCGCCATGCTTGCCGCCTTTCGGACTACTGCATACCGCAGCGCTCTTTCCAAAGCGCTCCGGCTATGCGTAAGCCTTTAAAAACCCCACCAGCCTCCGAAGTAAGGCCGGTGGGGGTACCACTGCCCCCGCTAACAAGCTGGTCACTCCAGAACGCACCACGCAGGGCTATACGTGCGTTCCTCTCCAGCACCTGATCACCCAACTAAAACAAAATCTGCTGCACCTGCTTTACAATCTGTTCCGGCGCCGGGTAATACGGCTCGTAATTGGCCATGGCTTCCTCCCGTGCGCGGCGGCGAATCTGTTCGGACATACTCACATGCAGCTCACCGACCAAACGGACAAGCTTTGCACCTCCGCGAATCTCTTCGAACTCGGGGGCGTGGGTTTTAATGACGTTTAGGGCGCTGACCAGATCCGTGGCGACGACGGCCAGGCTGGACAAAAGAGCGCGATCAAGGCTCAGGGCTTCGATCATGATGGAGTTGCGGCGAGCCATGGCATCTACGAACTGGCCAAACTCGCCAACCAGGGCTGTGCTGATAATTCCCCGTATAACTGCCTGATTACCCTCTTCTGGCACGGCTACGATGTCGTCGTGCATGTCCAAGAGGTAATCAGTTGTCACGCCGTACAATTGTGCCAGCAATCGGATGTTCGAAAGGCTGGGCAGACGATGGCCATTTTCGTACAAGCTGATCATGGTCACACCTTCCTGAGCCAAGGCCAGGCCGGCAGCGCTCTCACTCATGCCCGCGGCCTTGCGAGCCCGGCGCAGTTTGGCACCTAAAACAGCCATCAGCCTGGATTCTTCGGCCCGCCGGCGCTCGCTTTTGCCAGCACCAACGCCTAAATCCTCAGACTCGCAAAAGAGTGAGAGCGCAGACGGCGCCGACGGCTGGGTATCGCCAGGCGTGGCGCCTGTCTGCTCTGTAGTAGCCGCTGCGATTGTCGTATCCCCATCCATTTAAGCACCCTCCCCGGCACGTCTTAACGTCGGCGATTAGAAAGTATCCCTATACATTTGGCAAGCCGAAAAGGCGTAAGAAGTGAGCTATTGGCGCCGCTAAATTGACAACTTACTGCGCCTTTCCCTCTTCTTCGTTGTACAGCTCAATAACACGATCCTTGAGCCCGTCTGCGTTTGCTGGGTTCTGGCAGGCCTCTCGCTGCAACAGCACCCGGCGCCACCGAAGATCCGAAATAGTCATTAAAAACTGTGCGTCGTACTCAATCCTCAGGGCCAGCCCTGTAGGACAATGGCTCTTCTTTGGTGCGTAACAGTCTGCACATAACATGATATGGCTAACGTATTGTTCGTGGGCCGCCACCACCACGGGAGGCTGAGGCCCGCTCATCCGCCAACCACTTCGATTAACCAGCCCCCGCCATCCTTCTTGGCCTTCGGGAACACCACTCGGAACACAAAGGGGTAGTCCTTGGCGGCCACCTTCATTTTGACCTTTGCGTCATCCTCGTAGATGGCTTTCGCCCCCTTCACGTCGTGCAGCTCTATCGCACCGTCCGCCAGCATCAGCATGAAATCAGGCGTCAACGTGGTGAGCGGCGCCAGTAGCAGCTTCACAGGCTCGAAACGCCACCACAGGACATCCCCGGCCAGCTTCAATTCGTCCAGGTGCGCCGCGTACTTGGTTTCGGTGGCGTTCATTACGCCTTTCGGCAAGCGCCCCTTGGCCTGCATGCGCTGCTTGGCTGTGGGGGCGGGCTTCTCGGCCACTACGGGCGGCGGAACCTGTGCAGACCGCCCCGCGGCCTTGCTCGGGGCTTTACGGGGCGCAGCAGTCGAGGCAGCACCACCCAGCGCCCGCCGCGTCATGTCTGCCGGCAGGCTCTTCAAATGCTCTTCGCTGATCCATCGTTTCGTCATATCCGTATTTTCCCCACAAAAAAGGCGCCAGCACGGGCGCCCTTTGCATGAATCACCGAAGCTATTCGCAGGCTTTGGATGCTTTGGCGTGGCCTACACAGACCCTTGTGGGCTCGCCCTGCTCATCCGTGTGCGCGTGACACATGAAACCCTTGCCGTCGTGGGCCATGAACTCGGCGTCACTGGTGGTGATGGGCGATTGATTGGCAATCGAGCCCAACCTGTAGGCGCACCCATGGCACGCGCCAGCCGGATCGCACTTACTGGCGATCATCACGCCCTGGCACGCCCCAATGATGGTTGGAAGGTTCACGCCGCTGAATCTGTCAGGGTGTACGTTGCATTCCTGTATCAGCACCAGGTCGCTCATTTCCGCGCAGTTCGCGACCACTGAATTGGCCATGCCGATGAATTGCGCCAGCAGCTCCACCAAACGCTGAGAGCCGTTCTGTTGCAGATAGGTGGTCAAAGCCTCGCGCCGTAGCGCCAAATCGAATTGAACAATGCCCGCCAGGTAGGTGGCATCGTCACGGGATAGGCTGTATTCGCTGTTTGCAGGCATGCGGGGATCCTCGCCCGCCGCTTAATGGCAGGCACTTGGTTGACTGGGATTTAGAGCTTCTTGCGGTCTGGCGGGGACGGTGGGAAACCGAAGTGCATGCGGCGCTTACCGGTGTAACCGCACTCACTGCACCCTCTGGATGGTCCGCAACTACAGCCACCCTCGCAGCCACAGCTACAACCGGAACAGTCCAGGGTGCACCAGCTTTCCTGCTCTACTTCACCCTCCCAGTTGATCGAGTAGTTGACGCGCCGATCCAGGCGAAAGCCGGTGATCTTCTCGGCGTCCTCATAGGTCGCTGCCTCAACACGAAAGCCGTACTTTTCCGTCGGATCAGTCACAACGCGGCGAACTGTCCTCATGCGGTCAGCTCCAATGCAGGCTGAGCAGCGTTGATGCCTTCGACGGCCAGGGCGTATACCTCGGGATGCTGTTTATCGAAGGCTGGCAGGTGCTCGGTTTCGATCCAGGTTCCGCGAACGGTGCCCTTGGCCAGCCAGGACGGTTTTAGGCTGCTGGCCGGCTGCGTCCATGCAGTTACGCCAATACCGTGGCTGGCGATCTGTTTGGCGGTGATGAACCCTTGGCGCCGCAACAGAGCAATGACTTTCAGCGCCGACTCTTTCCATGGTGTCAGCCTTACCGGGGCCGGAACGCCAGCAGGTAGGTTTGTAACCATTACAGGAACCTGGCAGCGCTCTGGCGGGTTCCAGTCGAACATGTACCGGTCATAGAACGGCGCTCGCCCGCTCACTTCCAGCAGCTTGTGCTTGAGGTCAAAGGTGTACCTGTCACCCTCAATCGTCCAATTGGAGCGTGGCAGCAGTACCGTGACGCCTTGGCGCTCCAGCATCTTCACAATGCCTGCACTCGCGTCTGTGATCTTGCTGACAATCACCATGCGGTAGTCCGGGCCTGGGGCTTCGTTGTTTTCCTCGTAATGGTTGGGCAGGATCTGGTCCGCCACCTTCACGTTGAGCGACAGCTTTGCCTCCACGCCGATCTGGCGGCCGTCGGTGTGCACTACCAGGATGTCGAAGCCAGCCGCTTCCGGGTAACAGGTCCAGTCAGGCAGCTTGTTGAACTCGTGAATGAACAAGGCACACAGGTCGGCCTCCTTTTCGATTTTCTCGATAGGCGCGCGGCTCATGGCTTCAACACCTGAGTCATGGACACGTATTCATCCACCAGCGGCTTGGCGCCCTCGATCACGCCCACTACCCAATCAAGCGCAGCCCCTGATAGATCCTTTACAGCGACATCAACAAGCACGATTCCGGTATTCATGACTTTCTCCCAAACTTGCCGCGCACCAGGTCAACGAGCACCCACAGCATGCCAACCACAAAACTAACCCCGAGGACGCCCATCACCACCAGATCCCAAGCCAAATGGGCGGAGTCAGTGCTAGGAGAGGCGGGATCTTGGTAGATGCCCGTGTACGGGGGCCAGTAGGCGTATTCCCATTTCTCGCCTTTCTCTTTCATCCAGTAGGCGCCGACAGCGTTATCTGTCTGGAACTTGAACCACTTAGGGAGAGTGGCCTGCTCGGGCGATTCGTATTCACCGCCCTCATAGCCAACCCGGACCAGGATGTAACCAGCAGCGCGCATCGTCGCCCAGTCAAGCGCATACCCTTCAAGCTTTGCCGTCTCGATAACGACGGTATTCGCCTTGGTGGTCATGCCGGCACCGCCTTCGCTTACAAGGCCTCGCGGTACGCCTCACCGGCAGCCACGTCCTCAGCAGTCACGACATAGGACTCAATGCTGTCGTTCTCGACGGTGTAGAAGCTCACATCGAACGTGCGGTCTGCCCAGGCTTGCAGCGGCTTCAACAGGCGCTCAAGCTCGGCCTCCTGCTCTTTCGTTTCGTTCGGGAAGCCATCGGCAAACTCGCTGTTTTCGTCGTCGGCAGCGTTCGCCATGTGCTCGATCACGTCATTGGCATCAGGCAGGAAGCTGCTGGCTCTACTACGGGATACCACTGCGCGCTGGATCACAGCGCCCATAGGCAATTCATGGTCGCTCACATATGACGCCAGGCTGTCGCTACTCCAACGCTCATCAGCCGGCCCCAGGGCGTAGCAGTACTCGGTTGCCTGTGCAGCGGCTTCGGCAGCAGCCTTCTGAGCCACGATCATCCGCGCAGCATGGCGAACCCTGGCCAGACGGCGCAGCACGCTGTCGGTAGGCTTGCGCAGATCCCACTCCCACGTATCACTGACCTCTAACAGCTCTTCGTGGTCTGTTAGCCATTCGTGGGCCTGTGACGAACCGCCCTCAAATGCACGCGCCTCACGCAGAGCCACAACCACGGCCGACAATTCCTGATCACCGTCACAATGCTCCAGCAGCCACGCCTCGATTTCAGCGCTGCGCCCTTGGGTCGCGCAGTAATCGTCAAACCATGCCGGCGCCGACTCACGCGAGTGTGCAAGCCAATGGCAAATCGCCTCTTCAACGCGAGCAATAAACCCCGGGCGGTCAAACTCGGTTGTCTTGCTGGACGCTTCCAGCTTGCCGTAGATGTAATCCCCATCTTTCCCGGCCAGAAACTTCATGCCGTAGCTGGCGCCAACACCGAACGTCAGGGAGCCGATATCGCCAAACACGGCAATTCCGAACCGGGTAATGCAGATATCGAACGCCAGGTGAATGCTGCCAGGCTGCTGGCAGCGCCACACCTCGACGCCGTTGGAGTTGACCAGCTCGGTATAGGCATGGTTTTTCAGCCACTCTGCGCTATCTGTCAGGTGCTTGTTTTGCTCTTCACGACTCATATCAGGCTTCCAGTAGGTGGGGGTGATAAGCGCTTATGCAGCCCAGCGCGTTCGAAATTGCACAATGTCGCGGACCGTCGAAGCTCCGCAGCCGTGTAGGCGGCCCAGCGCGACGTAACCGCCCCGGCCGGCGCTGTGGTCCGCACGAATAGCCAGAACCTGCGCGGTGGTCAGCTTGGCGCGCTGGTGACAGGCGCCAACGCGGTGGCCGGTGTGGTTGCGGGTAATCATGGTTGCGGCTCAGCCCGCGGGCGCTTCTCTTTGATGCCGATCCCATCCGCAGCTGCCAGCGTTGTGCCGGCGAACGCGTGCATGGAACCGCTCTGAAATTCGGCCGACACTTCAAACGGCTCGATCTGGTGCCACGTCCAGCGCCCCTTAACGTCGCCCGTGAGCCATTCAGCCCAAGCCGGTGCGTTTCCCCACAGCGGGCGGGGTTTGACCTTGGAGCGCGGCTTGGGGGCGACTCGCTTGGCCTTTGCAGGAGGCTTGCCCGGCAACAGCTTCGCCACCATCGGCAAACCCTGAGCAATGCTGTCGGCTCTCTCCCGCTCCCGCAGGCCTTCCTCAAACCGGCGCGCTACAGTGGCGCCCCCGAGGTTGTCATGGGGAAAGATGCCCCGACGGCAGTGCGGGCAGCTCGGTACCGTCGTTTTGCTGCGCCAGGCCGCCTCGACCTTCTTGGCCGCTGTCAGGTGCAGGACGGCGCCGCGCTCTTCTTGGGCGGCTGCAAGGGTGCGTTTCACCTTGTTTGAGTGGCCTTCCCAAAAACTCACGAGATAGCTAAGCGCCCAGTACGCGGATACTTGGACTTTACAGTCCCTACAGGTGACAACTTGGCCGGTATCGTCCAGCTCCAACAGCTTGTGCTGGCAGCCTTCACGCATCCGCAAGTAGCCCTGCTCAATCCGTGCAAGCCGCAGCTCGCCTATCTCTACGACGTTTCTAGTATCCGACATACCCGTGTACCTGGCTGGCTATTTCTGGCTTGCCGCCACTATACACACCCCACAAATATCAATACATCGTTTTTATGTATTTATTGGAATGGCAGGCATAAAAAAGCCCCGACACCACTACAGCGTCGGGGCTTTTATCCAGGGCGGAAGTTTTCGAGAGCCGCCACCCTGGACATCACCACAGCCAACAAAGGCTGAGCGAAGTAGCGATATTATCAGAAAGATTCGGCGACGGCGTGCCTGGCGCTCACATTGGGAAGCTCAAACCTCACCACCAGGCTGGACGATGCCTTGTCGCTTACCAGTCTCACAGCGGCCATGCGCACGTCTTCCTGTGATGCCTTTAGGATCGCGGGGACATCCGCGTAACCCTCAGTCTCAGGCACCTCAAGGTAGGTATAAGTCAGGTCGCCCGTTGCAAGCGCCGCACTCTCAAAGGCCATGAACTGTTTCACGTAGTCCTCTTGACCCTTCGCCGTGTTTCTCAGCGTCACCATGTCGATAAACGATTTCTCGTTTTCCATCGAAATGATGCTAAAGGACTTCGACAGCGCGTCGGCGACTTTGGGGTACAGGCTTTGGCTGTATGGCGCGATCAGAGCAACGGTGCTCAGCTTCTCCCCTTGGAAGAACAGGGCGACCGTGAACTTTTGGCCGACAAAATCAAAGTTGTCGGTACAACGCCCCTTCTGCTCGCTATTCGAACAGTCGTAATAGCCAGCGGAGCGCGTGTATTTATCAATGGGGGTGCCGTAGGCGTAGTCCTTGAAAAGACTCACGCCCGCGGATGCGCTTTGAATGCCAGCAAACAGGCATAGGCCGGTGGTTAGAGCTAAAGCAATGAGCTTGTTAGGCATCACGGGGCGTTCTCTTTTTGGTTTAGTGTCGGTGCGTCACTGCACGATACTATGAAAGAGACTCAGCGGCTGTTACCACTCCCCAGCTCGCCAGCCAAGGCGATAGGCTAGACCACGCTCGATGGCCTCGGCCTCCTCCCAGGTCACTAGGCCCGCCTCTTTCAACTCATGGAATCGGCCTTCGATGTAGCCCATGCCTCGCAGTTGTGCGCGCACGTCTAAATTAGGCGCCAACAGCTTTTCGCCATACTGCTGGATTTCGTCCAACTTGCGTTTCTTGATCTGCTCAGGCGTTTCATTGCTGCTCATCGTGTAACTCCTTGTTCCCGTCTTTACACGGGGTGGTAAGACGGGCTTTCGATTGTAACGTTAAGGCACTTTAACGCAATAGAGCTATGGCGCTCGGCGGCTGAATCTTGATCGGGTGATGCAGGTTCCAGAACGTATCTCGCTCAGCGGCGCGCTTTCGCTGGTAATCCTCATCGATCATGCGCAAGCCAATGGCCACAAAGTTCTCACCCTCTTTCGTCCCCAGCCAGTTGGCCATGGTGTCGACCGCCTCGACATCCTCATAGGAGATATCGGCAGGGTTTGCCGTCTCGCCCCACACTGACGACAACAGGAACTCAATCGTTCGACGCCCGCCATTAGTGCCAAAGCAACGTTCGTTCTCAAGTGCCCACGCCGCACACGCCCCTCTCTCCCTGGAGCCTAGAACTCTCGACAGCTCATCGAGCAACTGGAGATAGGACCGGCCGCCGTTCGTACCCAGGTAGCGGCAGAACTCGGCGCAGATGCTCGCCGTGCGTTGCGTCACCTCCACCGGGCTGT
Source organism: Pseudomonas sp. UMAB-40 (assembly GCF_900095275.1). Lineage (NCBI taxonomy): Bacteria > Pseudomonadati > Pseudomonadota > Gammaproteobacteria > Pseudomonadales > Pseudomonadaceae > Pseudomonas > Pseudomonas sp. UMAB-40. The sequence continues at coordinate 47,824 of NZ_LT607580.1, forward strand.
ACATCATGATTTCGCCCAGCTTGTTGCTTGGCGTCACGATGATGCGGGAGTGCTCTTCAATCGGGCACAGCATAAGCTCTTGCCACAGGCGAACAAAGATCCCCTCCCCGGCAACGTCTTCGCGGATCCGCTTTAGTGGCTCGTGCTTGAAATCTGTCATGACTTACTCCCCGCTCGCCTTGGCGCCATACCCATCCACCAATGCCGACTGTAACCGCGCAATCAACCCCTCAACGTCGGCACGCTCCCACACAGCGAAAAGCTGATCAGCGTCGAACAGTCCGTCACGGGACGACGTATTGAAGTGCAGGGCGAACGGAGTGCCATTTTCCTCAGCCGCATCCATGATGTGGTCGCGCTCTAACGATCCGCTGCAATCGACCTGATCTGTCAGGCTCGCATAACGGAAGTCCACCAACTCACCATGTCCGGGGATGGATTCGAATTTCACCATAGGCTCCCGGATTATGCTCGGGTCGTACTTAGCGAACACCGTACCCTCTGGCATAGCCAGGAACGTCTTGCGGTCAACGATCCTCATGATTCGCTTCCCCCTAGAATTTTCTGCGTCTCCTGGAGCGCATAGGCGCTCATGATCGACGAAAGCAGGCCTTGAGGCAGCCCATCATCCTTTGCCTTGCGTAGCGCCGCGATAATGCCCGCTTCAAACCCTTGCAGCGCCTCTGCAATCTCGTGGCTCACTGGCAGGGCGTGGCGAATGCGCGAAACAGTAGCCTTACTCATCAAGGCCGCCCTCTGGCATCGTTTCCGCCACTATAACGTTATAGCGCTTTAGCGCCTCAAACAGATCATTGCAATAGGTGACGCCATCGAACACCGGGCCGCCTTCGATCTCTGGCCACTCCTCGTGATACTTCGGATCTTTGCGGGAAGGCGCACGGACATAGCGCATGAGGGTATCGGCGGGGCGGGCATACAGCGGTGCATTATCTGGCAATGCGCGCCCGGTGCTGTTCAACACACCGTAAATCGGCGCAGGGTAATCCGCCACACCATCGATTCGATGCACGCGCCCGACAACCTGGTCAGGTACCAGCGCCAGCAATTGAAGCGCTCCGGTACCGGGTTTCTTCCGCGCCAGGCGCACTTGGGCCACGATGTCGCAAAGGCTGGCCTGATCAGCGGCGCCAGCCTCGCCATTCAGCAGCACGTCCAGCTCACGCACCAGGCGATTGTGGTCCGCCTGCACGTCGGCGCTCGCGTCATCGGGCGCAGGCGTACAGTCCGGGCAGTCGATACCAGGGGTTTGTGGGACGGCCAGATAGCCGTCATCGCCACAGGCCTGGCACACAGGCTTGACCAGACCGCCAAACACCTTACGAAAGGCAGCCAGCGAGTTGTAATGGTGTTCCGCCGCCGACAGCTCAGCAGTCGAAGCCTTGCGGGAAGAAACCCACATACCATCCGGGTGCTTGAAGAACACCCAACCGTAATGCCCGTTCTTGGTATCAACCATTACGGCGTTACGGCCATCAGCCGTTACTACCATGCCTTCAATCGGTTCGTTATTCATTGCCTTCACCTTCTACCGGAATCACATATCCATGGCCTTCGTCGTTGGTAACAGCGCCATGGGCAACAAGCAGAACAGTGCCAGGCAGCTCCAGGGCAGCAATACCGCCCTCCAACGTCCACTCAACGCGCAAACCGTCCTCTTCGCATTCACGGATCACGGCCACGGCTTCCACAAGGACTGGCTCTTTAGGCGCCGGTGCTGGGGCAGTGAAGCGCACGCCAGCAATCATACGGCCGCCGGGTAGGCGGACATCGGGAAGTTCGCAATCAATCTTTTGAGCCACGTCATAGGGTAGGTCGAGGATCGAGGGTAGTGCTGACTTGCGGCTGCAATCACATGCAGTTCCGGTCATTGCGTCAGCACGGATAACCACGCCACAAGTTCCGCAGGTAGGATCCGCGCTGGTGGTCAGTTGCAGGCTCACTTCGCCCAACAAATACTGCCAATGGTCGTGGTCGAAGTCGGTGGCGCTCAAGTCGATATCGGCCATTTTTTTGAGCAGGTTGTTTGCTTCGGTTAGCTGGACGCGCAGGGTGTCGTTTTGCCCGTTGAGATGGTCACAAACCTGTTTCAAGGCACCACCCTCGTAACGCGCAATTTCCGACCGCAACCGCTCAACCTCGCCCGC
>NZ_LT607581.1:0-49965 GCF_900095275.1 Pseudomonas sp. UMAB-40
AAAAGGCGAGAGGTTGCGGACTGGCTGGCGGTGCCAATCACTCTGAATAGAATGTCCGCTTCTGGCCGATAGCTGACTGATTCAATAGAGCACGTTGCTTTCACACTTGCGACGGTAATCTTGTAAATTCGGCAGTGGCTTCCTAAGTTTTTTCGAAGCTTTCTCCGTCTGTAGGAAGCGCGTATCAGCTTTTTCAACAACTCTTGAGAGCGCGTGTTTAAACGCCCTCAAGGTTACGTCCTGAAAGCTACAAAACCTTGCGCCGTTGCCTACGACTGCACCAGAATCCGCCGGCTTGTGCGCTTTTAGGTCGCTCGGTAACTTGATCCGTGTCACTGCTCATCAGTGATCGGGTTTAGCAGCCCATGGATAACCTAAGACGCACGACGCTTCTATCAGTCAGGTTTTCGCCTGCATTTTGATGGTGGCTGTGCGCAGGGCGCCCTTGGGCGCGCCGGCTTCTTAGGTTTCCCGGTCTGCTAACCTGCGTGCAGCTGCCTCCCTCTCGTTTAGCAGCAAGAGGGTTGGCACACCATTAGGAACCTAAGGTATGTTCAAAATTACGCCCAACCCACCCGACACCGATCCAGTTTCCCCCTACGAACCCGATTCAAAAAAACTCAACGACGCCGCCGAACGCGCTCTTGATTTCCACTTCCCATCAAGCGCCGACATAAAAGCCACCCCGCGTACCTCCAGCAAGCTATTTTCCGTAGACCCAGAAGCCACGGCCGAAACCCTGGCGGTTTTTTTGGTCGAGACGCTGGCGTCGGTGGATGTGATGGTTCATCAGTTGGTGGATCATTTGGAGGGGGAGTCGCGTTATGCCTTGCTGGGCATTTCAAACAGCATCATGGTGGCGGAGGTTGCGGCGAATCGGGTGTTGGATAAGGTTGAGCCATCCGTGTAACCGCTGTTCTGTGGCGAGGGAGCAAGCTCCGTCGCCACAGGTTGTTTGTTGTTTGTGCTATCGGTTTTCATAGAAACGGGACGCTTTGGCGTCCCGTTTTTTATGGTGGTGGTATCAGCCTCAGGCGCGTTTATTTAACGCCTCTGCCGCCGCAGCGATTTCAGCCTGGCCTGCGCGAGCCCGCAATCAAGCAGCGGCAAGGCCTCCATCAATCAGGTAGATCGCCGCAGAAAACGTCACGATCGACAGCACGGTGCTGACCAGAATCGAGGTTGCGGCTTCGCTTTGATAAGCGCCGGTCTGGTTCGCAAACATCGCCGGAATCGTCGCCGATGGAAGGGCGCAAAGCAGGATCATCTGTTGTGCGTACAGGCCATGAGTGCCGAGCAGTACCGTGGCGCCGAACATCAACACTGGGTGAATGAGCAGCTTGAGCCCCAGGTTGCCCCAGACTTCACCGGACATTTTCAGTTTCTCCGACGACATGATCAGTCCCAGGCACAGCAGGGATACACCGGGCGTGGCCTTGCCGAGAAGGGTGAAAGACTCCGCCGCAAGCGGAGGTAACTTGACCTGCAGCACGGACAGTAGAATCCCCAAGGCCGGCGCCCACATCAGTGGACGACGTACCGCCCCTGAAAGGCTCGACAAAAACGCCTGGCCGCCACTGGCCTTTCCATCGGCGATGGTGAGCAACATGGTTGTCAGCGGGATCATCACCAGGCTTGCGACCAGGTTGAGCACCAGCACCGAGTAGATGCTGCCCGCGCCGAACATTGCACCCAGGATAGGGATGCCCATGAAGGCGGCGTCCGGATAACCGTTGACGAAGCCCTTGAGCGTTGCCACCTTGAGATCGCGAGTGCTGAACCAGCCGATCGCCAGCGCTATCGTGTACATGCCCATGATGCCGATGAACGTCGCCACGATGAACTTGAAGTCGAAGAGCTGTTCACGGGGCGTGCTCGCCATCCCGACAAAAAGCAACGCCGGGAATATCCAGCCCAGCACCAGGCGGCTGATCAGCAGGCTGTCCGAATGGGTCAGTCGTCCGCGCTTGCCGGCGATATAGCCCAGCGCGATCACAAAGGCGACGGGCAAGATGGGTCCTACGATCCTGTCTAACATGTCATCAATCCTCGTATTTATTTTTATCAAGAATGTCGTCATGGCTGATCGAGGCCGACACGTCGGCGTCGATCAACGCTGCAATGAGCCAGCGGCTTATGGGGTCAAGGTTTGAAGCGGTAGTCCCGGATGACGTCCTGGTCTGGCTCGATGCCGAGCCCCGGCCCTTGAGGTACGTCGATGCGTCCGTTACGCGGAATGATGGCGTCGCCATAGAGTTGCGCTTCGAGATCGAAGTAACGCCATTCGACCAGTGACTTGGCGCCGCCCAGGGCTGCACTTCCATGCACCGCCGCCAGCAGGCCGGGGCCGTCATAAAAGGCGTGGACCATCACGGTGACGCCGTGGGCGTTGGCCAGCGCATAGACTTTTTGCAGTTCGGTGATGCCGCCCATTTTGGCGGGGCTTGGCTGCACGAAATCCACAGCGCCGGCCTCAAGCAGGTGTTGGAAGTCCATGAGTGTCGAGGCATTCTCGCCAGCCGCAACCGGGATGCCGCCGTGCGCGCGCACCCTTGCCAGCCCTGAATAGTCTTCCGGCGGCCACACCGGTTCTTCGATCCAGCGCAGGTTCAACGGACGAAGTTTTTCGGTCATGTCCAGCGCTTCGCGCACCGTCCACGGAGCGTTGACGTCGAGAGTGATTTCCACGCCGGGGCCAGCGGCCTCACACGCAGCGCGGATGACGTCGATATCCACCTCGTGCAACTTGAGGTGGCGGAAACCGCTGTTGACCGCGCGCTGCACATTGACGCGGATGAGTTCGGGATCTGCATACCGGATCAGGCTTGCATACGCCGCAAGAGACGTGGCCTCACTGCCGCCCAGCAATTGGTAGATCGGTTTTTCGGCGGCTTTGCCCGCGATGTCCCACAGCGCGATGTCAATCGCCGAGAGGCCATAGATGAACGCGCCGCTGCGACCGAAAACGTGAAATTTCCTCTGCAGATCGCCCTGTAGCTTCTCCCGTCGAGTGACATCGCTGCCAATCAGTTCAGGTGCAAGGATGGTGTCGATCACCACTTTTACTGCAGGGATCGCGGTGAAGCCGAAGGTTTCGCCCCAGCCAACGATACCGTCGTCGGTGGTGATCTTGACCACGAGAGAGTCGACCATTTGCAGGTCTTTCGGCCCCCAGACCCCGCCGGCCGAAGGGCCACCCGTGGTGAAGGGAATACGAAGCGGGATGGTTTCAATGCTGGCAATTTTCATAGGATTGCGCCTCAGGCGGGTTGCGAAGCTGGCACGGCGATTTTTTATTCGTCCGAGCCAGGTTGAGGGCAACGTACACAACATCCTGTTGTCCTTCAACGGAACAACTGTGCCGTTTCGGTAGATTTCGGCCTATGTGTTTACTAATTAATTGTTTTTAAAAGGAAATATGATTGATGTGTTTGGCGAATTTCAGTTTCAACTGTCAGGAACAAGTCTTCTGATGTAGATTAAGAAGACAAGTGAGGGGAGAAAAAGAATGAGTGAAATGAATGTGCAACCCGTAACGCGGCGACCTCATCTGGCCGAGCACATCGCCCGCTCGCTGAGTGACGAGATTGCTTCCGGGCGGCTGCGGCCGGGAGACCGTTTGCCCACTGAACAGTTTCTCTCGCAGAACTTCGGCGTCAGCCGCAACGTGGTGCGCGAGGGCATCGCCACGCTGCGGGCGCAGGGGCTGATTCAGTCTCGCCAGGGCGTTGGCGTCTTTGTCTCCGCCGCCTCCCAAGCGTCAGAGCCTTTGGTACCGCAGGCGAGTGCGCCGATGCTGGACGGTGACAACACCATCCGAAACATGTTTGAAGTGCGTGCGGTGCTGGAAAGCCAGGCCGCCGCGCTCACCGCGTCGCACATGACTCCGGCCAAGCTGAAAATCATTCAGGCCGCGGTCCTGCGCATGCAATACGAAGGCGAACCGACCCTGGAAACCGTCAACGCCGACCTCGATTTTCACAGGGCCGTTGCGGCAGCGTCGGGCAACGACTATCTCGAGACGATGATTCGCACAGTGCTCGAGCCAATGCGCGCACTGATCACCCTGAACTTCGCGCGGCGAGGCCCGGTGTTCAGCAACATTCCGCATGCTGCGCGCGGGGAGCATGAAGAGCTCGTGCAGGCTTTTGTCGATCGAAATGCGACGGCGGCACGGCAGATCATGGGGGAACATATCGTCAACGCAGCCTCACGATTCGGCTACGAGATCACATTTTTCTGATGGTTTGAGCTGAGCGGATCTTGTTTCGTTGTTCTACAACTTGGGAAGGTTGTCCTTTGGTCTTCCGATCATCTCGAACACGTCTGTTCCAATAAGAGAGAAGGCAAGGGAATAGGGATGACTTGTCTCTGGTCATGCACTCGACACTCCTGTACCAGACGCAAACATCGGCAAGCGCTGCAGCATCCAGTTCAGCAGCTCTTGAGCAGGAGCGGCTAACGGTCGACCGGACTTCACCAGCAGTTTTGCTTCAACCCCAAGAAACAACGGATGGTCGATCGCTACCGCTGCCAGGCTGCCGTTGGCGATTTCCCGATAGGCCGCGAATTCGCCAAGCAGCGAAGCGAAACCTCCGTCCTCCACCATGCGCTTGAGCGCCGCGAGGGAGTTGCTGACGAGTACCGGGCGGATCTCGATTTTCTCGGCGTACTCGAGCATCTTGATCGCATGACCGATACCGAATGTCGTGGGCGTCAGGACCAGTTGGCAGGCGAGGATATCCTCGACGGTTGCCGCCGCGCCTCGCAATGCCAATGGATGATCCGGGCGAACCAACAGCATCACCGGTTGCGAAAACGTCGCGCGGTAGTCGATGTGCGGATGCGGCGGCGGATTGTACGCAAGGCCGATGTGCGCACGGTTTTCGGCGACTTCGTTGAGGACGTCGTCGACGGGCAGGATGTCCAGCCGTACATCAAGTTTGGGGTACTGCTTGCAGAACGGCGCGAGCACGTTGTCGACCAACACATCGACATAGCCCTCGCTGATGACGACACGTACATGGCCTTGCTGCAGGCCCTTGATCGCTTGCAACTGATCTTCGAGTTTCTCCTGGTGCGATCGATAGCCGCGCCAGAACTCCAGCAGGTGCGCCGCGGCCTCGGTGGGCTGAACGCCACGTGCCTGGCGCTCGAACAGTTTGGCGCCGATTTCCTCTTCCAGCAGCTTGATCTGGCGTGTGATGACCGAGGGCGACGTGTTGATGTTGTCGGCCGCGCCACGAATCGATCCGTGCGTCAGCACCTCATGAAAATACCGAAGCCGTTGTTGATTGATTTCGCGCATGCCGGGAACTCTCTCCAGAGATGTAGCGTTGCCTGTAGAGCAACACTACACGAACTTAGTTGCTCTTGCTGGTCATGAGGTGCCGGTGCAACATTCTTGAGGACGAACGCAGACCAACAAGAAAAACGGGAGATTCGCATGTCAACTCTTCAGACGCCGGCACGAAGTGATGCCATTTCAGCCCTTTACCGCAAGCTCAACTGGCGGCTGCTGCCCCTCCTGTTCATCTGTTATGTATTTGCGTATCTGGACCGGATCAACGTCGGCTTTGCCAAACTTCAGATGCAGAATGACCTTGGACTTTCCGATGCGGCCTATGGCGCGGGCGCCGGTATTTTCTTTCTGGGGTATGTGTTGTTCGAGTTGCCGAGCAACCTGATGTTGCCGAGGGTAGGGGCACGGAAAACCTTTAGCCGCATTCTGGTGTGTTGGGGCATCACCTCGGCCTGCATGTTGTTCGTGCGCAACGTGCCGATGTTTTACGCCATGCGTTTTCTGCTGGGTGTGTTCGAAGCCGGTTTTGCACCGGGCATGATTTATTACCTGTCCTGCTGGTACGGCCCGAAGCGTATGGCGCGGGCCATTGCGATCGTGTTTATCGCCGGCCCCATTGGCGGCATTGTGGGCGGCCCACTGTCTGCGTGGTTGATCACCACGTTCGAAGGCGTTGGCGGTCTGGCCGGCTGGCAGTGGATGTTCTTGATTGAAGGCTTGCCGTGCGTCTTCCTTGGTGTGCTGACCTTCTTCATCCTTTCCAATCGACCCGCTGAGGCGCGCTGGCTGAGCCATGAAGAAAAGGCCTTGCTGGCCAGTGAGCTGGGTGAATCGACCGGGCGCGTCCATTCGTTCCGTGCGGTGTTGCGCGACCCGAAAATCTACATTCTCGCCAGCGCCTATTTCTGCATCATCTTTTCGATCTACGCCATGAGTTTCTGGCTGCCGGCAATCCTCAAGGCCCAGGGCGTCAACGACACCATGCAACTGGGTTGGTACGCCGCGATTCCCTATGTCGCCGCCGCTTGCGGCATGTACTGGATAGGGCGCCGGTCGGACCGTGTCGGTGAAAGACGCTATCACTGCGCAGTGCCTGCGGGGATCGGCGCGATCCTGCTGCTTGTGTACCCCTTTGCCGACGGCAACCTGATGGCCGCGCTGGCGCTGCTGACCCTGGCAACCGCCATGATGTTCATGGCCTACACCGTGTTGTGGGCGATGCCCTCCGAACACATCAAGGGCGAGGCGGCGGCGGGCGGCATTGCCTTGATTAATACCATCGGTCTTTCCGGCGGCTTCTGGGGGCCGGCCATGATCGGCTGGGCAAAAACCGCAACCGGCAGCGCGAATCTTGGCATCGTTATCGTGGGTTGCGTATTTTTGTGCGCAGCGTTGGTGATCCTGTCGACCAAGCCGAAAACCCGTGACGGCGCGATTCCGGAATACAGTGCGGGTTGATCTGCTGCCACCCGCGTCCTTTGTCATGTTCCGCAAGGAACCCTTTAAAAGTGAGAACTCAAATGCTTTTACACCTGTCGACCTGGGCCGAGATCGGTCAATTTCTTCAACGCAGCCGCACCATCGTGATCCCGATCGGTTCGAACGAACAGCACGGTCCTACCGGTCTTCTGGGGACTGACTGGATGTGCCCGGAAATCATTGCCGGTGAAGCGCAAAAAAACGCAGACATCCTGATCGCACCGACCTTCAATATCGGCATGGCCCAGCACCATCTTGGGTTCCCGGGAACCATCTCGCTGCGTCCGTCGACCTTCATTGCGGCGATTGGCGATTGGGTGCGCTCGCTGGCCGCTCACGGGTTTGAAAAAATCCTCTTTCTCAATGGCCACGGTGGCAACGTTGCATCGATTGAGGCGGCGTTCTCGGAGCTCTACGCCGAAGCCAGCTTCGCTCGACGCCCGTCAGGGTTCGCGCTGAAGTTGTGCAATTGGTGGGACCTTGAGGGGGTAGGGGAGCTTGCGCGCGAGCAGTTCCCTACGGGGCACGGTGTTCATGCCACGCCGTCCGAGATCGCGGTCACACAATGGGCCTACCCGGATTCGATCAAGTCGGCTGAATACTCGCCGCAGATCGCCCCTTGGGGCCCGATCCGCGAAGCGATGGACTTCCGCGCACGCCATCCGGATGGCCGCATGGGCTCGGACCCGGCGCTGGCGACGCCAGAAAAAGGTCGTGAACTGGTGATGTTGGCAGCAAAAAGCCTGGTGCGGGAGGTGGAGGCTTTCAGCCGCGAATCAATGCCTGGCTGAACCTGCGGCTTCTCAACTTGGCCAGCGCCCGGTAGATCCGGGCGTTGGTGCGTCCTGTTTCTTATGTGTCGGAAGACGACACCCGCACATTTCGTCCAGTCCCAAGGGCGGCTTCGTAATGCCCTCGTTTAGAGATTTACCGCCCGATAGTTTTGGTTCCCGCCTTCCAATGCCCTGCATCAAAGGTGGTAACCGCATTCGATCCAAAGCCCCCCTCCATCCCACGCGCCGCGTTAATAGAAAGCCTCACCGCGTAGAGCGCTAAGAACCAGCGAAAAGGCCGGAGTCGGCAAACGACGGCTTGGGTAGTACAGGTGATAACCCGGAAACAAAGGGCACCAGTCTTCCAGTACCCGCACCAAGCGGCCCTCTTCAATGTGCGGTGCAAATTCTTCCTCCGGTAAGTATGCGATGCCCAAACCGTTAACTGCCGCTGCCGGGACATGTGCGCTGGTGTTCACAATGACCTGGCCCACGACACGCACGTTGATCTTTCGACCACGCTTTTCGAATTCCCAGGCGTCAACTCCGCCAAGCGTTGGATAGCGTATGTCGATGCATGTGTGATTCACCAGATCCTGCGGTTTCTTGGGCATGCTGTTGCGTGCGAAATACGAAGGCGATGCCACCGCAGCCATCCGTACTTCAGGTCCGATAGGCGCGGCGATCATATCTTTATCAACGGTGTCGCCGAATCTGATTCCCGCATCGAAGCGATCAGCAACGATGTCCCGGAAGCCATAGTTGATATCAAACTCAACCTTGATGTCAGGGTATTCGAGGAGCAAAGGCGTGAGTCGCGGAAGGAGGATTGTCTTCAGGACAAAATCGCCGCAGGTAATGCGCACCGTGCCCGCCGGCTTGTCACGAAGCTCGGTCAAAGCATCCAGTTCGGCCTCGATCTCGTCGAAACGATGACCAATGGCTTGCATCAGGCGTTCCCCCGCACTAGTCGGCGAAACGCTACGAGTGGTACGCGTCAGCAGGCGGATTTTTAGCCGCTTTTCAAGCCCGGAAACAGTCTGGCTCAGGGCGGATTGCGTGACACCCAAGAGGGCGGCCGCTCGGGTGAAGCTGCCTTCCCTGGCGACCGTTACAAAGGCCAAAAGGTCGTTCAGATTATGTCGTGGCATCGGAGCCTGCCTAGCGCAATTGATTAGCTGTACTTATAACTTCAACAAGCTTTCATTAGATTATCAAGCACTGCGTATTCCCAGAGAATAGGGCAAGCCTCACCTGTGGTCACAGGCAGGGCCCACACGATCCGCTGATCCAGACCCGGCAACCACGTCGATCAGCACCTATTCACTGATGGGAGCAGCACATGAGAAAACTCGTTATCTTGCTCGGCCTTCTGATGGCGTCGCTCTCTGCACTGGGAGCCGACATGTCTAACGGAGCCGATAACTTTTACAAAAGTGAGAAGGTCACGATGGTGAAGGTGACCTTCAACAATCAGTACCAGATGAAAACTGCAGGGAATCTGTTTGTTCCTAAAGATTTGAAACCCGGCAGCAAAACCGCAGCGATCATCGTTGGCCATCCCATGGGCGCGGTCAAAGAGCAGAGTTCGAACCTGTATGCCCAGAAACTGGCGGAGCAAGGTTTCGTGACCCTCGCCATCGATCTGTCGTTCTGGGGCGAAAGTGAAGGACAACCGCGCAACGCGGTCTCGCCAGAAATTTATGCTGAGGACTTCAGTGCCGCTGTTGATTACCTTGGCACACAGACGTTCATTGATCGGAACCGGATGGGTGTCCTGGGCATTTGCGGTAGCGGCAGCTTCGTCATCAGCGCTGCCAAGATCGACCCTCGGATGAAGGCCATTGCCACGGTCAGCATGTACGACATGGGCGCGGCCAACCGAAATGGCCTGAAGCACACTGTCGAGCAGAGGAAACAAGTGATCGCCGCTGCTGCCGAGCAGCGCTATGTCGAGTTCACCGGAGGCGAAACCCAACACACCAGCGGAACTGTCCATGTGCTGACGGACAACTCCAACCCTATCGAGCGTGAGTTCTACGATTTCTACCGCACGCCACGCGGTGAGTTCACCCCCAAAGGCCAGTCGCCGTTACTGACCACTCACCCGACGCTGGCCAGTAATACCAAGTTCATGAATTTCTATCCGTTCAACGATATCGAGACGATCTCGCCGCGCCCAATGCTGTTCATCGCCGGTGAAAATGCTCACTCGCGTGAGTTCAGTGAAGAGGCCTATCGTCTGGCTGGTCAACCCAAAGAGCTTGTCATCATTCCAGGTGCAAGCCACGTGGATCTCTATGATCGGGTCGATCTTATCCCGTTTGCCAAGCTGACCTCGTTCTTCCAAACCAACCTTAAGTGACACTGATCGTTGGGCTATCAGGCCATGCGCTCTCAACAGGCGTTGGCGCTTTACGTATTGAAGGAAATTAGATGAGCAGCACTGCCTTACCTATTCAAGCCGCGAGCCGACAGGTATGGGGAGCCGTCCTGGCGATGTCGCTGTGCGCCTTCGCCTTGGTGACTTCGGAGTTTCTGCCGGTGAGCTTGCTCACACCGATTGCGACCGATCTCGCGCTGACAGAGGGGCAGGCCGGACAGGCGATTTCAATTTCTGGCCTCTTCGCGGTCATCACCAGTCTTTTCATTTCCTCAGTCATTCGCCGGCTCGACCGAAGACCCGTTTTGCTTTTCCTGACAGCCTTGATGATTGCCTCTGGCACGCTCGTCGCTTTTGCCCCGAACTACTCGACACTGATGGTGGGTCGAGCCATTTTGGGGATCGCCATAGGTGGCAGTTGGTCAATGTCGACCGCCGTCATGATGCGGATTGCTCCCGAGAGTTTTGTGCCTAAAGCCATCGCTTTGATTCAGGGCGGTACCGCACTTGCCACTGCAGTCGCAGCCCCCATTGGCAGTTTCATGGGCGGGTTGATCGGCTGGCGAGGTGCATTCTTCTGCGTGGTTCCGCTCGCCGCTCTGGCGCTCTGTTGGCAAGCATTCACGCTGCCGAAAATGCCTGACCAAAATGAATCTGGATCTGCACTTGATGTATTTCGGCTGTTAGGTAGCGCCAAAGTCTCGCTGGGCATGGCCGCAGTGGCATTTTTGTTTATGGGGCAGTTCGCGTTATTCACCTATCTGCGTCCGTTTCTTGAGTCGGTGACACGGGTTAATGTGTCCGGACTCTCGCTGCTTTTACTGATTATCGGAATGGCCGGATTGGTGGGCACCATGGTGATCGGCCCGGTGTTGAACAGAAGCCTTAATCGAGTGCTGATGATCATTCCACTGCTGATGTCGGGGATTGCTGTGGCTCTACTCGTCTTCGGCAACTCGATGTGGGCGACAGCCGTTTTGCTGGGTGTGTGGGGCCTGATTGCTACGTGCGCGCCTGTGGGCTGGTTCACCTGGCTATCACGCACGCTTCCCCGTGATGCCGAAACCGGAGGCGGTTTGATGGTGGCGGTTATTCAGTTGGCTATCACACTCGGCGCGACGCTGGGTGGGCTGCTTTATGACGGAGTTGGCTACCAGGCAACATTCATCGCGAGTGGAGTATTTCTTCTGGTGGCTGCCGTACTTGCACTGTTCGTATCACGATCGGATCTGCCCCCATTACGATGACAATGCCGCTGTTGCGTGGGGGGAAGTGTGTGCATTGGGTGTTTTCCGGGGGCGACTATTTTGCTCCCTCGCCACAGGTAGCTGATTGTTTGTGCTATCTGTTTTCGTAAAAACGGGACGCTTGGCATCCCGTTTTTTTATGGCGGTGGTCGGTATCAGCCTCCGGCGTGTTTGTTCAGCGCCTCTTCCGCCGCAGCGATTTCAGCCTGGCGCCTGATGATCACGTCGCCTATCGGCGGGCCCTGGAAGCGGCGGGCTTCGAAGCCGAACCAGACGATGGCGGTCAGCACCAGAAAGCCGATGGTGATGTACAGCGCCCATTCGTTCGGTGGCTGGATGCCGATGACGAAGATGATGACCATCGAAAGGATCGAGAGGAGGGCGAACACGGTGTACCAGAAGCGCCCCATGTTCCACGGCCCCATGGTCGGCCACTTCGACGTCCCGTAGGTGAACAGGCCGAGCACGATGGGGATGATGAAGGAGAAGAACAGGAAGATCACCGTGCAGGAGACCACGATGGTATAGACCGGTGTTTCGCCGACCGAGATCACCGACGAGCCCCACACGAATAACACGGCGAGGGTGGCGCCGGTCCAGATTGCAGCCACCGGGCTGCGCAGGGTTGGCGAAACCGAGGACAGAGCTCTGGAGAACGGCAGGCCGCCGTCACGGGAGAAGGCGAAGATCATGCGTGACACCGAGGTCACGGTCGCCAGTCCGCAGAGGAATTGCGAGATGAAAATGGCCACGTACAGCGCCATTTTTACTGTCGGGTTCACTTGCGTGTCCATCGCCCAGAAAAACACGGTCCAGCCATGTTTCGCGGCTTCGTCCATGTTCGGCAGCATCAGCACGAAGGAGCTGAGCATGACCCAGCCGAACAGCAACGACCAGACCACCGACATGACCATGCCGCGCGGTACCGACAGGGCGGCGTTGCGGGTTTCTTCGGAGGTGTGCGCGGAGGCGTCATAGCCGGTGATGGTGTAGATCGGCAAGAGCAGGCCGAGCATGAAGATCCAGCCGTTCGACACCTGCGGCCAGACGCTGCCGCCCGCTTCGCCGGAGTAGTTGCCGAAGGTCCACAACCGGGCGAATTCATAACTGGGCGCCGAGATCAGGCAGACGATGGTCAGCGCCAGTGCCGTGGCGAAGATCAGGTACCCCGAGAAGTCGGTGAGTTTCGCAGTCAGGCCAATCCCCAGGTGGTTACACAAGGCTTGCAGGCCCGTGAGGATCGCCAGGAAAATCATCCGTGTCGTGATGGTGTCTTCCATCCCCAGTGCTGGTCCGAAAGCACCGAAAAAGAAGTAATAAGTGCCGACGTTGATCGCGCCGAGAACGGTGACCAGCCCCAGCAGGTTGAACCAGGCTGTCAGCCAGCCGGTGAAGCGGTTACCGAGAATCGAACCCCAGTGATAGAGGCCGCCGGCGGTGGGGTAGGCTGATGAGATCTGCGCCATGGCCATGGCAAACACCCCGGAGATCAGGCAACCGATCGGCCAGCCGATGCCGATGGACGCGCCACCCGCGCCCGAGGTGCCCTGGGCGAGTGAGTTGATGCCACCCGAGAGGATGCAGATGATCGAAAAGGAAATGGCAAAGTTGGAGAAAACGCCCATTCGTCGCGAGAGTTGCTGGGCATAGCCCATGCTGTGCAGCACCTTGACGTCATCGTCGTGCGACGCGTCGGTGCCGGCTTGGCTTGCTGGCTTCATGTTGTGTGCCCCTTCAGGTTTTGATACGCATCCATCCGGGTCCCGGATGGGCTGGCTTTCAACCCCTTGTCGTACTGCTCCTTTTCCAACCGGTACACCCTGTCCATGCCCTATGTCTGGACAGACAACTGCTCTAAATACGGCCGTGATAAGCCGCGTCGAAAATGCTTGCCGCGCCAGTCCGGGTCAATGGCAGCGGGTTGCCGCCGGCAGAGGGGTCGACAATGGCCATGTCCGCGATCAGGTCGGCCTGTTGGTCATCCACGCCCAACTCGACCAGCGTGTGCGGCACGCCGATGTCTTTGCGCAGTTTGAGGATAAAGGCCAGAAAACTGTCGAAGCCGGGCGAGGGCAGGCGCAGATAAGCCGCCAGGCGCGTGATGCGTTCTTCGATGGCGGGGCGATTGAATTGCAGTACGTAGGGCATAAAGGTGGCGTTGGTCATGCCGTGATGGGTGTCGTACAGCGCGCCGACCGGGTGCGAGAGGGCGTGCATGCCGCCCAGGCCTTTCTGGAATGCGGTGGCGCCCATCGCGGCGGCGGCGAGCATTTGCGCGCGCGCGTCGAGGTCGGACGGGGTGTGCACGGCCCGCACCAACGCGTTGGCCACCAGGCGCATGCCTTCCACCGCGATGCCGTCGGCCAGCGGGTGAAAACCAGGCGCGCAGTAGGCTTCCAGGCAGTGTGCCAAGGCATCCATGCCTGTGCCGGCGGTGACTTTGGCCGGCATGCCGACGGTCAGGGCCGGGTCGCTGATGACCACGCGTGGCATCATTTTCGGGTGGAAGATGATGCGTTTGGTGTGGGTGCGTTCATCGATGATCACCGCTGCGCGGCCTACTTCCGAACCTGTGCCTGCTGTGGTCGGTACCGCGATGACCGGGGCGATTTGGCTGGCGTCGGCGCGTGTCCAGTAGTCGCCGATGTCTTCGAAATCCCAGACCGGCCGGGTCTGGCCGCTCATGAAGGCAATGAGCTTGCCCATGTCCAGGCCGCTGCCGCCGCCGAAGGCGACCACTCCATCGTGTTTGCCGGCGCGCCAGGCATCGAGCCCGCCCGCGAGGTTGGCTTCTACCGGATTGGGCTTGAGGTCGCAAAACAGCGCGACGCCAAGGCCGGCGGCACGCAAGGAGTCTAAAGCCGCCGTGGTGATCGGCGCGCGCCCCAGGCCGCTGTCGGTGACCAGCAGCGGTCGCTGGATACCCTGGCTGCGACAGACCTCGGCCAGCTCGCTGATGCGGCCGACACCGAAGCGAATGCTCGTGGGGTAGTTCCAGTTCCCGGTCAGGCTCATGGCTCAGATCTCATGGCGCAAATGGAAGGATTTTGCTCGGGTCAGATGCTCGTAACCCAGGCGCGACAGGGTCACGCCGCGGCCGCTGTTCTTCACCCCGGTCCAGGCCAGGGCCGGGTCCAGGTAATCGCAGCGGTTCATGAACACGGTGCCGGTGTCGATCGCGTTGCCCAGGTGTTCGGCGGCGGCGAGGTCCTGGGTCCAGATGGAAGCGCTGAGCCCGAACTCGCTGTCGTTCATCAAGGCAATGGCGTGGTCATCGCCGGTCACCGGCATGATGCCGACCACTGGGCCAAAACTTTCTTCGCGCATCACCGACATGTGATGGGTGACGTCGATCAGCACCTGCGGCGCGAGGTAGGCGCTGCCCGGTGCGTCGAGGGGAAAGGCCTTCGGATCGATCAGCGCTTTTGCGCCTTTGGCCAGCGCATCGGCGATTTGTCCGCGCACGAATTCCGCAGCGCCTGGGTTCACCATCGGGCCGAGTGTGGTGGCTTCGTCCAGTGGACTACCCAGCACGTATTGATTCGTCAGCGCGACGAATCGCTCGACAAACGCCGGGTAGATTTTTTCATCGACATAGATGCGCTCGATGGCGCAGCAGCTTTGCCCGGAGTTGAAGAAGCTGCCGTCCACCAGGTTTTCCACTGCGTGGTCGAGGTTGGCGTCTGCGCGGACGTAGGCCGGGTCTTTGCCGCCGAGTTCCAGGCCCAGGCCGAGGAAGTGGCCTGACGCTGCGCTTTCCATCGTTCTGCCACCGCCGACCGAACCAGTGAAGTTCACCTGTTGCACACGGCCGGAAGCAATGATCGCGGCGGTCTGGTCATGATTGAGCAGCAGGTTATGAAACAGGCCTTCGGGCAGATTGACGCGGCGAAACGCTTCGGCGAACCGTTCACCCACCAGCAGCGTTTGCGAAGCGTGTTTGAGGATGACGCTGTTGCCGGCCATCAACGCCGGAATAATCGTATTCACCGCCGTCAGATAGGGGTAATTCCACGGTGCGACGACCAGCACCGTCCCCATCGGCTCGCGCTTGATACAGCGGCGGAAACCGTCGACAGGCGTGGGTTCAATGGCTGCCAACGCTTCAGGTGCAAGGGCGATCATATGCCGGGCGCGCTCTTCGAAGCCGCGCAGTTCGCCCGCGCCAAAGCGCACGGGGCGGCCCATCTGCCAGGCCAGTTCCGGGACGATCTCGTCCTTCATGGCCAGCATCGCGTCCACCGCAGCATTGCAAAAGGCGGCGCGCTCGCTCAGCGGTCGGCGCTTCCATGACGCCTGGGCAGTTGCGGCAGCCGCCAGCGCCTGCTCGATCTGCGCAGGATTGGCACAGCGACGTTCGGCATAGACCCGGCCATTGACCGGTGAAATGAGTTGAATCGTTGCAGTCATGATGGCGGTCTCAATAGCGCTCGAAACCGCGCTGCAATTCCCAGTCGGTGATGCGCCGGTCGTACTCTTTCTGCTCCCACTCGGCGGTGTGCACGTAGTGGTCGATCACTTCATCACCGAATGCCTCGCGCAACATGGTCGAGCCCTGGAGCGCGGCGCAGGCTTCGCGCAAGGTCTTTGACACTTCCGGCAAGTGTTCGTCGACGTAGGCATCGCCCTCGAAGGGTGGTGTGAGGTTGAGCTTCTCGTCGATACCGGCGAGCCCCGCAGCGATCAACGCGGCAAAGGCCAGATAAGGGTTGAGGTCGGCGCCGCCAATGCGGCATTCGATGCGGATGGATTTGCTGCTTTCCGCGCACAGACGAAAGCCGGCGGTGCGATTGTCGCGACTCCAGACCGCCCGGGTCGGCGCAAAGGTGCCGGCCTGAAAACGCTTGTAGGAATTGATATAGGGCGCGAGAAAGCAGGTGATGTCGTTGGCATATTTAAGCTGCCCGGCCACCCACGCGCGCATCAGTTTCGACATGCCGAACTCGGCCTTGGCGTCGAAGAACAGCGGCTTCTTGGCGTTCTTGTCCCACAGCGAATTGTGGATGTGGCTGCTGGACCCGGCGGCGTCATACCGCCACTTGGCCATGAACGTGATCGCCTTGCCTTGCAGCTGCGCGATCTCTTTGCAGGCGTGCTTGATGATGACGTGGTGGTCGGCCATGGTCAGCGCATCGGCGTAACGAATGTTGATCTCTTCCTGGCCGGGTCCCCATTCACCCTTGGAGTTTTCCACGGGAATGCCGGAGGCTTGCAGATGCTTGCGAATCGCCCGCAGCACTGGCTCTTCGCGGGTGGTCTGGAGGATGTTGTAATCCTCGATGTAGTGGCCGGCGGTTTTCGGCTTGTGGTAGTTGCGCTTGTGGATGGCCTCGTAGCTTTCGTCGAACAGATAGAACTCAAGTTCCGAGGCGAACATGCCGGTGTAGCCGCGTTCGCGCAGTCGCTCGATCTGCTTTTTCAGAATCGCCCGCGGGCTGTGCGGCAGGTCGCGTCGATGGTGGTGATCAAGCACATCACACAGCACCAGCGCCGTGCATTCCAGCCAGGGCACCCGTCGCAAAGTGGACATGTCGGGTTTGAGGACAAAGTCGCCGTAGCCTTTGCTCCAACTGGCGGCGGCGTAACCCGGTACGGGTTCCATGTCGATGTCGTCGGCCAGCAGGTAATTGCAGCAGTGGGTTTCTTCGTGGCCGCTGTCGATGAAAAACTCGACCTGGAATCGCTTGCCGACCAGTCGGCCTTGCATGTCGACCATGCAAACAAGAACAGTATCAATTTCGCCGGAGGCGGCAGCACGCTTGAGTTGATCAAAACTGAGAAGGGGCTCGGTCATCACGTAGTCCTGCGTGAATAGGTTGGGCCTGTCTGAAATAGCTGTTGCAGACGCTCTCCAGAACAACCCCAAACCTGCAGACGTGAGCATCGTGTGCAATAAGCTGCTCTAAGCTTAGCCTACGGCCGCCGAACGCAAGTTTTGGTGAACGACGCCGGGTGAATCAGGCCGAGCCTTGCCGAGGGAGTCCTCGGTGCAGGCTAATTCACTGCCGACCAAAGTTGGCGGTACGCGTCCACCAGTTGATCCAGGCTGAACGCGAGATTTCGCCCACTCGGGTTAGGCAGGACCCAGACCTGGGCATTGGCAAAGGTTTTTGATTGAAGCCCCCAGGCAATGTCGCGCTGGCCGGATAACGCGCCATACGCCGCTTTACCGAGAAACGCGACATAACGCGGCGCATAACGAGCGATCTTCTGTTCAAAACTCGCCGCGGCGGCGGTGAATTCATGCAGGGACAACTGATCCGCACGCGCCGTGGGCCGATCCACCACGGCCGTCAATCCGCAGTGATAGTTCAAGATCGTCCGGTCGTTTTCCGGGCGCACTTCCTCAGGCGTGAAGCCTGCAAGATGCAGCGTGCGCCAGAAGCGATTGCCTCTGCCGGCAAAGTGGTGCCCTTGAGCGGCGGCCGTCATGCCCGGATTAATGCCGCAAAAAATCACCGCCAGCTGTTCAGCCAGAATGTCTTCGAGGCCTTCACGCACCGCAGATCACACCGACCGCATTGCGTGCCAGCTCCGTCAATTCCTCTCGGGATTTGCCTGCCCGTGCGCGTATCGAAATGCTGTGCAGCAGGGAGGACGCGAGGACGGCGAGGGCGGCGGCGTCGACATCGCCTTTGAGTTCGCCGGAATCGATGGCGGTGCGCAGACGCGTTTCCAGATCGGCATCGAGCCTGCTGAGCCGGTCCGACAGTACTTCGCGAATTTCCGGATCCTCGACCGCTTCGGTGGTCGCTGTGCCGATCGCGAAGCAGCCGCGCGGTTGGCCGTCGCCCGAGAAGTAGATCGATAACTGCCCTTCGTAAAAACGCATCAACGCATCGCGCAGGGGCAGGGTGTTGTCCGTCAGCGCCTCGTGCATCGCCGCCGCGGCAAATTCCCAATATTGCTCAAGCGCCTTTATGTAGAGCGCGTGTTTGTCCCCAAATGCCGCATAGAGGCTGGGGCGATTCATGCCCGCTGCGGTGGCGATGCTGTCCAGCGACGCGCCGGAATAGCCGGTGCTCCAGAACACACCAAGCGCTTGCTGCAGAGCTGTCTGCGGGTCGTAAGCGCGTGGACGGCCGCGGCCTTTTCCTTCGGTAATCTTTTTTTGTGCCATGTCGTATAAAAACCTTGATGGAGTGTTTGTGTGGGGATATTCTTACACCATCGCACAAAATTAAGGAACCAGAAATTCCTTGGTTTACGGTTTGTTGAAGCGGAGCTCGAACTGAGTGTTGCGGCGACGAAACAGGTGCGGCGGAGCGATCCTCCCGTCCGTGCTCGGGCTTGATTCATCACAGCAACTATTGACGTCGGGGCCGCCACACTTTTCGCCGGCCCGATGTCCCGGTTAAAGGTGTATTCGATCATGACTAAACAGTTCGACATCCCGGCTTCGCAGAGCTTCGAGCACCCCGCACCGAACCTTGGCGATACGCCCATCAAAAAACCGTTCAAACAGAAACTGCGGCCGTTCCTTATTGTCGGTCTGCCGCTGATTTTCGCCGTCGTCGGATTCGCTCGTTATCAGGCCGGCGCCGCCATTATCTCGACCGATAACGCCTACGCCCGGGTGGCGAAGGCCTCGATCAACGCGCGGATTTCCGGGCAAGTGGTTGAAATCGCCGTCGAGGACAATCAGCCGGTGCACAAAGGCCAGGTGCTGTTCCGCATCGATCCGAAACCGTTGCAGATCGCCGTCAACCGCGCAGAAGCGCAGTTGAGCGTGGCGCGCCTGCGTATCGATGGACTCAAGGCCAGCTACCGTCAGCAACAGGCGGAACTGCAATCGGCCAAAGAGTCGGCCGATTTCGATCAACGGGAATTTGCTCGCAAGAAGGCGCTGGTGGCGACCGAGTTCGTCTCGCGGGCCATTTACGAACGCGCCGACACCGACTTCAAAGTGGCCCGGCAACGGATTGCGTCGGTTGAACAACAGATCGCCAGTACCGTTGTTGCGCTGAATGGCAATCCGAACATCGACGCCGATACCCACCCGACGGTTCGTGAAGCCAAGGCTCAGCTCGACGAAGCGCAGCTCTACCTTTCCTACGCGACGGTGTATGCGCCGGATGACGGCATCGTCGCCAAGGTCGACGATTTGCAGGTCGGCAACTACGTTAACAACGGCGCGCCAGCCTTTGCCCTGCTGTCGGATCGCGAGATCTGGGT
Source organism: Pseudomonas sp. UMAB-40 (assembly GCF_900095275.1). Taxonomy (NCBI): domain Bacteria; kingdom Pseudomonadati; phylum Pseudomonadota; class Gammaproteobacteria; order Pseudomonadales; family Pseudomonadaceae; genus Pseudomonas; species Pseudomonas sp. UMAB-40. The sequence goes on from NZ_LT607581.1 coordinate 19,360, forward strand.
GGAAGCCAACTTCCGCGAAACCGACGTCACCCACATGCGCCCCGGCCAGGCGGCGACGGTCAGTATCGATACCTATCCTGATCACGTTTTCAAAGCCCACGTGACCAGCATGAGCCCGGGTGCCGGGTCGGACTTCGCCCTGCTGCCACCGGAAAATGCGACCGGCAATTGGGTCAAGGTGGTGCAGCGCGTACCGGTGCGGCTCGAACTCGATGAGACCGATCCTGCGTTGCCGCTGTTCTCGGGCACCAGCGCCACGGTCAAGGTCGATACCGGCTACCGCACGCCGTGGTGGCAACCGCTCAAGGCTCTGTTGACCGCAGGTAACTTCTGATGAACGCCAACCTTGCCGGACCTCAAGGTGCGGGAACGTTAAGGTTCGCCGCGCTGCTCGCGACTTACATGCAGTCGGCGAACCTGCCGCTTCCGAATGCTGTGCTCAGGTTGATTCAAGGCAGCCTGTCGATGACCGACGACCAGGCGGGCTGGATCTTCACCTCGTACCTGGCAGCGAGCGCCATCACCATGCCGATCGCGCAATGGCTCGCCGGGCGTTATGGGCTGAAGCGGGTTTATCAAACCGCGCTGGCCTTTTTCGTCCTTGGTTTGCTGCTCTCCACCCACGCAACGACGTCGCTGGAATTCATCGGGGCGCGCATTCTCCAGGGCCTGGCGAGTGGCGTGTTGGCGCCGCTGTCGATGGCGATTTCGCTGGAGACATTGCCCCTGGAGAAGCGTGCAAAATTCGGTGCAACCTGGACCGCCATCGTGCTGTTCGGCATCGTCAGCGGCCCGAGCCTGGGCGGCTGGATCGGCGAGCATTTCGACTGGCGCCCGATCTTCTACATCAGCCTTCCGCTGTCGGTCTTTATCTTCCTCGTGATGGCGCTGTTGCTGAATGAGAAGAAAGCCGAAAAGCGGCCGACGTTCGATTTCTTTGGCTTCGGCAGCTTCACGCTGGGGTTGATCAGCCTGCAAATGCTGCTCGACCGCGGTGAACGCCTGGACTGGTTTGCCTCGACCGAAATCTGGCTGGAAGCCATCGGCTGCGCATTGGGGGCCTACCTGTTTGCGGTGCACGTGCTGACCGCGAAGGTGCATTTCCTCAACAAGCGCTTGTTCAACGACCGCAATTTCGTGCTGTCGACGATCATCTTTTTCGCCGTCGGCTTCGTGCTGCTGTCGACCATGGCCCTGACCTCGCCAATGCTCGACGAGATTCTCGGCTATCCGCCGGACACCACCGGTTCCCTGACCATCCCCCGTGGTATCGGGCTGGTCGGCGCGTTCCTGCTGATGAACCGTGTGCCCGAGCGTTTCGACCGTCGGCTGTTCGTGGCGGCAGGCGTTGGCGTGGTGATTTATGCCAACTGGCTGATGCTCGGTTATTCGCCGTTGATGGACTGGTCGCCCGTGGCGTTGGCCGGTGCGGTCCAGGGCATTGGCATCGGCATCTTGATGCCGTCGCTGACCAAGGTCGCGTTCAGCACGCTTGACCCGACGTTACGCCCCGAAGGCACCGGTCTGTTCAATCTGTCCCGTGTGTACGGCAGCACGTTGGGCGTGGCGATTGTGCAGTTGTATTTCTTCAACAACACGCAAGCGATGCACATGGCACTCGTCAGTAACGTGACGCCGTATTCCGTCGCGCCGATGTCCCTGCCAGCACTGGCGGGGCTCAACGAAATGATCACCCACCAGGCGGCGTTTATCGCGGTGGTCGACCAATTCAAGATTTTGATGGTGGCGATGCTGGTGGTGAGCCCACTGGTTGTCTTTCTTCGCAAGCCCGTTCCGACCAACTAGTTTTCGTGGAGTTTGCCCAATGAAATCCAATGCGCACTTCCTCAACAGACAGCTGTTCAAAACCACCTTCGGTGCGGTATCGGCGCTGGTATTCCTGACCGCTTGCACCGTCGGCCCTGACTACCAATTGCCGCCGCCGAGCTTTTCGCAGCACTATGATCAACAGGCCGAGCAACGCCTCGGCCAGGGCGGCAACACGCCCGGCGAACAACGCATCGACTTGGGTAAAAAGGTCCGCGGTGACTGGTGGACAGCCTTCCAGTCGCCGAAGCTCAACAACGTGGTGCGTCGCGCCATCGAGGGCAATCTTGAGCTCGTGGCGGCGGACGCAACGATCCGGCAAGCCGCGTCTTCAGTGGCCGCAGCAGAAGGTGCACTGTATCCGCAAGTCGATTTTGGCGCGACGGCAGGTCGCCAGCGGGTACACAACGCGAAGGAGCCTGCCACTTCCAACTTCTATGCCATCGGGCCACGGGTCGGCTTTGACCTTGACGTGTTCGGTGGCAACAAACGCGTGATCGAACAGCAAGAAGCATTTGCCGCGCTGCAAAAGCATCGTTACGAAGCGGCGTACCTGACCCTGACCGGCGATGTCGCCAGCCAGGCGTTGTTGGTGGCTTCCGCCAACGCGCAGATCGCGGCCGTCGAAAAGCTGCTGGCCAATGACGCGAAGAACCTCGACCTCGTGCGCATGGCCCACACCAACGGCACCACCACGCAGATCGACGTTTCCCTGGCCGAAACCCGGCTTGCCCAGGACCGCACGCTGCTGCCGCCCCTCGCTCAGCAGCGCGATGCCGCACGTCACGCGTTGTCGATTCTGACGGGCAAAGGCCCGGGCGACTGGAGCGCGCCGGACTTCGATTTTGCCGAGTTTGTATTGCCGGCGAACGTGCCCGTCAGCGTGCCGTCGGAAATGGCCCACGGTCGGCCGGACGTCCTGCAAGCCGAGGCCGAACTGCACATGGCCAGCGCGGCAGTCGGCATCGCCACCGCCAATCTCTATCCCCGCGTCACGCTGTCCGCGTCGCTGGCGCAAGCCGCATCAGGCAATGGCGGCGCCGCGCTTTGGGGCTTCGCGGCGGGGATTGCAGGGCCGCTGTTCGATGGCGGAACGCTCAAGGCTGAGCGTCAGGCGGCGGTCGACGGCTACAAGGCGACGCTCGCCGGCTACCAGCAGACCGTCATTCAGTCGTTCGGCCAGGTCGCGGATTCGCTCCAGGCGATCAACCACGACGCCGAGCAAAACCTGGCGCAGGAAGACGCGCTGCGCGCCGCCGACACCAGCTTTCGCTTGAACCAGCAAGCCTACGCGCAAGGTGAGAACAGCATCCTACAGGTATTGGAAGCCGAACGTGCCTACGAGCAGGCGTTACTCGGCCAGATCCGCGTGAAGACCGCGCAATACCTCGACACCGTGCAGCTGTACGTGGCGCTTGGCGGTAATTCTGTCGGCGCGTTCGAGCAGCGCGTTGCCAGTCGTGAAGCAGCGAAACCTTCGTATCAATAGCCAGAGATTGGAGTACAGACATGACTTACGAACCCTTCAACGATGACCTTCGCGACACGAAATTTGCACTGAACCACGGCTCCGTTGAAATGCCGGCCGTGGGATTTGGCACCCTGTTTCGCGACCTCAGCGTCACCACCCAAGCGGTCAAAGACGCGCTGGAAGCGGGCTTTCGCCATTTCGATTGCGCCGAGCGTTATCGAAATGAAGAACAGGTCGGCGTGGCCTTCAAGGAAATGCTGGATGCCGGAAACGTCCGCCGCGAAGACTTGTTCATCACCACCAAACTGTGGAACACCAACCACCGTCCCGAGCGCGTCGAACCGGCGTTCGAGGCCAGTTGCCGACGCCTCCAGGTGGACTACATCGATTGCTACCTGATCCATACGCCGTTTGCCTTTCAACCCGGCGACAACCAGGATCCGAGGGATGAATCGGGCCACGTGATCTACGACGACGGCGTTACGCTCATCGAGACTTGGAGGGCAATGGAGCGCCTGGTGGATGAAGGCCGCTGCAAGGCCATCGGCTTGTCGGATATCACCCTGGAAAAACTGCAGGAAATAGTCGAAGTGGCGCGGATCAAACCGGCCGTGGTGCAAGTCGAGTCCCACCCGTACCTGCCGGAATGGGAACTGCTCGAGTTCTGCAAACAGCATGGGATTATCGTGCTTGCGTTTGCGCCGCTGGGTCACGGCATGGAGCCTAATGTCCTGCAAGACCCGGTGATCACCCAGATTGCCCAGCGTGTGCAGAAGACCCCGGCGCAAGTGGCGTTGGCCTGGTCGGTGCAGCGTGGAGTGGCGTTCCTGACCACGTCTGCGACACCGAGTCATATCCGGGAAAACTTCGATATTTCGACCTTGCCGCAAAGGGCCATGGTTGAAATTCAGAACGACATCACCACCAGGATTCGATTCAACTCAGTGGTGGAAACCGGTGTCCCAGGATTTATTCCGCGCAAGAAGTAACCCATGATGACGGGGCGGCCTTACAAGGCCGCCTCTTCTTTCCATCCCTGCGAGGTGAAAACCATGGACGTGTTCCAGACCCTGCGGTTTTTCGTGGCGGTGGCCCAAAGCGGCAGCTTTACGGCGGCGGCGGAGGTATTGGACACCACCACGACCAACGTTTCCAAAGCGGTTTCCAGCCTGGAAGCCAGGCTTCGCACACGCCTGATCAACCGCACAACCCGCCGTCTGGCGCTGACCGAAGCCGGCCTGCGTTACCTGGAACGTTGCGAGAGGATTCTTGAAGAGGTGCGGGAGGCCGATGAGGAAGCGGGCACCGCGAACACCCAACCTGTGGGCCGCCTGAAGATTCACGCGATGGCCGCCATCGGCAATCACTACGTGATCGATGCCGTTGCCAGGTACAGAGAGCTGCACCCGACGGTCATGTTTGATTTGACACTGACCAATCGACTGCCGGATCTGCTGGAGGAGGGTTACAACATGTCGATCGTGCTGGCCCGGGACTTGCCCGATTCAGGCTTCGTGGCGCAGCGACTCGGCATCACCTACAGCATTCTCTGCGCCTCGCCGGCGTACTTGAAAAAACGCGGACAGCCGGAATCCCCGGCCGCGCTCGCCGAACATGACTGTCTGAAAATCGTGAATACGGTGATGCCGGTTGAAAACTGGGTATTGGAGGGGCCGGATGGCGTGGAGACCGTCAGCGTTCCGCTATCACCGTTCCACATCAACACCGCCGATGGCATGACCGTCGCGATTACCAACGGCATGGGGATTGGTATCCAGCCCATCGCGTCTGCGGTCGATGGCCTGCGAGCCGGCACCTTGGTGCGCGTATTGCCCGGGCACCACCTTGAAGCGCTGAATCTGTATGCGATCTATCCGTCACGAAAGTTCGTCGATGCAAAAATAAAGACCTGGGTGGAGTTTCTCAAATACTCCATTCCGGACGTGCTGGCTGCGGATGAAAAAATCGTCGGCTCAGCGAAAAAAAGATGACGTTGCAGGCATGGAGTGTCGACCCTCCATTTTCCTGACTGGCTTCAACCATTTGAACATCCAGTGCCCATGACCTGGTACTGAAGGACATGGCGTTGACCCTTGGAATCTTCATAGGTCATTCGGGCCGGGACCGGGCCGCACTCGTCTGCAATCTCTGTCACGGTGATGATTTTCTTGATGTCCAGTTTTGTACCGTAGGAGTAGCTTTCAACCGGCGTTTTAATGGCTTCGGCCTTAGACGGGTTGTCGCTTGCAAAGGCCTGTGCGCCTATACCGCCCAGCGCCAGGAACAGCGCAATTTTTAAAGCTTTCATGTCGTTCACCTTTTCGTCTTGATTGACCCGGCGTGAGCCGATGGAGACGGACTCCATTGGCTCACCGGGTAGAGACGATGCTAGGGGTTTACCGAACCCTCAAATAGCGGCCCGCTGGACAAACACTGTTGCCGGATTACGCATGAATGGCAGGCGTCGAAAAAGCCAATGGCGTTGCGTCTGCGCCTATGGCATCGTCGAAAAAAATACGTCGTACAGCGAACAGGATCAGAACGATGGAGGAGGGTGATGAAGTCGGCGCAACGCCGTCGATGGCAACGCTGAAAGCGTTCAATCGTTGCGTGCTCCATCTGGGGCGGCTGGCTCGGGAACGGGGCGCCTCGCAGTTCATCGCCGAAGGCCTGCAAGCGTTCCGCCAGCTGGTGCCCTTTGCGTCGGCGTGGTGGGGCGAGATGTCCGCGTCAGCCGCCAACGCACCGCCTAAAAGCTGGATGCACGGGCGCATCAACCTGCCCGAATCGTTCGCCGCCGAATGGCACAAGAGCGCGGGCCGCGACAAGTTCTCCCATGACACTTTGAGTCAACCCGGTGCGGTCGTGCGCGACAGCGGGTTCACCGACCCCGATGAAGCCGTGGACGCCTTCGCTCGGCGCCACGACCTCTACCACCCGATGTGCATCACCTTCGAGTTGCCGGAGAGCGGTTTGATGTTTTTCGTCTGTCTCTACCGCGGCATTGATGCTCCGGCGTTCAACGACAGCGAGGCCGGGTTGTTTTCGGCCTTCTGCGACCACCTGTTGCAATTGTGGCGGTTCCAGGTGCAAGACATGATCCGCATCGACACCGGCAACGGCGCGACCGACTTCGGCGTGGCGCGTTTGGACGGCAGTCTGTTGTACGTCGGCGCAAGCCTGTGCGCCGCCATTCAGCGCGAGTTGCCCGGGTGGAGCGGTTCGATGCTGCCGACCGAGGTGATTGCGCAACTGCAAAAAGCCCCGTGTGTGATGCGTCTGGGCCGCTGTGCGCTGACGCTGAGCCCGAACTCGGAGCATGTGATTCTCTCGCTCGAAGCGCAGTCACGCGCAGCAGTGCTCGCGCCACGGGAGCGGACGGCGGCGATGCTGTTTGCTGCCGGTCATTCCTACAAAGAGATCGCGAAAATCCTGACCTTGAGCCCGGCGACCGTGCGCACCTATCTGCGCAACTGCTACTTGCAGCTTGGCGTCAAAAGCAAGGTAGAACTGGGTTCCGTCCTGCGCGACGCAACGCGCCGCGATTAGCTTCGCCAATCTCCCCAACTAAAATGCAAATGCTCTGTGGATATTGCTGATCAGCTAAGCAATTTCTAAGGTGACGCAACTTTTGTAGCTGCTGGCGAAGCCTGCGGCTACGGATCGCGTTTCGGCTTAACTGATCAACATTATTTCCTTTTGGTCTATTTGTGTTGCCCCTCCTCATTTGTGGAGGTCCCGCAGGCGGCCGCGCTCTATAGGGTAGGCCCTGCAGATCAGGGGCTTGCACGGCAGTCTGCCCGAGCCACTTCCAAAACTATAAAAACAGAGGTGAGGCAGTTGAAATTTTCCAGGCTGTTTATCGCGATTGCGACCACTACGGCAGTTTCTTCCATGGCGCTGGTGGGGTGTCAGACCCAGGGCTCGATGCCCGCTGAAATGGTGATGCGCAACGGCTACATCTACACCGTCGATGGCCAGAACTCCGTACAGCAGGCGATTGCCGTGACGGGTGGGAAGATCGTCTATGTCGGCAGCGACGAAGGGGTTTCTGCGTACATCGGCAAGCAGACCCAACTGATCGATCTGGCCGGGCGCATGCTGATGCCGGGCTTCATCGATGCGCATATGCACCCGGGGGACGGCGGCCGCGCCATGACCTTGTGCGACCTCAAATACCAGACAATGACGCGCAAGGTGTTCCAGGAAACCATTCAAGCGTGCCTGGACGCCGACAAGGACAAAGGCCCCGATGTCTGGCTCGAAGTGGGCAGCTGGGACCGCATGGGCATGGACGGACTCGACGGCGACCCGGACAAATCGACGCTGGACGCGCTCAAGACCCAGCGGCCGATTCAGGTTCGTTCCACCGACTTCCATACCGTGCTGACCAACTCCCGCGGCCTGGCAGTGGCCGGCATCAACAAAAACACCGCCAATCCGAGCGATGGTAAATACGTGCGCGACAGCGCTGGTAACCCGACCGGCATCTGCGAAGACGGCGCGGCCGATACCATGGCTGCCGTGGTGCCGCCCGCCACCGACGCAGAGAAACTCAACCAGACCCGCGCGGCGCTCGACGCGATGCGCCAGCAAGGCATCACCAGCTTCTTCGATGCCTTGTCGGGGCCCGAAAGCGGCAAAGCTTTCACCAGTCTGCAGCAGTCAGGCGAGCTGACGGCCCGAGCCTTGCTGGCGATCAAACTGGACCCTGCCGCCGCTGCGGATCCGACAAAAACCATCGCCGACGCCAAGGCATTGGCCACGACTTACGATCAGGGAGAAGCCAAACCCGCGCCGGGAGTGAGCATGCGCCACGTCAAATTGTTCATGGACGGCATCATCAATGCGCCGGCAGACACGGGGGCCATGCTGACGCCGTACCTGCGCAATGCCGGCACCGAAAAGGCGCCGAAGTGGACTCCCGGCACCAACGTCGGTGAGCTGTACTTCCCGCCGCAAGTGCTCAATCCGTTGCTGTTGCAAGCCGTGCAGGCCGGCCTCGACCCGCACCTGCACGCCACCGGCGACCGGGCAGTGCGCGACTCACTGAACGGCATCGAATACGTGCGCCAGCAATTACCCGGCAATGGTTTTCGCCCGGCCATCACTCACAACGAGTCCGTGGATCCTGCCGACTATCCACGTTTCAAGGCACTCGACGTGACTGCCAACATGTCCTTCCAGTGGGCCCAGCAGGCGCCGTCCACGGTCGACGGCACCAGCGATCACCTGGGCGTCCAGCGTTTCGCCCGCATGGAGCCGTCGGGCAGCATCGCCCGTGCCGGCGGGCGCGTGGCGTATGGCAGCGACTGGCCCGTCGACCCGCTCGACGAGTTCCTGGCGCTGAAGATCGGCGTCACCCGCTCAGGCGACCCGCAAAACCCCCACAGCTACGGCCCCAAGTACGCTGGCCGGCTGAATGCCGACCCAGCGCTGTCGCGCACGGAGGTGCTGCGCACCATCACCATCAACGCCGCCGAGCAGCTGAAGCTGGACGCGGTGGTCGGCTCGGTGGAAGTGGGCAAGTTTGCTGACCTGATCGTCCTCGACAAGAACTTCATGCAGGTGCCTGAGGAAGAACTGGCGCGCAATAACGTGGTGCTGACGATGGTTGGAGGCAAGATCGTGTGGGCGAAGGCGCCGTTTGTGGGGCTTGAACAGCGGACGGCTCAAGTGGCCATGACTCAACAACAGTAAGAACAACTGCCTGCCCCAAGGCCCGTGGGTCAAACCTAATCCCTGTGGGAGCGAGTTTGCTCGCGATGGCGGTGTGCCAAGCGACGTTAATATCGACTGACACGCCCTCATCGCGAGCAGGCTCGATCCCACATGGATCGCGTTTAACCGCCGGACATTGGCGTCTACCCATAACAAGAGAACACCGCAATGACCCAACAACGAAGTCCCCTGATCGAGACCCGTTCGATCGATTACATCCCCGAGGCCGAGCGTCATGGCAGCCTCTACAGCCAGTTCACCCTGTGGCTCGGCGCCAACCTGCAGATCACGGCCATCGTCACTGGCGCGCTCGCCGTGGTGCTGGGCGGAGACGTGTTCTGGTCACTCATCGGCTTGCTGATCGGCCAATTGCTCGGCGGCGCAGTCGTTGCCTTGCACGCCGCCCAGGGGCCCAAACTCGGGCTGCCGCAGATGATCTCCAGTCGTGTGCAGTTCGGGGTCTATGGGGCCGCCATCCCGATTGTCCTGGTGTGCCTGATGTACCTCGGCTTCAGCGCTACCGGCGCGGTACTGTCGGGGCAGGCCATTGCCCAGTTGATCCATGTCAGCGACAGCGCCGGCATCCTGATTTTCGCCGCCTGCATCGCGTTCCTGACGATCTTCGGCTATCGGGTCATTCACCTGGTCGGACGGGTGGCCAGCGTGCTGGGCATCGTTGCCTTCGCCTACCTGTTTACCCGGCTGATGACGCTCAACGATATTGGCCTGTTGCTGGAGAACCGTCACTTCGGCTGGAGCACCTTCTTGCTGGCTGTGTCGCTGTCCGCGTCCTGGCAAATCGCCTTCGGCCCTTACGTGGCCGACTACTCACGCTATTTGCCGAGCAAAACCTCGTCCTGGAAGACCTTCGCTGCCGTCGGCCTGGGGACCGTGCTCGGTGCCCAGGCGTCCATGGTGCTCGGCGTATTCGCGGCAGCGTTGGCCGGTGCGAATTTCCGCGGTCATGAAGTGGCAACCATCGTCGGCCTGGGCAGCACCGGGGTGATGGCCTCGCTGCTGTATTTGAGCGTGGTGTTCGGCAAGGTCACGGTGTCGACGCTCAACGCGTATGGCAGCTTCATGTGCGTGGCGACGATCATCAGTGGCTTTCGCAGCCGTCTCGAGATCACCGCCCGCCAGCGCATGGTGTTTGTGTTGTTGATTGTCGCGGCGTCCACCACGTTGGCGTTGCTCGGTCAGTATTCGTTCCTCAACTCGTTCAAGTACTTCATCCTGTTTCTGCTGACCTTTTTCACACCGTGGAGCGCGATCAATCTGGTGGATTACTACTTCATCAACAAAGAGCGCTACGACATTGCGGCGCTGTCCGATCCGGCGGGCCGTTATGGTCGCTGGAACGTGCGCGGCATCAGCGTGTATGTCGTCGGCGTGTTGATCCAGTTGCCTTTCGTCGACACGCATTTCTACTCCGGGCCGATGGTCGCGCAGCTCGGCGGTGTCGATATTTCCTGGATCGTCGGGTTGGTGGTGCCGGGCATTCTCTACTACCTGCTGGCGAGAACATCAGCGCTGGCGGTGTTGCCTGAGCAGCCTTCAAAGGCCTGAATCAAGGACTTACAAAGTGAATGCGCCGGTCACCGGCAGGTCTTGAAGCGTCTCCTATACTGATCCGCGTTGACCGGTTCAACACAGATCCCGAATGCCGTTGGAACAGCGACTCGCGTTCCGACGGCTTCCCTACGAACTCACCCTCAGGAGAACGATCATGACCATCCGCATTGGCGACGAAGCACCGGATTTTACCGTCGAAAGCACCGAAGGCACGCTGCATTTCCATGAGTGGATCGGCGACAAGTGGGCGATTCTGTTCTCGCACCCCAAGGACTTCACCCCGGTGTGCACCACTGAACTCGGTTACATGGCAGCGCTCAAGCCGGAGTTCGACAAACGCAACACCAAGGTCGTCGGGCTCAGCGTCGACCCCGTCAGTAACCATGCAAGCTGGGCCAAGGACATCGAAGAAACCCAGGGGCATGCGGTCAACTACCCCATGATCGGCGACGAAAACCTGGTGGTGGCCAAGCTCTACGACATGATCCACCCGAATGCCAGCGGCGGCGCACGCACGGCCGTGGACAACGCCACGGTGCGTTCCGTGTTCATCATCGGGCCGGACAAAAAGGTCAAGGCGATGCTCATCTACCCGATGAGTGCCGGGCGTAACTTTGATGAAGTGCTGCGCCTGCTCGATGCGCTTCAACTGAACGCCAAACACACCGTTGCGACCCCGGTAAACTGGCGTCCGGGTGAGGACGTGATCATCCCGACGTCGGTGTCCGATGAGGACGCGAAAAAGAAATACCCGGATGGTTTCAAGACGGTGAAACCTTATTTGCGCACGGTGGCGCAACCGAAGTAACCCCTACGGAGACCCCAGGCATGGCCGTTCAAGTCTTGCGTGTCGAGGCAACGCACATCGACACAATCGCCCACCTCTTCGACGCTTATCGAGGCTTCTACGGCCAGCCCTCGAACCTTCAACAGTCCCGGGATTTCATCGCTGAACGCATTGCCCGGGATGAATCCGTGATCTTTTTCGCATCGGACCTTACCGGTAATGCGCTGGGGTTCGTCCAGCTGTACCCGACGTTCTCCTCCATTGACGCCCACCGCACCTGGCTGCTCAGCGACCTCTTCACCGCTCCCGAGGCCCGGGGGCAGGGCGTGGGGAGGCTGCTGATGAACGCTGCCCGAGCCTTTGCACTGTCGACAGGCGCCAAGGGCATGGTGCTGGAAACGGCCACGGATAATTTCGGCGCACAGCGGTTATACGAGTCGCTGGGTTACGTGCGCGATCCGGGGTATTACACCTACTGCCTCGATTTGAAGCAGGGTTGACCAACGCATAACAACCTCCCTCATCAATAAGCTGCCGAGCCTGCGAGGCTGCGTTCGGCAGCTGCTACAGGGGCTCTGTGATACCTCGCTGGAACGTGGTTATCCCGCATTCGATCAACGCTGCGGCAACTTCCATCGCTCGCGCCATTGCTCATATTGCCCCTCAGGCATCTGCACCAAAACCGGAGATTCACGCGGATCCAGCCACTCGAACAACCGCGAAATATCACCCTGGTCCATCGCCGTACACCCCAACGTCGGCGAGGCAGGCCCGCGCCAGATATGGAAAAAGATGCACGAGCCGTCACCCGGTGACGCCGGCGTGTTGTGCTCGATAAAGATCCCTTTGCGATACCCAGCCTCTTTGCGCATCTGCTCGGAGCTGTTCCAGTCCTTGGTTATCGCCGCGCCGTCGACCAGTTCGTTGTAACGTTCGGATTTGCTGTCATCCACGCATTCGGTGGCCGAGGTCAGCGCGAGATAAGGCAGTTTTGTATCGCCCGTTGCATCGTAGCCAAACGCCGTTCCAAGCTTGAACATCCCCGCAGGTGCTTTTCCATCGCCTTCACGCTTGACCGGTCCTTCACCAGGCTCAACGTTGCCCAAACCCTTACCCCACGCCAACCCGTTCTTGCCGACCACCACCGCAAACCCGTCACCGACTTTTCGAAAGCTGGTCCCGTCTCGTTCATAGCGCTGGGCAGTGCCCTGAATGTCATCCCAGTTTTTTGTGGTGACCACAATCAGTTGGTGGCTGCTGTCCAGCACCTCGCTGGCACTCAACGGCGTGATGGGAAAATCCATCACATTCTTCGGTGCTCCGTCTCCACCGAAAGTGAAGTGCCACCACTCTTTCGAGTAGCCGGCAAAACCCTCTTTTTCCATGGCGCGGCTGAGTCGCTGACGGTTTTCTTTCGCCGTCGCATTGATCGTCGGGTTGGCGGTGTGCGCACGCTCATCGAAGCAATCGTACCCGGTGCCCATGTCGAGTGCGCCGTCGTGCCAGCGCTGGACATAAGGCGCGGTGCAATCAACTTGCGCGGCCTTGGGTGTCCAGGTATCGGCGGGCAGAGCCTTGGGACCGATGAGCGTCAGGTCCACGGTCGAGCCTCTGGAGTGATTCGACACCCGCGCCACATACCCCAGGCGCCAGAAGTCCTGCTTGTCCACGCGCGGATAGAACTCGGCTTTGCGCGGGTCCCCCGGCTCAGTCGCAAAGCGGCCCATATCGGCCACCGCCCGGCTGGGTCGATAGCAGTCGAACACCTTCAAGCCATAGCCTTGCTTTTGAAGTGCCTGTTGCACCCGGGCGAGGGCCTGGGCGGTGTCCAGCGACAGCAGGCACTCGGCAGCGGCGTATCCGTCGAGTGAGTGTCCGGTGAAGTTATGGGCGCTGGCGTAGCGAATGTCTTGCACGATGGTCGGATCAATCGTGCGCAGGTAGACCATGTTGTCGGGTCTTGGCTCAGCACTGGCGATGCCTGGCAGGATGACGCTCAGCAACAGCAGTGACCGCAGCCACGAGCGGGCTGGCAGGTGGCGGCATTGAACTGGCAAGGGTAGCGAGGAGGGCATACGAACCTTCAGGTTTAAGCGCATGGAGGTGTTGTCGAGTCCGGAGGACGCTTCAAACGGATCTTAAACCATGACCGCCAGTGTCTGGCTGATTCATGTTTAGGCGCAGGCATTACGGCCGAAAACGCAAAGGCGCCCACGATGCTGTCGCGGGGGGGGTGAAAAAGAGGCATTTTGCTGGCCCCGAAGCGTCACAGTTGTCGCCAAAATCACTTCATTTTCAGGTGGTTAGGCGGAATGCAATTGCGAAGAGTATTTGTCACGATGATCTCGTTTGCCCTGGCCAGCGTTGCAGCCTCTGCCCATGCCAAGGAGCTGGCGTCTAATGAACGGTATATGTGCAGCTGGGGGGCGGGCACGGCGGCGAGGGCCCAGGAACTCAAGCTGGCCGGGGTCTCCCTGTATGCCGCCCGGCAGAAGATACAGGCCTACAAATTCAGCAAGGCGTGGATGCGCATGATGGCGATGGGCATCACCGAGCAGACCTACGACAGCAAGTCGCGGTACAAGCCGGCGGACGTCCGGCAGAGCTTTTATGAAGAGTGCGTGCGGTACAAGTTGGCGCGTAAGTGAAAAAACAGGGTGAAGCCTGTTGCCAGCCAGCCTCGCTCCCACAGGTTCTGCGGTGTTGATTTGGTTTACAGCTCAGTTCAGGCACTGCGCCCCGGCCTTGGCCACTTGGGCATCCTGCTCGGCCTTGACGCCGGACACGCCGACCGCGCCGATCACCTGGCCATCGACGATGATCGGTACTCCGCCTTCAAGGGAGGTCAGCAACGGCGCTGACAAAAACGCGTAGCGTCCTCCGTTGACCATTTCCTCATAGCCTTTCGATTCACGCCGGCCAAGGGCCGAAGTGCGGGCTTTTTCGGTGGCAATGTAGGCGCCGATCGGGGCGCAACCGTCGAGGCGCTCCAGGGCTAGTGGATGGCCGCCGTCGTCGACAATCACGATGGTCACGGCCCATTGATTGTTCTGCGCTTCGTTGCGTGCGGCGCTGAGAATCCGGCTGACTTCGGTCTGGCTGAGGACGGCTTTGCTTTTCATGGGGATACTCCAGGGCTCGATGAGGGCAACGCCGCTTCGACCAGTTCGATCCAGTGGCGCACAGGGGTTCGGCCCGCACCGTCAAGGTGCGACTGACAGCCGATATTGGCCGTGACAATGACTTCGGGATGACCGCTTTCCAGCGCATTGAGTTTGTTGTCGCGCAGTTGCCGGGACAGCTCTGGTTGGGTCAGCGAATAGGTGCCCGCCGAGCCGCAACACAGGTGACCGTCGGGAACAAACGTGAGGTTGAAACCCAGGCGCGTCAGCAGCGCTTCAACCGCACCGCCGAGTTTCTGTGCGTGCTGCAAGGTGCAGGGACAATGGAAGGCCAGGCGCTGGTCGCTGTGAATGCCGAGCGTGTCCAGCGGCTCGTCGCGCAACACTTCAACCAGATCCCTGGCCAGTGCGCTGACCTTTCTGGCCTTCTCGGCATACGCCGGATCGGTGCTGAGCAGGTGGCCGTAGTCTTTGATGAAGGCGCCGCAACCGCTGGCGGTTTGCACAATGGCTTCGGCCCCTTGCTCAATGCGCGGCCACCACGCGTCGATGTTGCGGCGGGCGCGATCAAGGCCGGCCGCTTGCGCGTCCAGATGGTAATCGACCGCGCCGCAGCAACCGGCCTCGCGCGCCGGTGTCACGCTGATCCCCAGTCTATCCAGGACGCGCGCGGTGGCCGCGTTAGTGTTCGGCGACAGGCTCGGCTGCACGCAGCCTTCGAGCATCAGCACCTGCCGGGCGTGGCGGACGACCGGGCGCTGTCTGGCCGGGTACACGTGGCGAGGCAACTTGGCTTGCAGCGTGTTGGGCAACAGCGCACGGAACACCTGACCGCTGCTGACCAGCGCTTTGAACAACCCCGAATTGGGCACCACGCTGCGCAAGCCTTCACGCAACAAGCGCTGGTCGAGCGAGCGCGGCACGGCCGCATCGACCACCGCGCGGCCAATGTCGAGCAAGTTGTGATAGTCGACGCCCGAGGGGCAAGTGGTTTCACAATTACGGCAGGACAGGCAGCGATCCAAATGCTGCTGGGTCTTTTGGGTGACTTCGTTGCCTTCCAGCACCTGCTTGATCAGGTAGATGCGCCCACGCGGCCCGTCCAGTTCATCGCCGAGCAATTGATAGGTCGGGCAGGTGGCGTTGCAGAAACCGCAGTGCACGCACGTGCGCAGGATGCTTTCGGCTTCTTCTGCGCGGGGCAGTTGGCGGGCCTGTTCGCTCAAGGTGGTCTGCATGGGTCAAAGCTCCGCGTACAGGCGACCGGGGTTGAAGAGGCCCCGTGGATCGAGTTGGTCCTTCAAGTTGCGGTGGTAGCGCATCAGTGCTGCGGGCAGCGGATGGAACGGGCTGTCAATCAGGCCGTGGCTGTAGCAGGTCACGTGCCCGCCGACTTCCGCGACGATCGAGCGAATGAACGCCGCTTCGGCATCGGATTTGAGCCAGCGCTGGGCGCCGCCCCAGTCGATCATTTGCAGGCCGGGCAGGGACAGTCGAGGGGTGTTGTGCGGGACGGACAGGCGCCAGAGCGGCTGGTCTTCATCAAAGAAGCTCAATCGATGTTCGTTGAGATCCGCCCAGTACGAAGCCTCCAGCAGCTCGCCGCCCAGTCGGTCGTGCGCCGCCGCCACGGAGCCTTCGCCACCCTCAAGCCGTAGATGCAGGCGCTGACCGTCGTGGCACGCAGCGCTGATCGGCAGCGGTTGCTGTCCCCATTCGGCGAGGCGCAGCAAGGCGCGATCGCTGTCCATTTCCAGGCTGATGCTTAACGCTTGCCGAGGTTTGGGCAGCACTTTCAGCGAGACTTCGGTGATCACGCCGAGCGAGCCATAACTGCCGGCCATCAAGCGCGACAAGTCGTAGCCGGCGACGTTTTTCATGACTTCGCCGCCGAAGCGCAAATGCTTGCCGTGGCCGGTGATGACTCGTGTCCCAAGGACGAAGTCCCTGACCGAGCCTGACCACGGACGTCGCGGCCCGGACAGCCCACTGGCAATCATCCCGCCCACGGTGGCGCCTTCACCGAAGGAGGGCGGTTCGCAGGGCAGCATCTGCTGCGCTGCATCCAGCACGTCGGCCAGTTCTGCCAACGGCGTGCCGCAGCGCGCGGTGATTACCAGCTCGGTCGGGTCGTAGCTGACGATGCCGCGGTGGCTGCGCGTGTCGAGCACTTCACCCGCCGCGATACGGCCCAGAAACGCTTTGCTGTTGGCGCCCTGGATGCGCAGCGGCGTGGCGTTTTGCAGGGCCTGGTTAACCTGGTCCAGTAGCGCGCCGCTGTCATCGATATCGTGTTCGCTGCGCATCAGAAACGCTCCAGTTCAGGGAAGGGCATCTGACCCAGGTGAACGTGCATCGCACCGAATTCGGCGCAGCGATGCAAGGTTGGAATATTCTTGCCCGGATTGAGCAGGCCGCCCGGATCGAACGCGGCTTTGACCGCATGAAACAGGGTCAGCTCATCGCTGTTGAACTGCGCGCACATCTGATTGATTTTCTCGCGGCCGACCCCGTGTTCGCCGGTGATGCTGCCGCCGACTTTCACGCACAATTCGAGGATCTTGCCGCCCAGGGCTTCGGCGCGATCGAGTTCGCCGGGTTGGTTGGCGTCGAACAGAATCAGCGGGTGCATGTTGCCGTCACCGGCATGGAAAACGTTGGCCACCCGCAGGTCGTATTCGGCCGACAGCGCAGCAATCGCGTGCAGCACGCCGGGCAGCTCGCGGCGCGGGATCGTCCCGTCCATGCAGTAATAATCCGGCGAGAGGCGGCCTACCGCCGGGAACGCATTCTTGCGCCCGGCCCAGAAACGTACGCGTTCCGCCTCATCCTTAGCCTGGCGGACTTCGGTCGCACCGGCCTGTTCCAGCACCTGACGCACACGGTCGCAGTCATCGTGGACGTCGGCTTCAACGCCATCGAGTTCGCACAGCAGAATGGCTTCGGCGTCGACCGGATAACCGGCGTGAATAAAATCTTCGGCGGCGCGAATGGCCAAGTTGTCCATCATTTCCAGACCACCCGGAATGATGCCGGCGGCAATAATGTCGCCGACTGCACGACCCGCCTTTTCGACGGAGTCGAACGCCGCCAGCAGCACCTTGGCCGTCTGCGGTTTCGGCAGCAGTTTGACCGTGACTTCGGTGATCACCCCCAGCATGCCTTCGGAGCCGGTAAACAACGCCAGCAGGTCAAACCCGGGCGAGTCGAGCGCTTCGGAGCCCAGGGTAAGGTGTTCGCCATCGACGGTGAGGATGTCGACCTTGAGCAGGTTGTGCACGGTCAGGCCGTATTTCAGGCAATGCACGCCACCGGCGTTTTCGGCCACGTTGCCGCCGATGGAACAGGCGATCTGCGAGGAGGGGTCCGGCGCGTAATACAAGCCGAACGGTGCGGCGGCCTGGGAAATCGCCAGGTTGCGCACGCCCGGCTGAACCCGCGCCGTGCGTGCGGCGGGGTCGATGTGCAGGATGTTGTTGAAACGCGCCATCACCAGCAGCACGCCTTTCTCGAGCGGTAGCGCACCGCCGGATAAACCGGTGCCGGCACCGCGAGCGACCACCGGCACATGAAACTCATGGCAAAGTTTGAGCACGCCCTGGACTTCGTCGATATGGCGCGGCAGCACCACCAGCATCGGCGTAGTGCGGTAAGCGGACAGTCCGTCGCATTCATACGGCTTGAGTTCTTCGCGCTGATGCAGGATTTCCAGGTCCGGCAGGCGAGCGCTCAGTGCCTGGAGCAGGGCGGCTCTGTCGACATCAGGCAGAACGCCGTCGACGCGTTCATCGTAGAGGATGTTCATAGGCGGTTCACGACCCTCCGTTTGTTTTTATTAGAGGTCTGCTTGCGGTGAAAGCTCACTTGCATCATTGGCCTGACGCGTCCTACTGTCCATGTGTTGTTTGAGTGGTCGAACCAGTTCTTCAGGGGGTATTTCCACGCTTCTGAGAAAAATAACCGTCTAAACATAAGCTTAGGGTTGTATTCGAACGTGGCGGGTTTTATTGGTGAGGCTGGTCATACCAGTAGGAGGTTCGATGGAGAGTGCGAAAGTGCCCCGTAATCCCCAAGTCGCAGACGTGGTCTGTGAGCGCATAGAACGCCTGATCGTCGACGGGGTCCTCAAGACCGGTCAATTGTTGCCTTCGGAACGGCGCCTGACGGAGAAGCTCGGCGTCTCGCGCACAGCGCTGCGCGAGGGCCTGAATTTGTTGCGCGCCCGGGGGATTATCAAGACGGAGCAGGGCAAGGGATCCTTTGTCGCTGAACTGTCGGGCCACGGCGCCGCGTCGCCGCTGATGCATTTGTTCAGCTCACAACCGCGCACGCTTTACGATTTGTTCGAGGTGCGCAGCCTGCTTGAGGGAGAGTCCGCTCGCCTGGCCGCATTGCGCGGGACCGAGGCGGATTTTGTCCTCATCACCCGCAGCTATGAAGCGTTGCTCGATGCCCGCACGCGGTCGATGGAAGCGAGCGAACACGCCCGGCTCGATCATGCCTTTCATCTGGCGATCTGCGAGGCCTCGCACAACCCGGTGCTGGTGCAAACCTTGCGCTCGCTGACCGACTTGCTGCTCAACACCGTGTTCGCCTCGGTCAACAACCTCTACCACCGCGCACCGCAAAAACGTCAGATCGACCGTCAGCACGCCCGGCTCTACAACGCCGTGACCGGCCGCATGCCGGAGCAGGCGCGCAAGGCGGCCATCGCGCACATCCAGAGCATCTGCGAGAACCTCAGGGAAATCGAAAGCGAGGAGCAGCGCCTGGTCCGGGCCACGTTGCGCCTGGAAGGGTGGGCCTGAGGGCACCTTCGCCGGAAAGCTCGGGCGCACTCGATTTCAAGCTTCGTTCCTGGACAAATCCTCGGTTCTGTTCATGACGATGATGGCGTCGCCTCCACCCAAAGAGCTTGCCTTGCGCGGCCAGCGCGCTTTGAGAAATCGATCTTTGCCTACCCATGTCAGGCACACCTTGTCCGTTTGATTACCGCCCAGAATCCGGTACGCGTTGCTATCCTCGCCGGTATAGAACCCGACATGACCCTTGCCGCTGTTTTTTGATTCACGCCAGAAGACCATCACCGCGCCGAGTCGTGGCACGGTGGATTCGCCAAACTTTTCCCATTGCCGCGCACCCAGGGGATTCGAAGGAAGCACTTCTTCGGGCATCGTAGAACCCACGCAATGCGCTACAAACAGACCGCACCAAGGCACCTCGTCGCCGGGATAGTGAAGGTCGAGATCGTCGGCCCAATCCAGAATGGTGGGATTGTTCTTGCGGCCAAGGACTTCCCTGGTGCCTATCAAATTCTCTGCTTCCGCGAGCCACGGTAAAAGTGGTCCCGCAGGGATATGGTCAACGTCAGAAAACAAGGCGGAGGAGGTTTTGGGACCGACGATGCCATCGGCCTCCAGTCCAACGCTGTCCTGAAAGGCTTTCACTGCGGCGATGGTTCTTCTCCCCCAGATCCCGTCCACTTCGCCGGGAAAAAAGCCGTCGGCAATCAGTGCCTGTTGAATACTTCTTACCGTTTCACTGCTCATATCAATCTCCAGACGATGGCGACTCAGGGAACGACTTTGCCGAGCAAATCCTTCGGCCCGACGATCGCCGGCTTCTGGTCATAACCCAGCTCGGCCAGGAGCTTGCCCGTCGCGCGAACCAGGGCATTGAACGTTGGTCTGTGCTTGGATGAGCGCAGCGTTTGGGCAAGCGCGTAGGTGAACGCACCGTAGGAAATGACGCCGTGGCGGTATTCGTAAGACAACTGGGATTCGCCGCAGGCGTACATGAGGATCGGCAGAAAGGGCCCTTCGTGTTTATAAGCGGCGCGTCGTTTGTCGTAGAGCTTATCGTCGTAACCGCGCACCGCGATGGCCTGGCCGACCCGCCGGATACCGTCGCGATTGCTCACGGTGTTGGCCGATTCGGCTTTCTGTGCGCTTTTGCGGGCCCGTTTCACCCAGTCACGTTCCACCCACATTTGCAGCCCGGACTCCCAGCGCAGCGCGCGATGGCGGATGTCATCCGGCGGCGTCAGCCCGCGTGCGCGGCGAGCACCTTCACGCGTCATGCCGCCCGAATGGCAGCAATCGAAGATCGTGATGAACTGCGTTCTGTAGGGCAGCTGGATGTAGAGGTCGCGGAAATCGTTGTCGACGATGGCATGTTCCGGCGTCCAGTCGAAGTCCCACGGGCACAGGCATTCGTCGATGCGGTCGGCTTCACCCGTGGCATTGGTGTTGGGAATCTGCGCACCGTGCCCGGAATAAAACAGTACCCGGCGGTCACCGGCCTGGGCGTCGTCGAGCAACCAATGCAGGCGATCGCGAATGCCAGCAGCGGTAGCGCGGTCATCAAGGACGACGCGGATATCGTCCGGCGAAAATTTCGACTCTTGCAGCAAAGAACTCATCAGGAAAACGTCATTGACGCAACCTTCGAGTCGATCGGACGGATTGGGGTAGTTGTTGATGCCGATCAGCAACGCCTTGTCCCGCGAGCGCCGCACCGTGCGCGCCTTGGGGACAGCAATGCCCAGTGACTTGTCGACGGCGGCGAGTCGCTTGTCGAAGCCTTTCGCTTTGCCGGCCTGCAACAGGGGACCCCAGACATTGGTCACGGTCTCGGCATGGCCGAGGTAGTAAGTCGCGTCATGATTGAGGACGTCGCCGGGCTTATCAAACGGCGTCATGACCTGGGTGAAGTTGGTATCGCGCAGATACAGCGGCGCCGTAAAAACCTGATCGTGCTCGTTGTAGAGGTGATACCACTTGCGCGCATCGTCGATGCCTTCAATGCGCCCGCCAAATGTCTCGCGCACTGCCGGGTTGGCAATCTGCGAGCCGAACGTGATAAGCACCCGGTTGTTCATCAGGGAGGGATCCCGACGAAACGTGTCATAGGCAACCAGCGTACCCAGACTGTGCGCACAGACGATGTCCGGTTGCGAATCGCTGATAACACTGGCGAGGTCCTTACGCAGGGTGGTCCGTAGCGCTTCGTCCGCGGACCACTGGGCAACCATGCCGGCCGTCCAGCGCAGGCGATCGGGAAACTGCCCGATGCCGCGATTGCGCCGGAACACGTCACCCACTGAATGGATGACCGCGCTGGTCAGAAGTCGCAGCGTGGCCTCGGCGATGTCGGCCGCCCCCAGTCCACTGGAGGAAAAGCGTTCGTCGTATTGAAAATAATCCAGCTCGACGTCGGTATTCGGCGCCACTCGCGCCACTGCCGTAGTAATCGCCCGGTGCCAGGACGCCTGAAAACTCTCGTCTGCTTCTTCGTGGCCTATGCCATGTATACATAGAATTTTGATTTTCATGTTCATTCCCTTGCACTGACAGCAAACTTGCCGGCGACGTAGAAAACGGATGTTTTTACGTGGTGGGCTATTAACACTCCATAGGTGGAAACAAGTATTCATCCAGGGTGTTGCGGAAAGCGTTATTAAAGTGTGCTTATTAGGTGTTTCGGATTGAGCATATTAGAAGAGTTAAAATCGTTCGAATTTTTTTTATGATCAATTGGAATGAAGAAGCTGGTTTTCAGTGGGGGCAGTGATTGCGAGTTGTTTTTGTTGTGTAAGATGATGATTGTAAAAAATATTAAATATAAAGATTGGTATTGGTATTTTCAGTTGAAGTGGCTGTTTTAGTTCGAATTTACAAACGGTTTTTAGGGGGGTATTACGTCCTGCAGTTTCTGGTTGTCTACTGTCTTACTTGCGTTACAGTCAGGTGTGCCAAAGTTGAAACAATAGACTCATTTCTGAAACAAATAATGCCGGGTTCAGGTGATGAAAAAATAAGTAGTGGATAAAAAAGGCGCGGCCTGTCTTTTTGGTGATGAGTTGGTCATCGGTTACCGAGTCTTCATGTTTTGAAAAATGTCAGATTCTTTATTGCCGCGGTGGCCAACTTCGAACGAACGACCAGACCCACTGCTCACGACAAAAGCGCAGGACCTGGAAACGGCACGACTGTCGTAAAAACGACCTGTTTACGCTGAACGCGAACCCTGGTCACTTTTCTGTTGAACGAGTGTTCAGCTTCGACTATGTTCGTTCCACCTCCCCGGCTGGTTGCGCGGGCTTGCGTTTCTTCTTTTCGAACGAGGCACTGGCATGCGGTTTTCACCCTTTGTTGAGCGGATTTCAGGCGACGGTGTCGCCGCCTGGGATATTCACAATGCGGCATTTGAAGCCCAGCGCCGCGGTGAGGATGTGATCATTCTCAGCGTCGGCGACCCGGATTTCCCCACCCCTGATTTCATCACCGATGCCGCGATTCATGCGCTGCGCGAGGGTGACACCCATTACACTGAAATCGCCGGTCGCCAGGCTTTGCGTGAAGCCATCGCCGCTCGGTACAGCGTGCTGTTCGACCGTGAGGTGACGGCGCCAAACGTCATCATTTCGGCGGGGGCACAGAACGCGCTGTTCATCACCTCGATGTGCCTGCTCAATACCGGCGACGAAGTGATTGCCCTGGACCCGATGTACGTGACCTACGAGGCAACGCTCAAGGCGTCCGGCGCCACGTTGGTGCGCGTGCCGTGCTCGGCGGATTCAGGTTTCCGGCTCGATGCCGCCGTGCTGGCCAAGGCCATCACCCCGCGCACCCGGGCGCTGTTCTTCTCCAATCCGAATAATCCGACCGGAGTGGTGCTCAACCGCGAAGAGCTGCAAGCCATCGCCGACCTCGCCATCCAGCATGACCTGTGGGTTGTGGTGGACGAGGTCTACGAGAGCCTGACGTTCGAGCGAGAGCACCTCAGCCTGGCGGCGTTGCCGGGCATGGCCGAGCGCTGCGTGGTGGTCGGCAGTCTGTCGAAATCCCATGCCATGACCGGCTGGCGTACCGGTTGGATCGTCGCTGATGAAGCCCTCGTGGCTCACGCCGAAACCCTGGTGTTGAGCATGCTTTACGGCTTGCCGGGCTTTGTCATGGATGCTGCGCTCAAGGCTGTTCTAGCCCATGAAGAGGTGACCCACGGCATGCGCGACATCTACCGCCGTCGTCGCGACCTGGTGGTGACCAGCCTGTCGGATTGCCCGGGTATTTCTGTGCTCACTCCCGATGCCGGCATGTTCGTGCTGGTGGACGTGCGTGACACCGGCCTGACCTCTTTGGAATTCGCCTGGCGGCTGTTGCGCGAGGCGCGCGTATCGGTGCTGGATGCGGCGGCTTTCGGTGAGCCTGCCCAAGGCTTTGTGCGGCTCTCGTTCACTTTGGGTGAAGAACGACTGGCCCAGGCCTGCCAGCGTATTCGCGACTTTGTCCTGGTGTTGAAAGGCGAAGCGCCGCGGCCGGTGATCAGCCGTGTCACTTGCGAAGCGATCGCTGAACCGGTCAAGGCCAAGACCATGATCGAGGTCGATGGCCTGCACAAACGCTTCGGCAATATCGAGGTCCTCAAAGGCGTTTCCCTGACGGCTCGCGAAGGCGATGTGATCTCACTGATCGGTGCCAGCGGCTCGGGCAAAAGTACCTTGCTGCGCTGCATCAACATGCTCGAAGTGCCGGACCAGGGACGCATTCTGGTGGACGGCGAAAGCATTCACCTGAACTTCGATCGTCCGGGCGCGCCGCTGGTGAAGGACGCCAAGCAACTGGTGCGCATCCGTTCCAGCCTGGGCATGGTGTTCCAGAATTTCAACCTCTGGCCCCATCGCACGGTGCTGGAAAACCTCATCGAGGCGCCGACCCAGGTCCTGCGTGAAAGCCGTGCCGAGGCCACTGAACGGGCCGAAGCCTTGCTCGAACGCGTGGGGCTGGCGGCCAAGCGCAACGAGTACCCGGCGTTTCTCTCCGGGGGACAGCAGCAACGGGTGGCCATCGCCCGGGCCCTGGCCATGCGGCCCAAGGTCATGCTGTTCGATGAACCCACCTCGGCACTCGACCCGGAACTGGTCGGCGAAGTGCTGCGGGTGATCCGCTCCCTCGCGGAAGAAGGCCGGACCATGATCCTGGTGACCCATGAAATGGCTTTCGCCCGCGATGTCTCCTCCAAAGTCGCCTATCTGCACCAGGGGCTGATCGAGGAAACCGGTTCGCCGGACGACGTTTTCGTACACCCACGCAGCGAGCGTTGCCGACAATTCGTCAACGCTCATCAGACTCGCTAATAACATCATAAAAAGACGGGGCAACATCATGGGAAATCGACGTTTGGCAAACTGGATGACGGGCGTGGCCTGCGTATTACTGGCCGGGATGAGCGCGGCCCAGGCCCAGCCGATCAGGTTCGCAGTCGCAGCGGAACCCTATCCGCCGTACACCGAGAAGCAGGCCAACGGTGAATGGAAAGGCTTTGAAGTCGACCTGATCCACAAGCTGTGCAGCGAAATGAAAGCCGAGTGCGAGATCAAGGAAGTGGCGTGGGACGGGATCATTCCATCGTTGCTGGCGAAGAAGATCGACGTAATTTTCTCGTCGATGTCGGTGACTGAAGAACGCGAAAAACAGATCGCCTTCAGCAAGGCGTATTACGACTCCGTGATTGCGATTGTCGGGCCGAAGGGCACGTCGGTGAAAAAGTATCCGGATGACCTCAAGGGCAAGATCATCGGTGTGCAGAACTCCACCGTGAGCGCCAGCTACCTCAAGCAGTACTACGAAAAAATCGCTGACGTGAAGTATTACGACACCCAGGACTCGGCCAACGCCGACCTGATTGCCGGTCGCATCGACCTGATGATGGCGGACGGCACGGCGATGGCGTCTTTCGTCCAGACCCCGGATGCCCGCAACAGCAACCTCGAATACCTGGGCGCCGTGCCCTATGACCCGATCTTCGGCAAAGGCGTGGGCGCCGGCCTGCGCAAGGACGACGCCGAACTCAAGGCCAGACTCGACAAGGCAATCACCTCCTTGCTGGCCAGCAAAGACTATGACGACCTGTCCCAGCATTACTTCGGTACCAGCGTGAAACCCGCGTTCTGACCTGACCCGGAACCTGTGGGAGCGAGCCTCCTCGCGATGGCGGCGGATCAGTCGACTTCTTAGTTGAATGATAGATAGCTATCGCGAGCAGGCTCGCTCCCACAGGGGATGTGCGCTAACTGGAGACTGAAATGCCAGCCATGTTCGAATTGATCAACTTCAGCGAAACAGGATGGGGCAGTGCGCTGTTGAAGGGTCTTTGGATGACCCTGCAAATATCGGCCGGGGCCTTTGTGGTCGGGCTGTTCATCGGTCTGGTGGTGGCCTGCCTGAAGCTCGGCGCGCCAAAGCCAATTGCAGCGCTGATGCGCGGTTACACAACCTTGTTCCGGGCGATTCCGGAGTTGCTGCTGATCCTGCTGCTGTACTACGTCGGCTCCATGCTCCTCAATTCGCTGATGACGCAGATGGGCTATGGCGTCGTCAATGTCAGCGGCCCGTTAGCCGCCATCGTGGTACTGGGGCTGGTGCAGGGCGCTTACGCTTCGGAGATTTTCCGCGCGGCGATCCAGGCGATTCCCTTCGGCCAGATTGAAGCGGCGAAGGCCTTCGGCCTGAGCGGTTTCGGTCTGTTCCGACGCGTCACGCTGCCGATCATGGCACCGTATGCGATGGCCGGGATGGCCAACCTGTGGATCAACCTGATCAAGGACAGCGCCTTGATCAGCGTGGTCGGCACCAACGAGCTGTTGTACACCGCCAAGCAAGGGGCGGGTTCGACGCGTCATTACTTGTTGTTCTACCTTACGGCCGCGGCGTTGTATTACGCGGTGACGTTGGTGTCCAACTACCTGTCTGGACGGCTCGAGCGGCGTATTCGTCGCTGGATGCCTTTGGCTGAGTGAATGAAATGATTCCAGCGTGGATAGTTGAATACGCGGCGCTGTTGGGCCGGGGACTGCAAACGACCATCACCATCCTGTTGATTTCCAGTGTGTTCGGTTTTGCACTGGCGGTGCTGGTGGCGCTGGCGCGGATCTCGAAAAACAAGGTGATCGCCAAGGCCAGCCTGTTCTACACCAGCGTGTTGCGCGGTACGCCGTTGCTGATCCAGATCTACATCTTCTACTACGGGCTCGGCAGCGTGTTTGCGCAGTTCCCGCTGATACGCGGCAGTTTTCTCTGGCCGTATTTGCGCGATGGTTATTGGTACATCGTGTTCGCCCTGGTGTTGTCGGTGGGCGCGTATGTCGGTGAAGTGATTCGCGGCGGGCTGTTGGCGGTGCCCAAAGGCGAGATGGAAGCGGCCTCGGCGTTTGGCATGACACCGCGCCAATCGCTGTTGCGAGTGCGTTTGCCTCGGGCGCTGCGGTTGCTGTTGCCGACACTGGCCGGGGAAACCGTGATGTTGCTGAAATCCACGGCCCTGGCCTCGACGATTGCGATTGTCGATCTGCTGGGTGCCGCCAACGTGGTGCGGGCGCAGACCTTGCAGGTTTATGAGCCGCTGTTGCTGGTGGCCGGGGTCTACGTCTGCCTGACCTTCCTGATCGAGGCGCTGTTTGCCTTTGCCGAACGGCGCGGGACGCCTGTGCGCAGGTCGGTGTAATGAGCACGTCGCAGGTCGTCGACCGATCGCTGCAGGGCATTGGCCTGTGCACCTTGGGGTACGCGTTCCTGGCGTTGCAGGACGCGGTCATCAAGTGGCTGGTGGCCGATTATTCGGTGGTCACCATCCTGTTCTGGCGCAGCCTGGTGGTGGTCGTCGCGTGCCTGTTGGCCGGGCGCCTGCGCCTGGTCCAGCGGGCCTGGCGTTCGCCGAGTCGGCGCTTGCTGGTGGTGCGCGGTTTGCTGTCGATTGTGGCCTGGCTGCTGTATTACACGGCCGCCCGGGACCTGTCGCTGGCGGAAATGACCACCCTGTATTTTTCCGCGCCGATCATGGTCACGGTGCTGGCGGCGGTGATTCTCAAGGAGCAGGCCAGCGGCTGGCAGTGGTTTTCCCTGATCCTCGGGTTTGTCGGGGTGATCATCGCCTGCCGCCCGAGCAACATCGCCGACCCGTGGCCCATTGTCCTGACACTGCTGGCGGCGATGTGCTGGGCGTTCACTTACATCCAGTTGCGCCAGGTAGATGACCAGACCTCGGTGCTGGAGCAGATGCTGATCACCAACGTGGTGTTCGTGCTGTGCATGACGGTCGCGCTGCCCTGGACGTTCACCCCGGCACCGACGCCGGCGTGGCTGGGAATGCTGGTTGCCGGTCTGGTGGGCGGTATCGGTCAGTTCCTGCTGTTTGCCAGTTTTCAGCGGGCCACCGCCACCTTGCTGGCGCCGTTCGAGTACACCGGGCTGATCTGGGCGTTCCTGCTGTCGAGCTTGATCTGGGGCACGCTGATGGATGTGTCGCTGATGATCGGTGCCGGCCTGATCGCGGTCAGCGGCACCCTGGCGATGATCTTCGGCCGCCATCCCTCACAGGATGTCGTCGGTGCTGAATGCTCCGTGACGCAGCCCCTTTATCCAGCAGCGACAGATGTGGAGGCCGTTGGCGGGGCTGAAGGTTTCGGGGTTGAGGCACCACTCGATCCAGAGTCCGTCGAGCATCGCCGATAAACCGATGGCGGCCAGGCGCGTGTCACCGATCACGAAACCTTCGCTGGCGGCCATGTCATCGAGCA
This sequence comes from Pseudomonas sp. UMAB-40, assembly GCF_900095275.1. NCBI lineage: Bacteria > Pseudomonadati > Pseudomonadota > Gammaproteobacteria > Pseudomonadales > Pseudomonadaceae > Pseudomonas > Pseudomonas sp. UMAB-40. The sequence goes on from NZ_LT607581.1 coordinate 47,436, forward strand.
ACTGGCGCAGTAGATCGAGGTAGGCGCGGTAGCTTTTTTCGTGGGACTGGCTGACGTGTTCGGAGTGCCGGATCAGGCTCCAGAACACCACCCAGACGCTCAGCAATTGCGAGTCCATGACCCTCGGCGAAAAAGAGCCTTTGAGAAACGCGTCCATCTTTTCGGCTGGGGTGGCGACCTGCTGGATTTCCTGGCGCAGGGCGGTGGTCAGTTCGTTCGCGATCTTCTGATACGTGTCGGCGATCAACGCATCGATGCTGCCGAAATGGTGATTGAGCAGGCCGACGGACACCCCGGCTTCGGTGGCAATACGGCGCACGGAAATGCCGGCATGACCATCACGGACCAAGCATCGTACCGTGGCGGCCACCAGCATTTCGCGGCGCTCATCGGGTTCTGCGCGACGGTTCTTTGGAGAGGGGGTTGTCACAAGGGAATCCTTGGGTGCAGTGCCAGGTTGGCGAGCTTAGTTGAACATGCGTTCAATCTCCAGTGTTGGCCGCAGCGATGCATCGGTTTTTAACGTTTATGACGGGGGAGGATAAGCAGATGGCGCAGGATATTTCGTTCAGTGTTCGCAACAACAACGGCGATCCGGTGCAGGTCGGCGCCTGGCGTTTCGAGGGCGACGGCAGCGGGCCGAAGGTGCATTTGCAGGCGGGGGTGCATGCCGACGAAATCGCCGGGATGCTGGTGCTGCATCTGTTGATGCAACGGCTTCAGGTCGCCGAGGCCGAGGGCCGTCTCAAGGGCAGTGTAACCGTGGTGCCGCAAGCCAATCCCCTGGGCATCGGGCAGTTCCGCCAAGGGCGAATCCTGGGTCGTTTTCACGACGCGACCGGGCATAACTTCAACCGCTCGTTCGACCAGTCGGCCGTGATGGAGCAACCGTCGACCAACGTCCAGGAATGGCAAAAAAGCCTGGTGCAACTGGCGGCTACCGCAGAGGTGATGCTCGACCTGCACACTGATGACGAAGCCTTGCCCTACCTCTACGTGCACCGCCGTTTCTGGCCCCGTGGCCGCGAATTGGCGGCGGCGATGAAGATGGACGTGGCGATCATCTGGGATGACGGCGGTGACGGCTCCTTCGAAGAAACCATCATTGCGCCGTGGCTGCGTGACGGCATCACCGAGCAGCGCATGGCCGCGACCCTGGAGCTGCGCGGGCAGGGCGATGTCAGCGACAGGTTGGCCGAGCAGGATGCCGCGGGACTTTACGCCTGGCTGTGCAGTTACGGGGTCATCGACGAAGCGCTGTCACCCGCTGACTGGCCCGTCGAAGCGATGGAAATGGGCCAGATGGAGACCATCCTCGCGCCGCAACCCGGGGTGCTGATCTTTGAAAAGGAACTGGGCGACTTCGTCGAAGAAGGGCAGCGCTTTGCGCGGATTCTGCGGCGGCCCGGTGATCCTTCTTCCGAAGTGGTGCTGGTGGCCGAGCAAGCGGGGCGGATGGTCACACGCTATCGGGACCGGTTCGTGTCGCAGGGCATGGTGGTGGCGAAATTCACCGGGAGCCGTATTTCGCGCAACTGGAGTGGCGGGTTGTTGGACCCGAACTAGGCGCAGAGCATTTGGTCAGCCTGTTGGCCACCTCCGCTGAAGATAAGCGGGGTGGCCTTCACGCTAGTTCCCATCCGCCACTTTGCGTTGTATCTCGTCTACTTTTCGTTGGATCGCCTCGGCTTCATTCTCTTCGGGAGGCGTTGTTTCATCGACCTCTTCGGCGTCCCTGTCCTTCCGATCCCTTTCGCTGTTACTGACACTGTCATCGTTGTTCATCGTGCGTACCTCCGTTGACCTACACATTGGATACAGCACCCGGGAGGGAGTTCGAGATTTTTTCCTGGGAGCAGCCGCGCACGCAATCCAGGCTTCGGACTGTAAACTGTCCGCGCAAAAGGCATCGACCGCCTCTTTACCACCTCAAGCAAGAGATCCCTCATGGCAAACCAAGACATCGCGTTCACCCCCGATCCTGACGCGGATTCCATCTCCTCCGACGTCACCGGCTTCGGCGGCATTCTGGTCTCCACGCAGATTCCCACCCGCGCCGACGGCAGCCTGGAGCTGGGCGATATCACCCTGCAGAGCGAATGCACGTTGCAGGCGCTAAAGGTCGCGCTAGAAGGCGCCGGCAGTTCCATGGACCGGGTGCTGCACCTGACCATCTACCTCACCGACATGGCCGACCGCGCCGCGTTCAACGAGGTTTATAAACGCTTCTTCGCCAAACCGTGGCCGGTTCGTGCCGCCGTCGGTGTGGCCGCTTTGGCGGTCGAAGGCATGCGCGTGGAAGTCACCGCGATGGCCGCCAAAGCCTGACGGCGCGGGTCAGGTGTGATGAAAATCCACCTGGCCCAGTTTCAAAAACAACGACGGCTCATGCCTCTGCGCGACAACCCTTATCCCTCTACGAAAATTAGTTTCGCCTCGTTTGAAAATCACGCCTCGAAATGTTTTATGAGTTTCACAACCCATTCGACGTGACCCTTTCGAGGAGTACCGCATGACCCTGTCCTTCGGC
>NZ_LT607582.1:0-48525 GCF_900095275.1 Pseudomonas sp. UMAB-40
GGCGGCGTGAAACCTTAACTGGTGTCCAGAATTACTTGACCAGTTCAAGCCCGCTCCCACAGGGTTTTGTGTCGTACACGGTATTTGTATTCAGAAGATTAACTGTGGGAGCGAGCCTGCTCGCGAAAGCGGTCGTCCATTTGCGAAATGTATTGCCTGACACGACGCCATCGCGAGCAGGCTCCCTCCCACAATTTAGAGCGGTGAACGTCAGCAAGAAAGCGGGCGGCCCGAAGGCCGCCGAGATTACACCGACTCTTTCTTGATCCTGAACCACGCCGCATACAACGCCGGCAAAAACAGCAGCGTCAGCGCCGTCGCCACGATCAACCCGCCCATGATCGCTACCGCCATTGGCCCAAAGAATACGCTGCGGGACAACGGGATCATCGCCAGCACCGCCGCGAGCGCGGTCAGCACAATTGGTCGGAAGCGTCGCACCGTGGCTTCGATGATTGCTTGCCACGGTTTGAGCCCGGCGGCGATGTCCTGCTCGATCTGATCTACCAGAATTACCGAGTTACGCATGATCATCCCGGACAGTGCGATGGTCCCGAGCATCGCGACAAAACCGAACGGCTGACGAAACACCATCAAGAACAGCGTCACGCCAATCAAGCCCAGCGGTGCAGTCAGGAACACCATCACCGTGCGGGAGAAACTGCGCAGTTGCAGCATCAGCAAGGTCAGCACCACCACAATGAACAGCGGCACGCCGGCCTTCACCGAGTTCTGGCCACGGGCCGAGTCTTCCACCGTGCCACCGACATCCAGCAAGTAACCGTCCGGCAGTTCGGCGCGTATCGGGTCGAGGGTCGGCATGATTTGCTGCACCAGCGTCGCCGGTTGTTCCTTGCCGTAGATGTCAGCGCGGATCGTCACGTTCGGCAGGCGATTACGGTGCCAGATGATGCCTTCCTCGAAGCCATATTCCAGTGTCGCGATCTGCGACAGCGCCACGCTGCGGCCGTTGTCGGTCGGCACCGCCAGGCTCGGCAGCAACGACAGTTCGGTGCGCTCATGCAAGGTGCCGCGCAGCAGGATCTCGATCAACTCGTTGTCTTCGCGGTACTGGCTGACACTGGACCCGGTCAAAGAGCTTTGCAGGAACTTCGACAGGTTCGCCGTGCTCACGCCCAACGCCCGGGCGCGGTCCTGATCGACGTTCAGGTAAACCACCTTGCTCGGTTCTTCCCAGTCCAGGTGGACGTTCACCACGTGCGGATTCTCGCGAACCTTGGCCGCCACTTTGCGGGCTAATGCGCGGACTTCCTCGATGTGCTCACCGGTCACCCGGAACTGCACCGGATAGCCAACCGGCGGACCGTTTTCAAGGCGTGTGACCCGCGAGCGCAGGGCCGGGAATTGTTCGTTGAGGGTTTCGATCAGCCAGGTGCGCAGGATTTCACGCTCCTCGATGGTCTTGGCCAGGACAACAAACTGGGCGAAGCTCGCCGCCGGCAGTTGCTGATCCAGCGGCAGGTAGAACCGTGGCGAACCGGTGCCGACGTAGGCCACGTAGTTGTCGATGCCGGCGTGATCCTTCAGCAAGGCTTCAAGGCGTTTAACCTCGTCGGCAGTGTTGCTCAGGGAGGCGCCTTCCGCGAGTTTCAGATCGACCATCAACTCGAGTCGACCCGAGGCCGGGAAGAATTGTTGCGGCACAAAACGGAACAACACGATGGAGCCGATGAACAACACCACGGTCAGCACGATGACGGTTTTACGCCAGCGCACGCACCACTCCACCAAGCGTCTGACCCGCTGATAGAACGGCGTGCCATACGGGTCGGGCTGACCCGTGCCATGTTTGGCGGCATGAATCTTCGCCAGGTCAGGCAGGAGTTTTTCCCCCAGGTACGGCACAAACACCACCGCCGCAATCCATGAAGCCAGCAACGCGATGGTCACCACCTGGAAGATCGAACGGGTGTATTCGCCGGTGCCCGACTGCGCGGTGGCAATCGGCAGGAAACCCGCGGCGGTAATCAGGGTGCCAGTGAGCATCGGGAACGCGGTGCTGGTCCAGGCATAACTGGCGGCCTTGATGCGGTCGAAGCCCTGCTCCATTTTGATCGCCATCATTTCCACGGCGATGATCGCGTCGTCCACCAACAAGCCCAAGGCCAATACCAACGCGCCAAGGGAAATCTTGTGCAGGCCGATGCCGAGGTAATACATGCAGGCGAAGGTCATCGCCAACACCAGCGGGATCGCCAGGGCTACCACCATGCCGGTGCGCACGCCGAGGGAGAAAAAGCTCACCAGCAACACAATCGCCAGGGCTTCCACCAACACCTGGACGAACTCGCCGACGCCGGTTTTCACCGCTGCGGGCTGATCGGAAACCTTGCGCAGCTGCATGCCGGCCGGAAGGTTTTTCTGGATACGGTCAAACTCGACTTCCAGCGCCTTGCCCAACACCAGAATATCGCCGCCGTCCTTCATCGCCACGGCCAGACCGATGGCGCTCTCCGCCATGAAGCGCATGCGCGGCGCTGGCGGATCGTTGAAGCCGCGACGCACGTCGGCCACATCGGAGATGCGGAAGGTGCGATCACCGACGCGGATCGGGAAGTTCTTGATCTCATCGACTGTCTGAAAATTTCCCGAGACCCGTAGCTGCAATCGCTCGCTGGTGGTTTCAAAGAACCCGGCGGTGGATACCGCGTTCTGCTCTTCAAGCGCCTGCTGCACGGCGGCCAATGGCAACCCTAGCGTGGCAAGTTTGACGTTGGAGAGTTCGATCCAGATCTTCTCGTCCTGCAGCCCGAGCAGATCGACCTTGCCCACATCCTTGACCCGTTGCAGCTGGATCTGGATGCGGTCGGCGTAATCCTTGAGCACCGCGTAATCAAAACCGTCGCCGGTCAGCGCGTAGATATTGCCGAAGGTGGTGCCGAATTCATCGTTGAAAAACGGCCCCTGGATACCCGGTGGCAAGGTGTGCCGAATGTCACTGACCTTTTTGCGAACCTGATACCAGAGGTCCGGTATTTGCACCGAATGCAGGGAGTCCCGGGCAATGAACGTCACCTGGGATTCGCCGGGGCGCGAGAACGACACGATGCGTTCGTATTCGCCGGTTTCCATCAGTTTCTTTTCAATGCGTTCGGTGACCTGGCGCGAGACTTCCTGCGCCGTGGCACCCGGCCAGTTGGTGCGGATCACCATGGCCTTGAAGGTGAACGGCGGGTCTTCGCTTTGGCCGAGCTTGGTGTAGGAAAGCGCGCCGACGACGGCCAGCAAGAGCATCAGGAACAGTACGATCTGGCGATTACGCAGCGCCCATTCGGAAAGATTGAAACCCATCGGGGATTACTCCTTGTCCGCCAGATTGACCACGCGGTTGGAGCGATCCACCGGGCGCACTTGCTGCCCTTCAAGCAGGACATGAACGCCAGCGGCCACCACCCAGTCGCTGGCATTCAGGCCTTCGAGTACCGGAACGGTTTTTTCGCCGAAGGCACCGACCCGGACCGGGGTTTTCTTCAAGGTATTGTTGGCACTGACGACCCAAACGTAGGTCGCGCCGTTTTCCGCCGTCAGCGCCGACAACGGTACGGACAGCGGTATCACATCAGTTGTCTGGACGAATACCCGGGCGCTCTGGCCGAGTTCGGCCGGAACCTTGCCGCCGGTGAATGAAATCCGGGCAGCAAAGGTGCGGGACTTTGGATCGGCAGCCGGCGACAGCTCACGGATGCGCCCGGCAAAACGCTGATCGGGCTGAGTCCAGAGTTCGACCGAGACCGGCTGACCGACCTTGAAGCGGCCGAAGCTCTGCTCCGGCAAGCTGATCAACACTTCACGCTCGCCATCGGTGGCGAGGGTAAACACGGTTTGCCCGGCCGCCACCACTTGCCCGACTTCCACCGCGCGCTTGGCCACCACGCCATCCTGGGGCGCACGCAGCACCGCGTAGCTGGCCTGATTGGTCGAGACGTTGAATTCGGCTTTGATTTGCTTGAGGCGCGCTTCACCGGATCGGTAAAGGTTTTCGGCATTGTCGTACTGCGAACGGCTGACCATCTGACGGTCCATCAGGGTCTTGTAGCGATCACGCTCGGCACGCACCATGCTCAGATTGGCCTCGGCGGCGGCCACTTGCGCACGGGTGGCTTCCAATTGCAGGCGCACGTCCTGAGGATCGAGTTCGGCCAATGGTTGGTCGGCCTTGACCCGCTGCCCCTCTTCCACCAGTCGTCGGCTGACCTTGCCGCCGATGCGAAACGCCAGGTCCGGCTCATAGCGAGCCCGCACTTCACCCGGATAACTTTCCATTGCCTGAGCCGAAGGCTCTGGCTGCACCACCATGGCCGGGCGGACAGTGGCTTTCGGCGCCTCTTCGTGGCCACACGCAGACAATAAAAACGCCAGACTGACTGGCAACGCGAGGGGCAAGGCATAGCGGAACATGGTGAAGGACCTTTCGCTAATGGTGCTTGGAATAATTATACTGGCGAGTATGTTATTAATAGCAAACTCACCAGTCCAGTATTAAAGCGAAGAATGTCGAACAATCTTTCAGCACCCAACGGCCCGGGCCGCCCCAAGGATCTGGCCAAGCGCCAGGCCATCCTTGATGCGGCGAAAATTCTGTTTCTGAGTAAGGGTTACGCCAGCACCAGCATGGATGCCGTGGCGGCTGAAGCCGGTGTGTCGAAGCTGACGGTCTACAGCCATTTCAACGACAAGGAGACGCTGTTCTCCGCTGCAGTGATGGCCAAGTGCGAAGAGCAGTTGCCCACACTGTTTTTCGAGTTGCCGGACGGCATTTCGGTGGAATCGGTGCTGCTGAACATCGCACGCGGCTTTCACCAACTGATCAACAGCGACGAATCGGTGAACCTGCATCGGCTGATGATGGCCCTGGGCAGCCAGGACCCGAAACTCTCACTGATCTTCTTCGAGGCAGGGCCGCAGCGCATGTTGCATGGCATGGAGCGGTTGCTGACCAAGGTTGATCAGAGCGGCGCGTTGAGCATCGATAAACCGCGCAATGCCGCCGAGCATTTCTTCTGCCTGCTCAAGGGCGCGGGGAATTTCCGCTTGCTGTATGGCTGCGGCGAACCGGTGACGGGCGATGCGGCCGAGGAGCATGTGCGGGAAGTGGTGGGGTTGTTTATGCGGGCTTACAGGCCTGAGACAGCCTGATAGGTTTTGATTGTCTGGTCTGGCGCCCGCGGGCAAGCCTCGCTCCTACAGGATCTCCGTTGACCCTGTGGGAGCGAGCTTGCTCGCGATGGGAGCGACTCGGTCTCAGGGTTTCAGTGCTTTCTTCGGATAAATATCATACCGACTGGATTTCCCGTCCAGCGCATGACTCGGCTTGGGCCCCGCAATACACGGCGCCTTGCGCGGGCGCTTGACCACCACCCGATGGCTGGCCAGTGCCAATGCGGCTTCGAGCAGTGCCGGCGCATCGGGATCATCGCCGACCAACGGCCGGAACAGTCGCATTTCCTTCTTCACCAACGCCGTTTTCTCACGGTGCGGAAACATCGGGTCGAGGTAGATCACTTGCGGTGGCTCGCCTTCCCAGTTGCGCATGACCTCGATTGAGTTGCCCTTGAGCAACTTCATCCGCGCCACGATCGGTGCCACGTCAAAATCCTCCGCGCCACGGGCCAGTCCATCCTCGAGCAACGCGCCAATCAGCGGCTGACGCTCGATCAGGCTCATCTCGCAGCCCAGGCTCGCCAGCACGAACGCGTCCTTGCCCAGCCCCGCCGTGGCATCCAGCACACGCGGACGCACGCCCTGGGCGATGCCAACCGCCTTGGCGATCATCTGCCCCGTGCCACCGCCGAACAACCGCCGATGCGCCGCGCCACCTTCAACAAAGTCCACCCGCACCGGCCCCGGTGCGTCAGGCCCGAGTTGTTGAAGCTGCAAACCCTGTTCGCCCACCTGCAAGGCAAACTCACCGTCATCCACGTGCAAAGGCAAGCCCAGGCGCTCGGCCCACTGCTCGGCTTGTGGCTGAAACGCCGGGGCTGAGGCCTCGACATGGATGCGGCAGGCCGCAGGTTGCTCAATCATGGGAAAACACGCTCAAAAAATTAATGATCGGCAAAAACGGCCGATAACAAAACTAACGAGCATTTTGCCAGAGCTGAGCGTCGACCGAGAAAAATGTCAGGCATTCAATCCACATCCGTAGGCTACATATCGCGTCATGGCGATTATGGCCTGCGAAATTCCCAGGCACTGAGCGGCGTCAGTCACCTGTGGCAGGATTTTTTTGCCCAGGCCCTGGCCGAACAGTCGACCGATGTGGTGCCGGCGTGTGGCACGTTTCCTCCGGTTGATCTCGAAAGCCCGGTGGAGCCGACCGTCGGCAGCGAACTGCTGGCGCACATCGTCAGCCAGCGCGAATGCGATGTGAAAGAAACCGAAGTCAAACCACCCGAGCCGCTGTTCCTGCCGATTGCCGAGTTCGAAATGGACCTGGCCGACAAGCCTTTCCCGCCTTTCCCGGCTGAAGAAATCGTCGCCCAGCAGAAGCAGCAAGACTTCGAAAGTGGCTGGGTGCGTCCAATCGTGCTCACCGCCGGCCAGCCTGTGCCAGAAGCCGGCCCGGCGCCACAACCGCGTCCACTGCACTTGCCGATCGCCGAATTCGAAATGGACCTGCTGGACAAACCGTTCCCGCCGTTCTCCCCTGAAGAATTGGTCGAGCAACAAAAACACTTCGATTTCGATACCGGCTGGGCTCGCCCGATCGTCCTGCAAAACCTGCGCATCGCCGCCTGACCTTCAACAAAAAGCCCTCAGCGACACACCCACCACGGCCCGACATCGACATGAAAGTGATTGCGATGGGCGGCATTGTAGTCCGGGCTCAACACCACACTAAACAAGCCACAGGCGCCATCGCGGACCTGACGTAGAAACCGTGCGTCCTGATTATCCTTGGGCCAGTCCTTGAGCACGCTGATGGAGCGACCATCCGCCAGACGGAAACCGGCGATGTCCAGCGCATCGGCACTGGCGTGCTGGCTTCGTCTGCCGCTTTCGCGACCGTAGACATTGCGGCAGGCGAAACTGCCGAGATGATCGACCCGGCTGACGGGCTGCCCATACACCGCTTGCGCGGCGGGTTGCAGGGCGTGGTGTTCGAACAGGGCAAACGACACCGCCAAACGGCAACTGGCGAGAAAGCTGCTACTCAGCGCGACATCGCCGCCTTGGACTCGCAAGGTGTTGATCAATGGGCACGTCGCGCCGGGGCTGTCGGCCTGACGCACAACGCGTAAACCGGAGCTGCTCAAGGCCTGATCACACAATTGCGGATCATCGCGCAGGCGCATCAGCTTGTAGCGCGTCAGAAAGTTCGGCTCGGCCTTCACGTCCAGCGGCGCCCAAGGGTTCCACTGGGGTGGCAGCGAGATCCAGCCGCGCCAGACGCTCACGCCCGCCGCACCGATCATCAACAACATCAACAACAGCCACCACCGAAACCGCATCGTCAGCCTTTGAACAATTGATTGGCCTTGGCGTATGGCATGGACCGTGACGTGAACCCGAAGGTGCCCGACGTCTTGATCTCTTCGGCCGCGCGGAAAAACTCGCCGTAGGCCGCCAGGGCCAGGGCCGAACCGACGCTGATGCGTTTGACGCCCATCTCGCTCAACTGCTCGACCGTCAATTTGAGCCCGCCGGACATCAACACGTTGACCGGTTTCGGCGCCACGGCGCGGACCACCGCCAACACGTCTTCAGCGCTGCGCAGACCCGGCGCGTACAACACGTCGGCGCCCGCTTCGGCGAACGCCTGCAAACGGCGAATGGTATCGGCCAGGTCAGGATTGCCGTGCAGAAAATTCTCGGCACGGGCTGTCAGCATAAAAGGGAAAGGCAGGCTGCGAGCCGCTGCGACGGCGGCTTCAATGCGCGCCACGGCATGTTCGAAACAGTAGATCGGCGCGTCTTCTCGACCGGTGGCATCTTCGATCGAGCCCCCGACCGCGCCCGCCGCTGCGGCCTGCAAAATACTCTGTGCACATTCAGCCGGGTCGTCCGCGAAACCGTTTTCCAGGTCCACCGCCACCGGCAGCTCGGTTGCCGCGACAATCGCCCGCACGTTCGCCAGCGTATCGTCCAGCGTCAACCCGCCATCGGGGCGCGCATTGGAAAAGGCATAACCGGCGCTGGTGGTCGCCAGCGCCTCGAAACCCAGGCTGGCGAGCATCTTCGCCGAGCCGGCGTCCCACGGATTGGGAATGACAAAAGCGCCCTCGCGTTCGTGCAGTGCTTTGAACGCCTGGGCTCGAAGGGTTTGCGCATCCATTGGCAGGCTCCTGAAAGGGGGACGAATCCGCCTCAGAGCAGGCCAAGTTGCTCGGCGGCGGGCTCTCTGTATAGCTCAGGCAACGGCGGCAAGCCAGGCAAACGCACCATCAGTTTTGCGTGAAAACGTTGCGCCAGTTTGGCCGCCAGCAAGTTATCGGCAGTGTGCAGGAAGATGTAGGGCGTGCGGCCCTCTTCGATCCACACGGCGATTTTCTCCACCCACGGTTCCAGGAACGGATCGTTTGCCTCAAGCTGAGGATGGCCGATGAAACGCACCTGCGGAAACCGGGTAAACGCTGCCGGACGCGGCGGCACCCTGGGCTTTTTCGATTGGGCGTGGAGTACCGAAGGATCAGTCGACGTGCAGCTGAACAGCGCTCGCGGATCAAGGCAGATGCGTTCTACGCCCCTATCCAGCAGCAGCCGATTGAGCCTTCGTTCGCTATCGCCTTTGGCAAAGAACTCGTCATGCCGCACTTCAACGGCCAGCGGTCGCTCAAGCGCATCGATGAAGCCGGCAAGTTCCGGCAATCGGTGCGGCGTGAAGCTTTTCGACAGCTGCAGCCACAAGGGCGAAACCCGTTCACCGAGAGGGCTGAGCAATTGCAAGAAGGTGTCGGCGGCGGTCAGTTGCTCGCGCAGGTCACCGCCGTGGCTGATGTCGCCGGGGAACTTGGCGGTGAAGCGAAAGTGTTCGGGCATGGTCTCCGCCCATCGCTGCACGGTGCTGGCAGCCGGGCTCGCGTAGAAGGTCGTATTGCCTTCTACGGCGTTGAATACTTGGGAATAGAGATTCAGAAATTCAGCGGGTTTGGCGTCCGGCGGATACAAATAATCACGCCAGGCGTTTTCACTCCAGGACGGGCAGCCGAGGTAGTAAGGCAGCCGCATCAGATGTACAGGTCGAGGCCCATTACATCCGTATCCCAATCGACAAAACCGGCGGTGCTCAGGTAGCTGGCAAGTGCCGTGGCGACGCTTTTGCTCATGGCGCGGTGGTAGATCATGTCTTGCTGACGGGCCGGGAGATTGCTCAGGCGTTGCGCGGAAGCCTTGGCGGCACGGGCGGCCATTTGCTCTTCGGACGGAATTTCCAGTTCGCCGTCGATATCGACGTAGTCGTCATCCGCCACAGGGCCTTTGCGAGGCTTGCGCTTGATGGGGTAGGACTGGGAGGAAACGCCGTCTATACGCATGAGTACATGTCCGGTATCAGTAATGGCAGTTTAGTGGCACCTATTCCACTTCGCAAACCGCCGAGTGATAACTAGAACACAGAAATACGAAAAGGTTTAAAAACGGAACGCATAAATCGATGATTGGCTGCGCCTGGATGGCTGATTGTGGCGAGGGGGCAAGCCCCCTCGCCACAAAAGCGGTGGGATCAACGCGCTTTCGGCGTCGCCACTTTGTCGCGCAGATAAACCGGCTGAGCCTCATCCGCCACAATCGCCTCACCACGCGCCCAGGCAAACCGCGCCAGCGTCAGCAGGTCTTCGGCGTGTGGCAGCATGCCTGCGTCCTGCCCGCTCAGATTGACGGCGATGCGCTCGGCATACCCCCAACCCGTGCCGGCGCCGAACCATTCACCACTGGCATCAGCCGGCAATGCGGCCACTTCCGGCGCCAACACCGCTTCATTGCCGACCAGGCGCATCTCCCCCGCCGTTTCGCGGTAGCAACCCCAATACACCTCATCCATGCGCGCATCGATGGCGGCCGCGACCTGGCTGACGCCGTGTTCGCGATAAGCCCGTTGCGCCAGTACCGCCAGGTTGGAGACCGGCAACACCGGGCGATCCAGCGCAAACGCCAAGCCCTGCACCACACCGATGGCGATCCGCACGCCAGTGAATGCGCCCGGCCCACGACCGAAGGCGATGGCATCGACCGCTTGCAGGGTGGTCCCGGCGTCGGCGAGCAACTGCTGGATCATCGGCAATAGTTTCTGCGCATGCAGGCGCGGGATCACCTCGTAATGGCTCGTGACCTTGCCGTCATGCAGCAAGGCAACGGAGCAAGCTTCAGTCGCGGTGTCCAGGGCCAGCAAGGTGCTCATCGATGTTTCCGTAAGAGAGGTCAGAAAAAGTGCGCCAGTATAAACAACTACGGCCCGCAAGCGGGCCGTAGAAGATGAAGCGGATCAGTCTTTTCAGTTCAGCGCTTCAAGCACCTTGCCGGTGATCGCTTCAACCGAGCCAATGCCTTCGACGTGGCTGTACTTCGGTTTGCCTTGAGCGACGGACAGCTCCTGGTAAAACTTCACCAGAGGCTCGGTCTGGGCGTGGTAGACCGACAGACGATGACGCACGGTTTCTTCGGTGTCGTCTTTGCGCTGTACCAGCTCTTCACCGGTGATGTCGTCTTTACCGGCAATTTTCGGCGGGTTGTAGACGATGTGGTACACGCGGCCGCTGGCCTCGTGAACACGACGGCCAGCGATACGCTGGACGATGTCTTCGTCTTTAACGTCGATTTCCAGCACGTGGTCCAGCTCAACGCCGGCTTTCACCAGGGCTTCAGCCTGGGGAATGGTGCGCGGGAAACCGTCGAACAGGAAACCGTTGGCGCAATCGGCCTGGCTGATGCGTTCCTTGACCAGATTGATGATCAGGTCATCGGAAACCAGGCCACCGCTGTCCATGACGCTCTTGGCGATCAGGCCCAGCTCGGTGCCGGCCTTGACCGCGGCACGCAGCATGTCGCCGGTGGAGATTTGCGGGATGCCGAACTTTTCGGTGATGAACTGAGCCTGAGTACCTTTACCGGCCCCGGGAGCTCCCAGCAGAATGACGCGCATCGATGTGCTCCTCAATTTTTTATATAGATAACAACGGATTCGCCTCGTGGGGCCAATCTCAAAAACAGGGTCGTGGCCGCCCAAACGGCCAAAGGCTGCTCAAGATACACAGCAGGCCCGGACCACACAAGCCGCCGAAAGTCGGAGAAACCCGCGCCTTGCGTGACCTTGCGACGGGGTACCCCAAGTCGCAACCCCATCATTAACTGTCGCCTGGCAGACCTTTTCAGCCTCTCGCCCACCGGCACCCGAAGCTCGCGCCGGGCGCCTTCCCCCACGACGAAAACCTTAGCCGGTATTTCGCAAACCGGCAGCAATCCCCGCCACAGACACCAGCAGCGCCTGTTCTACCGGGCTGCCCTGCGCCACTTCCTGTTGCCGCGAACGGGCCAACAGTTCGGCCTGCAATAGATGAAGCGGGTCGAGATAGGTGTTGCGCAAGCGGATGAATTCAAGGGTGTCAGGGCTATGTGCCAGTAGCTGAGACTGACCGGTCAGTCCAAGGACCACGGCGCACGCCTGCGACAATAGGTCGCGTAAGTGCGCGCCCAAAGGAAGCAAATCCGGCTCGACCAGACGCTCATCGTAGGATCGGGCAATGTCGGCGTCCGCTTTGGCCAGGACCATTTCCAACATATCGATGCGTGTGCGGAAGAACGGCCACTGTTCGCGCATCTGCCCCAACAGCTCGCCTTCACCGCGTTCCAGCGCCTTGCTCAGCGCCGCTTCCCAGCCGAGCCAGGCCGGCAACATCAGGCGCGTCTGGGTCCAGCCGAAGATCCATGGAATGGCGCGCAGGCTTTCAATCCCGCCAGCGCGGCGCTTGGCCGGGCGGCTGCCCAACGGCAAACGGCCCAATTCCTGTTCCGGGGTGGACTGGCGGAAATACTCGACGAACTGCGGATTTTCCCGCACCACGGCGCGGTAAGCCTTGACCCCGTCGGCGGCCAATTCGTCCATCAGATGGCGCCAGGCCGGTTCCGGTGGAGGGGGCGGCAGCAAGGTCGCTTCCAGCACCGCCGCCAGGTACAGATTGAGGTTTTGCTCGGCGATGTCCGGCAGGCCGAATTTGAAACGAATCATTTCCCCCTGTTCGGTGGTGCGGAAACGTCCCGCTACAGAACCGGGCGGCTGCGACAGAATCGCCGCGTGCGCCGGGCCGCCGCCACGCCCCACGGTACCGCCGCGACCGTGGAACAGCAGCAGTTCCACTTGCTGTTCGCGGCAGATATCGACCAAACGCTCCTGCGCCCGGTACTGCGCCCAAGCCGCGGCGGTGGTGCCAGCGTCCTTGGCCGAGTCGGAATAGCCGATCATCACTTCCTGCGGACCTTGCAGGCGCGAGCGATAGTCCGGCAGCAGCAACAGCTTTTCAATCACCGGACCGGCGTTATCGAGGTCGGCGAGGGTTTCGAACAACGGCACCACGCGCATCGGCCGCAACACGCCGGACTCTTTGAGCAGCAGTTGCACGGCGAGCACGTCGGAAGCGGCGCCGGCCATGGAGATCACATAAGAGCCGAGCGAGGCCCCCGGGGCAGCGGCAATTTCCCGGCACGTCGCCAGCACTTCGGCGGTGTCGGCCGACGGCTTGAAGTACGCCGGCAGCAACGGCCGACGGTTGTTCTGCTCACGCACCAGGAAGGCGATGCGCTCTTCCTCGCTCCAGTCTTCGTAGCGACCCAGCCCCAGGTAATCGGTGATTTCTGTCATGGCCGCGGTATGCCGCGACGAGTCCTGGCGCACATCAAGCCTCACCAGAAACAGCCCAAAGGTCACCGCCCGACGCAGGCAATCGAGCAACGGACCGTCGGCGATCACGCCCATGCCACACTCGTGTAAGGAGTGGTAACACAACTCCAGCGGATCCAGCAGGTCGCGGTTGTTGTGCAACACATCGGCCGGTGCCGGGGTGGTGGCCGTCAAAGAGGCATGTGCCCAGTTACGCGTTGCCCGCAGACGTTCACGCAACTGTTTAAGCACCGCGCGATAAGGTTCGGCGCTGTCCCCGGCCTTGGCTTTCAACGCATCGCTGGCCTGTTGCATCGACAGTTCAGCGGCGAGGTGATCGACGTCGCGCACGTACAAATCAGCGGCCATCCAGCGCGCCAGCAGCAACACTTCACGGGTCACGGCAGCCGTCACGTTCGGGTTGCCGTCACGGTCGCCGCCCATCCACGAGGCAAAGCGAATCGGCGCGCCTTCCAGCGGTAGATGCAAGCCGGTGGCGGCGTGCAGGGCTTTATCGGCCTTGCGCATGTAATTCGGAATCGCCTGCCACAGCGAATGCTCGATCACCGCAAAGCCCCATTTGGCTTCGTCGACTGGCGTCGGGCGGGTGCGGCGAATTTCTTCGGTGTGCCAGGCTTCGGCGATCAGGCGCTGCAACTTCGCCTGAATCAGCTCGCGTTCGGCTGTCGTCAGGTCGCGATGGTCCTGGGCGGCCAGTTGCGCGGCGATGGCGTCGTATTTCTGGATCAGCGTGCGGCGCGCCACTTCGGTCGGGTGCGCGGTCAGGACCAGTTCGATTTCCAGCCGTCCCAGTTGCCGGGCCAGGGATTCGGCGCTATGGCCTTCGGCGCGCAGGCGCGCGAGCAGTTCCGGCAACACCCGTGCCTCGAACGGCGCCGGTTGCGATTCTTCGCGGCGGTGAATCAGCTGATACTGCTCGGCGATATTGGCCAGGTTGAGAAACTGGTTGAACGCCCGCGCTACCGGCAGCAACTCTTCTTCGCTCAATTGGTTGAGGCTGGCGCTCAGCTCGGCATCCATCGAACCGCGACGGTCAGCCTTGGCGCCCTTGCGGATCTGCTCGATCTTGTCGAGAAAGCCGTCCCCGTACTGTTCACGAATGGTGTTGCCCAACAGCTCACCCAACAGGTGAACGTCCTCGCGCAAGCGTGCATCAATATCGGTCATCAGCAGTTCTCCAGCGAAAATCCGGGTGTCTATGAATGCCATGCTCTGACCACAGAGAGTGCCGCTCTAAAGCGCTTCTTACAAGCAGACGACGAAGGGACGGTAAACCTTATGGGTTCGAGCTAGTCTGAAGAGTAAGCCGTACAACGGCTTGCCGCCGACCGCTGGCGGACACTCACACGCCTGCCACGAGCAGGAGCGAAATGAGGTTTTTATGAAAATCCGCGAACTTGCCCAGCATTGGGAAGAAAACGCCAAGGGTCGCCTGACCGACACCGGTTACAGGATTCATCTGGACATGGAAGCGGCCGCACGACTGGCGGCCATTACCGAAATGTACCCCAAGCGCCAACCCGAAGAACTGCTTGGCGAACTGATCGGCGCCGCGCTGGAAGAGCTCGAAAAGAGCTTTCCCTACGTGAAAGGATCGACCGTGGTGGCCACCGATGAAGAAGGTGATCCGCTGTACGAAGACGTCGGCCCGACCCCGCGTTTTCTCGCGTTGTCCCGTCGTCACTTGCACGATTTGTCATCGGGTGATGACAAGCAGAAACACTGATTCCCCACTGAACCCTGTGGGAGCGGGCTTGCTCGCGAAGAGGCCGTATCAGTTGATAAAAATGTTGACTGACACACCGCCTTCGCGAGCAAGCCCGCTCCCACATTTAGCCTGCATATCCCTTCGATAATTGCGTGTTCCCGAGCCTTGAAAAGGTCGGGCATACCGCTGCACATCGCCAAAGTTCCCGATTTAGAGCCTTGTCCGTTCGGTCAAAGTATTTTCAGGCGATAGGCCATCTTCTCTGAACTTTTGAAAAACCCCTCGGGTCACAGCCATTAACCACGCCTGGGACGGCCGTTTCAAAACACCCCGGAAATTGACGGTTACGGCTCCTTGCCCAGCATGGATTTTTAAGTTTTTCAGGAGTTATACCAATGGAGTTGAAGACCATGAAGATCAGCACTGCCAAGACCTCTTTCAATCACCTGCGCGGTTTGAAACTGGCTGCCCTGGCAATCGGCAGCAGCTTCGTACTGGCCGGTTGTGCGGGCAATCCGCCAACCGAGCAATTCGCCGTGACCCAATCCGCTGTGAATGGTGCCGTCAGCGCCGGCGGCACCGAGTTCGCCGCCGTGGAAATGAAGTCCGCGCAGGACAAGCTCAAACAAGCCGAAATCGCCATGCACGACAAAAAGTATGCCGAGGCTAAAGTGCTGGCCGAACAGGCTGAGTGGGACGCTCGCGTAGCCGAACGCAAAGCTCAGGCGATGAAAGCCGAACAGGCTGTGAAGGACTCTCAGAAAGGGGTTCAGGAACTGCGTCAGGAAAGCCAGCGCACCGTGCAGTAAGCGCGCATCCAGACCCCAGACCTGAAGCTCTTATCGATAGAAAGGACGAATTATTATGCGTACACAATTGATGATCCCCGCTCTCCTGGCCGCAAGCGTTGCACTGGCTGCCTGCTCCACCCCGCCTAACGCGAACCTGGAACAGGCCCGCACCAACTACAGCGGCCTGCAAGCCAACCCGCAAGCCAGCAAAGTGGCGGCACTGGAAACCAAAGACGCCAGCGATTACCTGGACAAGGCCGACAAGGCTTACCTGGACAAGAAAGATCAGAACGAGGTCGATCAACTGGCCTATCTGACCAATCAGCGTGTTGAAGTGGCGAAGCAGACCATCGCCCTGCGCACCGCTGAAGCCAATCTGAAAAACGCTGCCGCGCAACGTGCCCAGGCGCGCCTCGATGCTCGCGATCAGCAGATCAAGCAGTTGCAGGACAGCCTCAACGCCAAGCAGACCGATCGCGGTACGCTGGTGACCTTCGGTGACGTGCTGTTCGCCACCGACCGTGCTGACCTGAAATCCAGTGGTCTGGTGAACATCAACAAACTGGCGCAGTTCCTTCAGGAAAACCCGGACCGCAAGGTGATCGTCGAAGGCTACACCGACAGCACCGGTACGGCTTCGCATAACCAGTCGCTGTCCGAGCGTCGCGCCGGTTCCGTGCGCATGGCGCTGGTGAAGATGGGCGTTGATCCAGCGCGCATCGTTGCGCAGGGTTATGGCAAGGAATACCCGGTTGCGGAAAACACCAGCACCTCGGGTCGTGCGATGAACCGTCGTGTGGAAGTGACCATTTCCAACGACAACCAGCCGGTGATCCCGCGTTCGGCGATCAGCTCGAACTAAGCATCACCCGCTGAAACACAAAAGCCCCGCCTGAGTCGATCAGGCGGGGCTTTTTTGTTGTTCACTCAATCCTGTGGGAGCTGGCTTGCCCGCGATAGCGGTTTGTCTGACATATTTATACTGATTGTGCCGCCGCCATCGCGGGCAAGCCCGCTCCCACAATAAATAGTGTTCACTGCTCCAGCTTCTGCGGGGTTTCTTCGCCCATGCAGCGCACGGCTTTTTTCTTGTTGTTGACCAAGACGCCCGTCAGGCCTTTCTGTTCGGTGTCGAACATCACCAGCACGCCATCGATGCACTGGGCCACTTGCGAGGCAGGCTCCAGGGAAACTTTGTAGTCCTCTCCCGGCACGGTCTTGATCATGGTGAAGTCGCTGAGCAGCAGCGCATCTTCGGGTTTGGCGAAGTGCAGGTAGCCGTGGTACCACAGGGCACCCACCGTGCCGAGGATGCTGCAGATACCGGTGATGATCAGCGGGATGGCGTTACGTTCTTCACTCATTGCGGACTCTCTGAGGGTTCATCTTCTGAATTCGGGGGTGCCGGGTAATTGGGGATTTCACCCAACCGACGCAGGCCGTTGAAATGCTGCGGGTCATCGAGATAACGCAGCATGACCTTGCGCCAGACCGGGTCGGCGAACGTCTGCACATGACCACCACGGGTCAATTGCAGCACGCGCGGCGGCGGCGCAGCTTGATACAGACGGATGCCGTTGGAAAGGGGCACGATCGGATCGTCGATGCTGTGGTAGATCAGTTTCGGCACGCCGTTGAGCTGCGCCATGGAATTGATCGCGCTGTCGCCGTCCGGCACCAGCCACGAGAGCGGCACCTGGAACGCCCAGGTCAGCCAGGAATTGCTCAGGGCAAACTGTCCGATGCTGCGATAACTGGCGGGCACGCCGTCGAGGACGAAAGCCTTGAGTTGTTTCTGGCGTTCGGGGTGCTGAACCAGGTAATGCACGGCCATTGAACCGCCGAGGCTCTGGCCGAGCAGGATCAGTGGTTTACCTCTGACTTCCGGCGCCTGATCGAGCCACTTGAACGCGGCGTCGATGTCCTGATAGATCGCGGGCAAACTCGGTTCGCCTTCGGACAAACCGTAACCGCGATAATCGATCAGCAGCACTTGATAACCTTCTTCCGGCAACCACCAACTGCCGCCCAGATGCATCGGCAGATTGCCGCCGTTGCCGTGCAAGTGCAGCACGGTGCCCTTGACCTCGACACCTTTTTTCGCCGGCAGCCACCAGGCGTTCAGCCTGAGGCCATCGGCGGTGGTCAGAGTCACTTCGCGGTATTCGAGTTTGGCTTTTCCCGGGGTGAACAGCTGGCCGGGTTCGGGGTAGAACAGCAGGGAGCTGCAACCGCTCAGGGTCAGGAGAAGGCAAAGGATGCCGAGGATTCTCATCCGTTGAAACCTCGCAAAAAATAGGTTGGAACAGGGTCTGGTGGTGAAACAGTAAACCTGTGGGAGCGGGCTTGCCCGCGATAGCGGTGTGTCAGGCGACATCAATGTTGAATGTTAAACCGCAATCGCGGGCAAGCCCGCTCCCACAGGGACCTTGCCTGCCTTATAAGATGTTTGAGTAGTCCGCTTCGATCCGGTCCAGGCTCAGGTGGTTGAGGAAGTTGGAGAAGCACATCCACGCCGACAGTGCATTCAGGTCGCGGAACTGATCCGGCAAATACTTCGGCGGCACCACCAGCCCTTCGTCCACCAACTGACGCAAGGTACGCATGTCTTCCAGCGTGGTCTTGCCGCAAAACAGCAGCGGAATCTGTTCAAGCTTGCCCTTACGCACGGCCAACTGAATGTAGTTGTAAACCATGATAAAGCCCTTGAGGTAGGACAAGTCTTTGGTAAATGGCAGGCCGGTCGGTATCGAACCACGGAACACCCGACTGGCGTTGCCGTAGCTTTCCGGCATTTCGAAGCCTTGCTCGCGGAAGAATTCGAAGACCTGCAAGAAGTCCGCGCCCTCCTCCACCATGTGAATGGCCCGGGTGCGGTTGGTCAGTTTGCGCAGGCGGCTCGGGTAAGACGCGAAGGTGATGATTTCCATCAGGATCGCCAGCCCTTCCTGGGTCACGGTCGACGACGGCGGGCCTTTGGAAAGGAAGGTGCAGATCGGCTGGTTCAGCCCGTTGAGCGTGGTGCCGACGTGGACCAGACCTTCGTGAACTTCCAGGGCGCGCACGTCACGTTCGTTGAACATCGCGTCGGTGCGAATCTTGATGTAGTCAGCGCCGGCCGCCGCATCGGCGACAATGCCGTCGGACTCGAACACGCGAATGGTTTCTTCCGCCTCGCCAAATACTTTACTCAGCCGGGTTTGCAATAAATGCACGGCATCCTTGGCGGTGAGGATTTTCGGCTCGTCCTTCAGGTCACCCCGGCCATCAATGTTATTCAGGTAATCGGAGAGCATCAGGCCGAGGTCGGACAGGGTCGGGTCACCGGCATGGAACGCGTCGGACGCAGCGCCGTACAGTTCCTGGGAAATCAGCCCGAAATCTTCGGTGCCGCGCGCTTCGAGCATGCGCACCACCATCCGGTATTCCTTGCACATGCGCCGCATGATCTGGCCGACCGGGTTGAACTGGCCGAGCTGACGGGTGATGTCACGCTCGATGTTCTGGAATTCCAGCTTCACTTTGCTGGAATCGAACGACAGCGGCCGATTGAGGTAATAGTCGCGGTCCACCGCCGGCATTTCCTTGCCCTTGGCCTTGAGGAAACCCTTGCGGATGCTGTCGTCCCACTTGACCGCATCGAGGACGCGAATCGGCGTCTGTGCCAGCACAATGCGATCGGACAAAATGCGTATC
Organism: Pseudomonas sp. UMAB-40; assembly: GCF_900095275.1. NCBI lineage: Bacteria > Pseudomonadati > Pseudomonadota > Gammaproteobacteria > Pseudomonadales > Pseudomonadaceae > Pseudomonas > Pseudomonas sp. UMAB-40. Next base: position 19,046 of record NZ_LT607582.1, read on the forward strand.
GTCTGCTGGTAATCGTCCACCCGAAACTCCTGTAGTAAAACCGTTAGGTGCTGGCTTTATTTAACTTTAGCTTTGGCCAGGCGCTGATAGCGCACCGCCTCGACGAAGACATCGGAATTGGCCGGATCATCGAGGTAAGCAAAGACCTGATCCATGCTGTTGTTGATCAAGACACCGTCGCCATCATCGGTCTGGAAGCCTTCACCGCTCAGGGCTTCTTGTCCGAGGGCTTGATTGATCTGCTCGAGATCGAGGTTGTAGACCACCAATTCGTGCTTATCGGTGAGTTCAAACCCGGCAATGATGAAATGCCCGCCGAACTGCGCTGGCACCTTGGCCGACAGGTACCAGCGACTGCCATGGCGTGACACCGTAAAGGGGTAGGCCTCGCGCTCTTTGGGTTTGGCCTTGAAGTAGCTGACCGCCTGGTAGCGATTGTCGCTCAGACGGGTCAACTCCAGATTCATCGGCTCGCCCCAGGCGTTGGTGCTGGTCCATTTGCCGAGCAGACCTTTGGGCGCGGGGTCGCTGGCGGGCAGTGGATCCCTGAAGGTCACCAGACAGCCACTGAGCAGCAGGAACGACAAGGCGATCACAACGACACGCCAGGCTTTCATTCAACACTCCCTATCGATACACCGCGATCTCAAACCGACCCCGGCCCCTGTGGGAGCGAGCTTGCTCGCGATAGCGATCTGTCAGGCAACAAAGATGTTGAATGTCAGTCCGTCATCGCGGGCAAGCCCGCTCCCACAGGGGTGTGGGTTCCCGCAGGAATTACACCGACGCCAATACCAGGTGCATGTAGCGGGTCAGGATGCCGAGCATTTCGGCTTCGGCGACAGGCTCGGCGTCGTTGAGCAGGCCCTGATATTCCATCCGTCCGATAATCGCCGTCAACACTTTGGCATCCTGTTGCGGTTCACGCGAACCCAATACCTGGAAAAGCTGGCACGTGCCCTGTAGCAGAATTTGCTGATGTGAGCGTACCAACAGCGCCAGGCGCGGGTTCAGCAGCGCTTCCTGACGGAACGCCTGTTCGGCCATCAAGTGTTCGCGGCGGTTGATCAGTTGCCGGTGCACATAGTCCGCCATCAACCGCGCAATGTCGTCGGCCAGTTGCGAGCGCGACTCAGGGCTGCCGTCGCCGCTGACCACCATCTCGCGCAGCAGGCCCTCGTTGTTCACCCACAGCTTGGCCATGAACGCGGCGCTGCGTTCCACGTATTGGGCGAAGGTATCGGTGAGCAAGTCATCGATATCCTTGAAGTAATAAGTGGTGGCCGACAGCGGCACGCCGGCCTCTGCAGCGACCGCACGGTGGCGCACGGCCCGCACGCCATCACGCACGACAATGCGCATCGCCGCATCGAGAATGTCCTGTCGACGCTGTTCGCTGCCCTGTCGGCTGGCCTTGCGGCCCTGGTACTGAACGCTTTCAGCGACCGCAGTGGCGACGCCCGCTGCACCTTCTTGAGCAATTGCACGGTTCACGACAGGTCTTCCTCTCTTACTTCAAAAGTAACCATTTGATACGTTTGTACCAGACAGGCAATAAAAAGCCGCCTGTTATAGGCGGCTTTTTTATTGAAACACTTACGCTTGCGGCCGCATGTGCGGGAACAGGATCACGTCGCGGATCGACGGTGAGTTGGTCAACAACATCACCAGACGGTCGATACCGATCCCTTCACCGGCTGTTGGCGGCATGCCGTACTCCAGCGCGCGAACGAAGTCGGCGTCGTAGTGCATGGCTTCGTCGTCGCCCGCGTCCTTGTCGGCCACCTGCGCCATGAAGCGCTCGGCCTGGTCTTCCGCGTCGTTCAACTCGGAATAGGCGTTGGCGATTTCACGGCCACCGATGAACAGTTCGAAACGGTCGGTGACGTTCGGGTTGTCATCATTGCGACGGGCCAGCGGCGACACTTCGAACGGGTACTGAGTGATGAAGTGCGGCTGTTCCAGCTTGTGCTCGACCAGCTCTTCGAAGATCATCACCTGCAACTTGCCCAGACCTTCGAAGCCCAGCACCTTGGCGCCGGCCTTCTTGGCGATGGCGCGAGCCTTCTCGATGTCGGTCAGATCGTCAGCGGTCAGCTCAGGGTTGTACTTGAGGATCGAGTCGAACACCGACAGACGCACGAACGGTTCGCCGAAGTGGAACACCTTGTCGCCGTAGGGCACGTCGGTGCTGCCCAGGACCAGCTGTGCCAGTTCGCGGAACAGTTCTTCGGTCAGGTCCATGTTGTCTTCGTAGTCGGCGTAAGCCTGGTAGAACTCCAACATGGTGAATTCAGGGTTGTGACGCGTCGAAACGCCTTCGTTACGGAAGTTGCGGTTGATCTCGAACACTTTCTCGAAGCCGCCGACAACCAGGCGCTTGAGGTACAGCTCAGGCGCGATACGCAGGAACATTTCCAGGTCCAGCGCGTTGTGATGCGTCTCGAATGGCTTGGCCGCCGCGCCGCCCGGAATGGTTTGCAGCATCGGCGTTTCGACTTCCAGGAAGTCACGCTTCATCAGGAAGCTGCGGATGTGCGCAATCACTTGCGAACGCACGCGGAACGTCTGGCGTACCTCTTCGTTGACGATCAGGTCAACGTAGCGCTGGCGATAGCGCTGTTCGGTGTCGGTCAGGCCGTGATGCTTGTCCGGCAGTGGGCGCAGCGATTTGGTCAGCAGGCGCACTTCAGTCATTTCAACGTACAGGTCGCCCTTGCCGGAACGGGCCAGGGTGCCAACGGCGGCGATGATGTCGCCCATGTCCCAGGTTTTGACCGCGGCCAGGGTGTCTTCGGACAGGGTCTTACGGTTGACGTAGACCTGGATGCGTCCGGTCATGTCCTGGATCACCATGAACGAGCCACGGTTGAGCATGATGCGACCGGCAACCTTGACCGGGATCGCAGCCTCTGCCAGCTCTTCCTTGGTCTTGTCCGCGTACTGTTTCTGCAAGTCTTCGCAGTAGTTGTCGCGGCGGAAGTCGTTGGGGAAGGCATTGCCCTTGGCGCGCTCGGCAGCAAGCTTTTCCTTGCGCAGGGCGATCAGGGAGTTTTCTTCCTGTTGCAGGGCCTGGTCGATTTGTAGGTCGCTCATGTCTTTAAAAATTCCATCACAGGTTCGTTGCCCCCACCGAGGGCAGGGGACTTAAGGTCTTGACTGACGGTTTACAGCCCTTGTTTCAGGCTTGCCACCAGGTATTCGTCGATATCGCCGTCGAGCACCTTGTCGCAGTCACTGCGTTCGATGTTAGTGCGCAAATCCTTGATTCGCGACGCGTCGAGCACGTAAGAGCGAATCTGGTGACCCCAGCCGATGTCCGACTTGGTGTCTTCCAGGGCCTGGGAGGCGGCGTTGCGTTTCTGCACTTCCTGCTCGTACAAGCGCGCCCGCAACATTTTCATCGCGGTGTCTTTGTTGGCGTGCTGGGAGCGTTCGTTCTGGCAGCTGACCACGGTGTTGGTCGGTACGTGGGTAATACGCACGGCCGAGTCGGTGGTGTTTACGTGCTGGCCACCGGCACCCGAGGAGCGGTAGGTGTCGATGCGCAGGTCCGACGGGTTGATGTCAATTTCGATGTTGTCATCGATTTCCGGTGACACGAACACGGCCGAGAACGAGGTGTGGCGGCGGTTGCCGGAGTCGAACGGGCTCTTGCGCACCAGACGGTGCACGCCGATCTCGGTGCGCAGCCAGCCAAAGGCGTATTCGCCCTTGATGTGGACCGTGGCGCCCTTGATCCCGGCGACTTCACCGGCCGACAGTTCCATGATGGTCGCGTCGAAACCGCGTTTGTCAGCCCAGCGCAGGTACATGCGCAGCAGGATGTTGGCCCAGTCCTGAGCCTCGGTGCCGCCGGAGCCGGCCTGGATGTCCAGGTAGGCGTTGTTGGCGTCCATCTCACCGCTGAACATGCGACGGAATTCGAGTTTTTCCAGCGACTCGCGCAGGCGCTCGACTTCGGCAGCGACGTCATCGACGGCGGCCTGGTCTTCTTCTTCGGCGGACATCAGCAGCAAATCTTTGGCATCGGCCAGACCGCTGTGCATTTCGTCGAGGGTTTCGACGATCTGAGCCAGCAGCGACCGCTCGCGGCCCAGTTCCTGAGCGTAAGACGGGTTGTTCCAGACAGACGGATCTTCAAGCTCGCGATTGACTTCAGTCAGACGCTCATGCTTTTGATCGTAGTCAAAGATACCCCCGAATAGTTTCGGAGCGCTCGGACAGGTCCTTGATACTGTTAAGGATCGGGTTGATTTCCATGGCGGGCAGCACTCGTTGGCGAACTTTTGAAAGCCGGCGAGTATAACGGCAAAAGGCCTGAAACGGCAGTCCGCCTGGCTGAAAAGACGGGCTTAAACACGATCTTTGCAACGACGCAGAACCCTGTGGGAGCCGGGCTTGCCCGCGATGAGGGCCTGATAGTCGATACTTTCATCGACTGACAGACCGTCATCGCGGGCAAGCCCGGCTCCCGCAGGTTCTACGTCGCACGGTAGAAACTGCAAATCACTCGATCCCCACCTGATTACGCCCATTGTTCTTCGCCAGGTACAGCCCCTTGTCCGCCGCCGAGATCAGTTGCCGGCAATCGCTGCCCGGCTGCGGGATCATGGTCGACAGGCCGATGCTGATGGTCAGGCTAGAGCCTTCGCTGGGGAAAATGTGCGGAATCTTCAGCGCTTCCACGGTGAGGCGGAGTTTTTCCGCCACCAGCCGCGCGCCGCCCGGTGTGGTGTTGGGCAGCACCAGGACAAATTCTTCCCCCCCGTAACGGGCTGGCAGGTCCGACGGTCGGGCGCTGGCATCGCGGATCGCGGTCGCGACTTTGCGCAGGGCTTCATCGCCTTCGAGGTGGCCAAAGCTGTCGTTGTAAGACTTGAAGTAGTCGACATCGATCATCAGCAGCGACAGCTGGCTCTGATCACGCAGGGAACGGCGCCATTCCAGCTCCAGGTATTCGTCGAAGTGCCGGCGGTTCGACAGCCCGGTCAAGCCGTCGGAATTCATCAACCGCTGCAACACCAGGTTGGTGTCGAGCAACTGCTGCTGGCTGACCCGCAACGCACGGTAGGCCGCATCGCGCTGCAACATCGTCATGTAGGACCGCGAGTGATAGCGAATGCGCGCCACCAGTTCGATGTTGTCCGGCAGCTTGACCAGGTAATCATTGGCCCCGGCCGCGAACGCCGCGCTCTTGATCAGCGGGTCTTCCTTGGTCGACAGGACAATGATCGGAATATTTTTGGTCGCCGGATGGTTACGGTATTCACGTACCAGGCTCAGGCCGTCCAACCCGGGCATCACCAGATCCTGCAGGATCACCGTCGGTTTGATACGAATCGCCTGCGCGATCGCCTGATGTGGGTCGGCGCAGAAGTGGAAGTCGATATTGTCTTCGTTCGACAACCCGCGACGCACCGCTTCGCCAATCATCGCCTGATCGTCCACCAGCAACACCATGGCGGCGTTTTCGTCGGTCTTGAAGTCGTCGAGTTGTAAGTCAGTCATGTGCGGTCACCTGAATGCTGCCTGGGCCAGGATTGCTGTGAAAAGTCTTCATTTTGGGAAAATCTCCAGCAATCGTGGCGCTATCTTGTCCAGTGGGCGAACTTCCACGGCGGCGTCGATGGCCGCTGCCGCTTTCGGCATTCCGTAAACCGCACTGCTTTGTTGGTCCTGAGCGATGGTCAGGTAGCCCTGTTGGCGCATGAGTTTAAGCCCCTGCGCGCCGTCGCGCCCCATGCCGGTGAGCAGAACCCCCACGGCATCACCGTTCCAGTAACTGGCCACGCTCTCGAAAAATACATCGATTGAGGGCCGATAGATCTCGTTGACCGGTTCGGCGGTGTAGGCCAGCGTGCCGTTTTTCAACAGGCGTATGTGGTGGTTGGTGCCCGCCAGCAACACTGTGCCTGCCAAAGGAGGCTCGCCTTCCTGAGCCAGACGCACTTTCAGGCCGCTGGCGCTGCTGAGCCACTCGGCCATGCCGGCGGCGAACACCTGGTCAACATGCTGCACCAGCACGATCGCGGCCGAAAAATCCCGTGGCAGCCCTTTCAGCAGGACTTCCAGCGCCGCCGGCCCGCCGGCCGACGAGCCAATCGCAACCAACCGCTGGCGCGAGGCCGAACTGCGCAGCGGGCTGGGGGCGGATCGCTCCCGATTGCCCTTGTCACCAATCAGCCAGCCAATGTTCATGATCTTGCGCAACAACGGCGCGGCGGCCTCCTGGGCATTGCCGGCACCGAGGGCTGGTGTGTCGACCACGTCCAGCGCACCGTGGCCCATGGCCTCGAACACCCGGTGCACGTTCTGCTGCCGGTCGACCGTGACGATGACAATGGCGCACGGGGTCTCGGCCATAATCCGTCGGGTGGCCTCGACGCCGTCCATCACCGGCATGATCAGGTCCATCAGGATCAGGTCCGGCGTATGTTCGGCGCAACGCTGCACCGCCTCCGCGCCATTGCCGGCAACCCAGACCACTTCATGCGCCGGGTCGAATGCCAGGGCACGGCGCAGGGCCTCCACCGCCATCGGCATGTCATTGACGATCGCTATTTTCATGCCCGCGCTCCTCCGATGAGCTCAACCACTGCATCAAGCAGGGCATCGTCATGAAAACTGGCTTTGGCTAGATAATAGTCGGCTCCGGCGTCCAGTCCACGACGGCGGTCTTCTTCGCGATCTTTATAGGACACCACCATCACCGGCAGCGATTGCAGGCGATTGTCCTGGCGCAATAAAGACACCAGTTCGATACCGTCCATGCGTGGCATATCAATGTCAGTAATCAGCAGATCGAAATCCTCCGAACGCAGGGCGTTCCAGCCATCCATACCGTCGACCGCCACGGCCACGTCGTAGCCGCGATTGAGCAACAACTTGCGCTGCAACTCGCGAACGGTCAACGAATCGTCGACCACCAGAATCCGTTTGCGGGCCGCTTCCACGACCTGGCTGCCCTGACGGGCAATCCGCTCCAGACGCCCGGTGTTGAGCAGTTTGTCCACCGAGCGCAGCATGTCTTCGACGTCGACGATCAGCACCACCGAGCCGTCGTCGAGCAAGGCTCCGGCGGAAATGTCCTGCACCTTGCCCAGACGTTCGTCCAGCGGCAATACGACCAATGTCCGCTCGCCGATAAACCGCTCGACCGCCACCCCGTAAATCGCCTCGCGCTCGCGGATCACCACGACTTTCAGGGTTTGCTGACTGTTTTGGCTCGCCGGGCGCTGCAACAGCTGACTGGCGGCGACCAGCCCGACATGCCGACCTTCGTGCCAGAAGTGCTGACGCCCTTCGATCTGGACGATGTCCGCCGGCTCCAGATCGCACATGCGCTCGATGTGCGCCAGCGGAAACGCATACGCCTCGTCACCGACTTCCACCACCAGACTGCGCACCACCGACAGTGTCAGCGGCACTTCGAGGTGAAAGCGGCTGCCCTCGCCTGCCGTCTGCTCCAGCACCACCGCGCCGCGCAACTGACGGACCATGTGCTGAACCGCGTCCAGGCCGACGCCGCGCCCGGACACTTCGGTAACCGTGTCGCGCAGGCTGAAACCCGGCAGGAACAAGAAGGTCAGCAACTCCTCTTCGCTCAACCGGGCAGCGGTTTCAGCGGGGGATAGCTGCCGCGCGATGATGCTGCGGCGGACCTTTTCCAGATCGACGCCGTGACCGTCGTCACTCAACTCCAGCACCAGCAAACCGGCTTGATGGGAGGCGCGTAGACGAATCAGACCCTCCTCAGGCTTGCCGGCGAGCAGGCGTTGCTCGGGGGATTCGATGCCGTGATCGACAGCGTTGCGCAGCAAATGCGTCAGCGGCGCTTCGAGCTTTTCCAGGACGTCGCGATCGACCTGGGTTTTCTCGCCCTCAATCTCCAGCCGCACCTGTTTACCGAGGCTGCGACCGAGGTCGCGGACCATGCGCACTTGCCCGCTCAATACGTCGGCAAACGGCCGCATGCGACAGGCCAGCGCGGTGTCGTACAAGACTTGCGCCCGCTGACTGGCCTGCCAGGCAAACTCGTCCAGTTCGGCGTTTTTTTCCACCAGCAATTGCTGCGCCTCAGCCAGCAACCGCCGGGCATCGCCCAGGGCTTCCTGGGCTTCGAGGCTCAAAGCATGTTCCTTGAGGTGGACGTTGAGGTTTTCCAGCGCCCGCAGGCCATTGTTCTGCATGCGTTTGAGGCGTTGCATCGTGGCCAGGTGCGGCTTGAGTCGCTGGGTTTCGACCAGGGATTTGCTCGACAGGTCGAGCAGGCTGTTCAAGCGTTCGGCCGTGACGCGCAACACGCGTTCGCCGTTTTCGGTGGTGCGCCGGGGCTTTTTCGGCGGTTCTGCGGGGGGCGGTTCGGCGGCCGGAATCAATTCCTCGACCTTGGGCGCGAGTGCTTCGGGCTCCGGCTCGGACTCGGTCATGAACGGGGCGATCGGCGTGCTGATCGGCGCGGCCAGCGCCAGCGGATCCAGCAACCGCGCCATCAGTGCCACATAGGCTTCGATATCCGCCGCTCCGGGATTGTTACTCGGCGTCGCAATGCGCATCAGCAAATCAGTGCCTTGCAGCAAGGCGTCAATGTGCTCGGGCCGCAGGTACAGGCGCCCTTCCTGCGCGCTGACCAGGCAATCCTCCATCACATGGGCGACGCTGACGCCGGCATCGACGCCGACAATCCGCGCCGCGCCTTTGAGCGAGTGAGCCGCGCGCATGCACGATTCGAGGTGATCGGCCTGGGTCGGGTCGCGTTCCAGCGCCAGAAGACCTGCGCTCAACACCTGGGTCTGGGCTTCGGCTTCGAGGCTGAACAGCTCCAGCAACGAGGCGTCGCGCATTTGCTCGGGGGTCATGTGAGGCTCCGGGTCACGGCGGACAACAGCTGTTCTTCATCCAGCCAACGCAGGCTGCGACCCTTGAAATGCAACACGCCCCGGGTGTATCTGGCGCTGGCCTGGGTGCCGGACTGCGATGCGGCATCGAGGATGCGCTCGTCGATGGCGTGAATCCCGTCCACTTCGTCCACCGGTACCACGACTGGCCCGCCGTGGGCGGCAATGATCAGCATCCTCGGCATCACGCGCGCGCCAGACGCCACGCTGGCAGTGCCATCGAGACCTAGCAGTTCCACCAAAGACAGGCACGCCACTAAAGCACCGCGCACATTCGCCACGCCGAGCAGGGCCTGGGAGCGCTGGTGCGGCAATGAATGAATCGCTTGCAACGGCGCCACTTCGACCAGGCTGCGAGTGGCCAGGCCCAGCCATTCTTCGCCAAGCCGAAACATCAGCAGCGAGCGGGTTTTCACATCGATTTCGACCGCCACCGGGACCTGCTCGCGATCGTCCTGTTGCAAGGCGTAGCGGTCGAGCAAGCGCGTCGCCGCGGCGGAATACACCGAGCAGTTGCGGCAGTGAATGTGCTCGATCAACAGCGGGCAGGACTTGTCGCCGTGGATGCCAATGCGGTTCCAGCAATCGTCGATGGCCTGGGCATCTTTATGGGTGAGGCTCAAGGTGTCGGAGGCGTTCATCGTTTACGCTCACTGTCGGCGGCGCGTTCGCTGCGGGCGGCGCGGTCCTGCAATCTTTTCGCTCCCGCCGTGTCGCCCTGGGATTGCAGCAAGGCGGCCAGGTGCATCAACGCGTCGGGGTGTTGCGGTTCGAGGTACAACGCCTTGCGATAAAAACCCTGGGCCTCGAGGACTCGGCCGGTGACATCGCTGAGCAGACCCAGCCAATAAAACACCTGGGCCACCGGTTCGTGATTGCGCAAATAACCTTCGCAGGCGGCGCGGGCTTCGGCACTTTTGCCTTCGTTGGCGAGGGCCGCGATGTTGGCCAGCAAGGCGGCAGCGTCCGAGGCTTTTGGCGTGACGGCCGGCGGTGTGAGGGTTGCGAACGGACGATTGCGCACGGGCGGCGGCGTCACGCTGCGCACCGGCTGGCGCACCGGCAGCGGTGTCGGAACAAAGACTGGCAGAGGCTCGGGCACGCTCTGACGGCTGAAGGCAAAAGATTGCGGGATGCCAATCGAGCGCATGCCGAAACGACCGAGCAAGCTGCCTTCGGCCGGGCCGATAAACAGCACGCCGTCGACATGGGTCAGGCGTTTGAGTACTTCGAAGACTTGCTGCTGGGTGGGCAGATCGAAATAGATCAGCAGGTTGCGGCAGAACACAAAATCATAGGGTGGCTCGCTGGCCAGCAGCGCCGGATCCAGCAGATTGCCGACCTGCAAACGCACCTGTTCAAGCACTCGCTCGTTGAGGCGGTAGCCGTCTTCTTCGGCCGTGAAATGCCGCTCGCGAAACTCGATGTCCTGGCCACGAAACGAATTCTTGCCGTACAGCGCGCGCTTGGCTTTTTCCACCGACAGCGGGCTGACGTCCATGCCTTCAACCTTGAACTGATGCGGCTTGAGTCCGGCATCAAGCAAGGCCATGGCGATGGAGTACGGCTCCTCGCCCGTGGAGCACGGCAGGCTGAGAATCCGCAGCGCGCGCATGTTGTTGATGTCGGCCAAACGCTGGATGGCCAGTTTCGCCAGGGTCGCGAAGGACTCCGGGTAGCGGAAAAACCAGGTCTCGGGAACGATCACCGCTTCAATCAACGCCTGCTGTTCGTCCCGCGAACCTTGCAACGTGTGCCAATACTCATCGGCCGTCAGCGCCCCGGAGGCCGTGCTGCGCTGGCGCACCGCACGCTCGATGATCGCCGGTCCCACCGACGTCACATCAAGGCCGATGCGCTCCTTGAGGAAATCGAAAAACCGCTGATCGCTGCTCATGGCCGCACCTCAAGCGATGCAGGGTCCAGCGGTGGCGAAGGAAACAGCAGCGCGCGCACCTGCTCATCGAGCAGATCGGCCACCCGCACCCATTGCAGCAAGCCTTGGGCATCTTCACGAACCGGCCCCAGGTAGGGCGCCTGGCGGTTGTCCAGGCCATAGGGTTTAAAATCCGCCGGGTTGCAGCGCAAGGTGTCGGTGGCCTGTTCCAGAATCAGCCCGAGCAACTGTGAAGGCGTCTGCTCATCCGGCCAATAGTGCACCAGCACCAGCCGGGTACTGGTGCGGGCTTGCGCCGGTTCACCAAACGTCAGCGCACTGAGGTCGATCACCGGCACCACCGCGCTGCGATAGGCGAACACCCCGGCGACCCAGTCCGGCGCCTTGGCAATCGGCTTCAATGGCAGACGCGGCAGCACCTCGGCCACTTCGCGCGCCTGCAAGGCATAACGTTCATTGCCGATGCGAAACAGCAGAAACAACGCGTGCTTTACCGGCATCACCGCGCTGCGTTTGGCCGCGAGCTCGCTCATCAGACTTTGAATCGCGAGACGCCGCCCCGCAGCCCTACGGCCACCTGGCTCAGCTCGTCAATGGCAAAACTGGCCTGGCGCAAGGACTCGACGGTCTGGCTGCTGGCATCACCCAACTGCACCAGCGCGTGGTTGATCTGTTCGGCGCCGGTGGCCTGCGCCTGCATGCCTTCATTGACCATCAACACCCGCGGCGCCAGCGCCTGAACCTGGTGGATGATCTGCGACAGCTGCTCGCCGACCTGCTGCACCTCGGACATGCCGCGGCGTACTTCTTCAGAAAACTTGTCCATACCCATGACCCCGGCCGACACCGCCGACTGGATTTCACGGACCATTTGCTCGATGTCGTAGGTGGCGACGGCAGTCTGGTCCGCCAGACGCCGCACTTCGGTGGCGACCACGGCAAATCCGCGTCCGTATTCGCCAGCCTTTTCGGCTTCGATGGCCGCGTTCAGCGACAACAGGTTGGTCTGGTCGGCGACTTTGACGATGGTCACCACCACCTGGTTGATGTTGCCGGCCTTCTCATTGAGGATCGCCAGTTTGGCGTTGACCAGATCGGCCGCGCCCATCACTGAGTGCATGGTCTCCTCCATCCGCGCCAGCCCTTGCTGCCCGGAACCGGCCGCTACCGAGGCTTGATCGGCGGCGGTAGAGACTTCGGTCATGGTGCGCACCAGATCACGGGAGGTGGCCGCGATTTCGCGGGACGTCGCGCCGATTTCGGTGGTGGTGGCGGCGGTTTCGGTGGCGGTGGCTTGTTGTTGCTTGGAGGTGGCGGCGATCTCGGTCACCGACGTGGTGACCTGGACGGAAGAGCGTTGGGCCTGGGACACGAGCGCGGTGAGCTCGGTCATCATGTCGTTGAAGCCGGTTTCCACGGCACCGAATTCGTCTTTGCGTTCCAGGTTCAGACGACCGCTGAGGTCGCCGGTACGCATGATTTCAAGGATCTGCACAATGCGGTTCATCGGCGCCATGATCGCGCGCATCAACAGCAAACCGCAGAGGCCGGCAGCCAATATCGCGACCAGCAGGGAAATGCCCATGATGACTTTCGCGGTAATCACGGCATCGTCGATGTTCGCGATGTCCTGATCAGCCACCGCTTTGTTTTCGCGGAGGATGTCATTGAGCTTTACGCGTCCCGCAGTCCAGGCCGGGGTCAGTTGTTCGTTGAACAACTTGATGGCGTCGGCCTCTTGATTTCGCTTATGCAGGTCGAGCACCGCGGCCAGGAGTTTGCCGTATTCCTCATGAAGTTTTTCGAAGGTCGCGAATTCGACCTTGTCTTCATCCGTAGTAACGGTGGCGCGATAGTTACTCATCGCTTCCTGCACACGCGCTTCGTAGCTTTTGAAGTCAGCGGCGTCTTCGGCACTGATGCCCTGCCCTTCCTTCAAGCCCAGCATTTCCTGAATCTGGAGAAAGCTGTCGACCCAAGCGCCACGAATCGTCGAGCTGTAATAGACCCCGGGAAGTGCGTCGTCTCGAACACTGGCTTCACTGGCTTCAATCTTCAACAGCCGCGAATACGAGACGACGACCATCAGCAACATGATGGCGATAATCACCGCAAAGCTCGCCAAGATGCGTTGGCGCAACGTCCAGTTCTTCACAGTCAGTCCTCGGGGCGGTTCAAATGCTGCGAAGTATAGCTGAGGGTGTCTCATTTATAAGACGAAGGCTTGGCAGTTCTCGACCTTGTGCGCGAAAACGGCAGGAGGCCTCTGGGCCAGGGCTTTGCGGTGGATCGGGTGGCGGGTCGCAGGGGCGTGGCGGAAGAAATGAGTCGTAGATTAGCCTCGGGAGGTGGTGCGGCTTGAGACGCCTTCGCGGTGCGGCGATTCGACTTGCCCGCGAAGGCGATCAACCTTACAGGGACGCCTGACGCACCTGCTTCTCCAACTCAGCCTTCAACCCCGGCTCCAGCTTCAACTGCCGTGCCAGTTCATCCAGGTAGGACTTCTCCATGAAGCTCTCCTCATCCACTAGCATCACACTGGCGATGTACATCTCGGCAGCCATTTCCGGCGTGCTCGCCGCGCGGGCGACTTCTGTCGGGTCGAGCGGCTTGCTGAGTTCGGCATGCAGCCACTGCTGCAATTCCTGATCGTTGTCGAGCTTGGTGAACTCGCCTTCGATCAATGCGCGCTCACGGTCATCAACGTGGCCATCGGCTTTGGCCGCTGCAACCAACGCCTTGAGAATCGCCTGGCTGTGCAACTCGACTTGCGCCGGGGGCAGACGGTCGAGTGTTTGCGGCTCGGTCTTCGGCGCCGTGCCCTGCTGGGCCTGCCAGTTGCCGTAAGCCTTGTAGGCAATAACACCGAGTGCCGCGAGGCCACCGTAGATGGCGACTTTGCCGCCGACATTGCGGGCCTTTTTGCTGCCAAGCAACAGACCCATGGCGCCGGCCGCCAAAGCACCACCGCCCGCGCCAGAAAGCAAACCGCCGAGCCCGCCCGAACCACCGCCGCCACCGAGCAATCCGCCCAATCCACCGCTGGACGATTTGTTTTGATTTCCGCCGGCCTTGTTCTGCATCAGGTCCTGACCGGACTTGAGTAGTTGATCGAGCAATCCACGCGTATTCATTTTGCCGCCTCCACGAAAGGGGTTAACCGGACACATAAGGCCACCAGCCTAGAACGAAAGTGCCCGGAGACCGGGGACGAGAGTGCTTCTGGATGTTGCCTGGAAAAACAGGGTCATCGATAAAAGCGATATACACTCAAGCGAATCTATAAAAACTGCCCACCGGGTATTCCCCATGATGACCTTGCGTCAGATTCGTCATTTCATCGCCGTGGCCGAGACCGGATCGATCTCTGCCGCCGCGCAAACCGCGTTCATTTCCCAATCGACCTTGACCCTGGCGATCCAGCAACTCGAAGAAGAGATTGGCGTCGGCCTGTTCAACCGGCACGCCAAGGGCATGAGCCTGACCCATCAGGGCCATCAATTCCTGCGCCAGGCGCACCTGATTCTGGCGACCGTGGATAACGCCAAACGCAGCCTGCAACAAAGCACCGACCAGGTCGCCGGCCAGTTGATCATTGGCGTGACCAGCCTGGTGGCCGGTTACTACCTCGCGGATTTGCTCACCCGTTTCCAGCGCGCCTACCCCAATGTCGAGATCCGGGTAATGGAGGACGAACGCCCCTATATCGAGCATTTGCTGGTCAGCGGCGAGATCGATGTCGGCGTGCTGATCCTGTCCAACCTCGAAGACCGCCATGCCTTGCAGACTGAAGTGCTGACCCACTCGCCCCATCGGTTGTGGTTGCCGGCCCAGCATCCGTTGCTGGAACACGACAGCATCAACCTCGCCGATGTGGCCCGCGAGCCGCTGATTCAGCTCAACGTCGACGAAATGGACCGCAACGCCCACCGCATGTGGTGCGGGGCCGGCCTGCAACCGCGCATCACCCTGAAAACCGCGTCGACGGAAGCCGTTCGAAGCCTGGTGGCCGCAGGTCTGGGCGTATCGATCCAGCCCGACATGACCTACCGCCCCTGGTCCCTGGAGGGCGACATCATCGAAGCGCGGCCGATTGCCGACCTGAGCCAGACCCTCGACGTCGGCCTGGCCTGGCGTCGCGGCACCGCGCGCCCGGCGTTGGTGGACCCGTTTTTGACCGTCGCCCGCGAACAACCCCACGGCGGGCGCAAGCCATCTATTTAATCGAACGCCACCTTCAGTATTTAGAATTTGTCGACCTCGGGCCCGCGCACTAGTCTTGCTCCATCAATAAGACGGCCGGGCCCCAGTCACTGGGAGCACCATGGCCATACAAGAAAAGAGAACCCGAAAAATGGCTGGCGCGCAGACCCCGTTGTTCACCGCGTTGTTGATCGATGGCGAATTGGTCGCGGGCCAGGGTTTTGTCGAACCGATCCTCAACCCCGCCACCGGGGAAGTACTGACCCACATCGCCGAAGCCAGCACCGAGCAAGTCGAAGCCGCCATCCTTGCCGCCCACCGAGCGTTCGCCGGCTGGTCGCGGACCACACCGCAGCAACGCTCGAACCTGTTGCTGGACATCGCCAACGCCATCGAAAAACAAGCCGACCTCCTCGCCCGTCTGGAATCCCTGAACTGCGGCAAGCCGTTGCACCTGGCCCGTCAGGACGACTTGAGCGCGACGGTCGATGTGTTCCGCTTCTTCGCCGGTGCGGTGCGCTGCCAGACCGGCCAGCTCAGCGGTGAATACCTGCCGGGCTACACCAGCATGGTCCGGCGCGATCCAATTGGCGTGGTCGCCTCGATTGCGCCGTGGAACTACCCGATCATGATGGCCGCGTGGAAAATCGCCCCGGCCCTCGCCGCCGGCAACACGCTGGTGTTCAAACCGTCCGAACACACGCCGCTGTCGATTCTGGCCCTGGCGCCTGCACTGGCCGAAATCCTTCCACGTGGCGTGATCAACATCGTCTGCGGCGGCGGTGAAGGTGTCGGCAGTCACTTGGTCAGCCATCCCAAAGTGCGCATGGTGTCGCTGACCGGGGATATCGTCACCGGGCAGAAAATCCTGCAAGCGGCAGCAAAAACCCTCAAACGCACGCACCTTGAGCTCGGCGGCAAAGCGCCGGTGATCGTCTGCAACGATGCGGACATCCAGGCCGTGGTCGAAGGCGTGCGCACTTACGGTTATTACAACGCGGGGCAGGATTGCACCGCGGCTTGCCGGATTTATGCACAGGCCGGGATTCACGACCGTCTGGTGGCCGAACTCGGCGCGGCGGTCAGCAGCTTGCGCTTTGCCGGTAAACGCGACGCCGACAACGAGATCGGCCCGCTGATCAGCACCCGCCAACGCGACCGCGTGGCCAGTTTTGTCGAACGCGCCCTGGGTCAGCCGCACATTGAACGGGTGACCGGAGCGGCGGTGCATTCCGGTGCCGGCTTCTATTACCAGCCGACGCTGCTGGCCGGTTGCAAGCAGAGCGATGAGATCGTCCAGCGCGAAGTCTTCGGGCCGGTGGTCACCGTTACCCGCTTCGATCAGCTCGAACAAGCCGTGGACTGGGCCAACGATTCGGAGTACGGCCTCGCCTCCTCGGTCTGGACGCAGAACCTCGACAAGGCCATGCAGGTCGCGGCGCGCTTGCAGTACGGCTGCACCTGGATCAACAGCCATTTCATGCTGGTCAGCGAAATGCCTCACGGCGGCCTTAAACGGTCCGGGTATGGCAAAGACTTATCCAGCGATTCGCTTCAGGACTACAGCGTGGTGCGGCACATCATGGCGCGCCACGGACAGCATCTCTGACTACGCTAATAACAAGCCGCTAACGGCATGCTTCACCACGTTCACAACTGCCCCGACCATAATTAAAGAAGAGGGAATTCCCATGTTCGTGCACAAGACCGCACTGCTCAGTGCAATCACCACGGCGCTGCTGGCCAGCGCCAGTCTCCAGGCCGCCGAACCGCTTAAAGCGGTCGGTGCTGGCGAAGGTCAGCTGGATATCGTGGCGTGGCCCGGCTACATCGAACGTGGCGAAAGCGACAAGGCCTACGACTGGGTGACCGGTTTCGAGAAAGAAACCGGCTGCAAGGTCAATGTGAAGACTGCGGCAACTTCCGATGAAATGGTCAGCCTGATGGCCAAGGGTGGTTATGACCTGGTGACGGCGTCGGGCGATGCCTCGTTGCGGTTGATCGTCGGCAAGCGTGTGCAGCCGATCAACACCGCGTTGATTGCGAACTGGAAAAGCCTCGACCCACGCCTGAAAGATGCGCCGTGGTACGTGGTTAACAAACAGACCTACGGCACCCCGTATCAGTGGGGCCCGAACGTGCTGATGTACAACACCAACGTATTCAAAACCGCGCCGACCAGCTGGGGCGTGGTGTTCGATGCGCAGAACTTGCCGGACGGCAAGGCAAACAAGGGCCGCGTGCAGGCCTACGACGGCCCGATCTACATCGCCGACGCGGCGCTGTACCTGAAGACCACCAAGCCGGAACTGGGCATCAAGGACCCGTACCAACTCACCGAAGCCCAGTACAAGGCGGTACTCGATCTGTTGCGCGCTCAGCAGCCGCTGATCCACCGCTACTGGCACGACACCACCGTGCAAATGAGTGACTTCAAAAACGAAGGCGTGGTCGCGTCCAGCGCCTGGCCCTATCAGGTCAACGGCCTGATCAACGAGAAACAACCGATCGCCTCGACCATCCCGAAAGAAGGCGCCACCGGTTGGGCCGACACCACGATGTTGCACGCCGAAGCCAAGCACCCGAACTGTGCCTACAAATGGATGGACTGGTCGTTGCAACCGAAAGTCCAAGGTGATGTGGCGGCATGGTTTGGTTCGCTGCCTGCAGTTCCGGCGGCCTGTACCGGCAGTGAATTGCTGGGTGCCGAAGGTTGCAAGACCAACGGTTTCGACCAGTTCGAGAAAATCGCTTTCTGGAAAACCCCGCAGGCTGAAGGGGGCAAGTTCGTGCCTTACAGCCGCTGGACCCAGGACTACATCGCGATCATGGGCGGCAGATAACACACCGTCCCCTGTGGCGAGGGAGCTTGCTCCCGCTGGGTGGCGAAGCCGCCCCAAAACCAGTCAATGCGGTCAATCAGAGAAACCGCATCAGTCCTTTTGGGAGTGCTGCGCACTCCAGCGGGAGCAAGCTCCCTCATCACAATAAGTTTTCCAGCCAGAAAGTTGATCCAGATTTTTCAGAAGTCCAGGCAGGGCCGCTGTGACGGCCCTCGCCTTTTTGGAGCACCGCACCATGACGCTTGCAGTCCAGTTCACCAACGTTTCCCGTCAGTTCGGCGAAGTGAAGGCCGTTGACCGGGTTTCCATCGATATCCAGGACGGCGAGTTCTTTTCCATGCTGGGCCCTTCCGGCTCGGGCAAGACCACCTGTTTGCGCCTGATCGCCGGTTTCGAACAACCGAGCGCAGGCTCTATCCGAATTCATGGCGAAGAAGCCGCCGGGCTGCCGCCGTATGATCGTGACGTCAACACCGTGTTTCAGGATTACGCGCTGTTCCCGCACATGAACGTGCTCGACAACGTCGCCTATGGCTTGAAAGTCAAAGGCGTCGGTAAAGCCGAACGGCAGAAACGCGCCGAAGAAGCCCTCGACATGGTCGCCCTCGGCGGCTACGGCGAGCGCAAACCGGTGCAATTGTCCGGCGGCCAGCGCCAGCGTGTGGCCCTGGCCCGCGCCCTGGTCAATCGCCCTCGCGTGCTGCTGCTCGACGAGCCGTTGGGCGCCCTCGATCTGAAGCTGCGCGAACAGATGCAGAGCGAATTGAAGAAGCTGCAACGCCAGCTCGGCATCACCTTCATCTTCGTCACCCACGACCAAACCGAAGCGCTGTCGATGTCCGACCGCGTGGCGGTGTTCAACAAAGGACGCATCGAGCAAGTCGACACCCCGCGCAATCTCTACATGAAACCGGCCACCACGTTCGTCGCGGAATTCGTCGGCACCTCCAACGTGATTCGCGGCGATCTGGCCAAGCAATTGAGTGGCAATCCACAGCCGTTTTCGATTCGCCCGGAACACGTGCGTTTCGCCGAAGGCCCGCTGGCCAGCCACGAGATTGAAGTCAGCGGCTTGCTCCACGACATTCAGTACCAGGGCAGCGCCACACGCTATGAACTGAAACTGGAAAACGGCCAGACCTTGAACATCAGCCAGGCCAACGTGCAATGGCTGGACGTCAGCGCCCAGCATCAGACCGGGCAACGCATCAGCGCACGCTGGGCGCGTGAGGCGATGATCCCGCTGCACGACAACGTTGTCGGCGGGGTGTGAGATGACCAGCGTGGCTATCCCTCAAACCCCGGCCGGCGGTTCGCCGTTGCGCAGGTTTTCCAACCTGCTGTATCGCCGACCGAACTTCTACCTGTCGCTGCTGCTGGTGCCGCCGCTGCTGTGGTTCGGCGCGATCTATCTCGGTTCGCTGCTGGTGCTGCTGTGGCAAGGCTTCTACACCTTCGATGACTTCACCATGGCGGTCACCCCGGACCTGACCCTGGCGAACTTTGCAGCGCTGTTCCAGCCGTCGAACTTCGACATCATTCTGCGCACGCTGAGCATGGCCATCGTCGTGTCGCTCGCCAGTGCCATCGTCGCGTTCCCGATTGCCTATTACATGGCGCGTTACACCACCGGCAAGACCAAGGCGTTTTTCTACATCGCGGTGATGCTGCCGATGTGGGCCAGTTACATCGTCAAGGCTTACGCCTGGACCTTGCTGCTGGCCAAGGGCGGCGTCGCGCAGTGGTTCGTTCAACACCTGGGGCTGGAGCCGGTGTTGCAATTCGTGCTGGGCATTCCCGGCGTAGGCGGCAGCACTTTATCGACCTCGCACCTGGGCCGTTTCATGGTGTTCGTCTACATCTGGCTGCCGTTCATGATCCTGCCGATCCAGGCTTCGCTGGAACGCCTGCCGCCGTCGCTGCTGCAAGCGTCGGCTGACCTGGGTGCCAAGCCACGCCAGACCTTCATGCAGGTGATTCTGCCGCTATCGATTCCAGGCATCGCGGCCGGTTCGATCTTCACCTTTTCGCTGACCCTGGGCGACTTCATCGTGCCGCAACTGGTCGGCCCGCCGGGCTACTTCGTCGGCAGCATGGTGTATGCGCAGCAGGGGGCCATCGGCAACATGCCGATGGCCGCGGCCTTCACATTGGTACCGATTGTGTTGATCGCCATTTACCTGACTATCGTCAAACGACTGGGGGCCTTCGATGCACTCTGACTCTTCATCACAGGGGCAGGCTTCTGTTGGATTAAAAATCGCAGCCTGGGGCGGGTTGGTGTTCTTGCACTTCCCGATCCTGATCATCTTCCTATACGCCTTCAACACCGAAGAAGCCGCGTTCAGCTTTCCACCCAAGGGCTTCACCCTGCATTGGTTCAGCGTGGCGTTTTCGCGGCCCGATGTACTGGAAGCGATCAAGCTGTCAGCCGAAATTGCCGCCATCGCGACACTGATTGCGATGGTCCTCGGCACGCTCGCGTCGGCGGCGTTGTACCGGCGGGATTTCTTCGGCAAGCAAGGCATCTCGCTGATGCTGATCCTGCCGATTGCGTTGCCGGGGATCATCACCGGGATCGCGTTGCTGGCGACCTTCAAGACGCTGGGGATCGAACCGGGGATGTTCACCATCATCGTCGGCCACGCCACCTTCTGTGTGGTGATCGTCTACAACAACGTCATCGCCCGATTGCGCCGCACGTCGCACAGTTTGATTGAAGCGTCGATGGACCTCGGCGCCGACGGTTGGCAGACCTTTCGCTACATCGTGCTACCGAACCTTGGCTCGGCGCTGCTGGCCGGCGGCATGCTCGCGTTTGCGCTGTCGTTCGACGAAATCATCGTCACCACCTTCACCGCCGGCCATGAACGCACCCTGCCGCTGTGGCTGCTTAACCAGCTCAGCCGCCCACGGGACGTGCCGGTGACCAACGTCGTCGCGATGCTGGTGATGATGGTGACCATGCTGCCGATTCTCGGCGCCTATTACCTGACCCGGGGGGGTGAGAGCGTGGCGGGTAGCGGCGGGAAATAACGAACAACAATCTCCCAATGTGGGAACCGGAACCTGTGGAAGCGGGCTTGCCCGCGATAGCGGTGTGTCATCCAACATCAATGTCGAATTTGATGGCCTCATCGCGGGCAAGCCCGCTCCCACAGGGGGCCGGTTTCCACAGAAGAACAACAACAGTTTTGAAGAGGACAATGCCATGCAAACCAAACTCTTGATCAATGGCCAACTGATCGACGGCGAAGGCCCCGCCCAACCGGTGTTCAACCCGGCCCTCGGTCGTGTGCTGGTGGAAATCAACGAAGCCAGCGAAGCCCAGGTCGATGCGGCCGTGCGTGCCGCCGACAGCGCCTTCGAAAGCTGGTCGCAAACCACGCCGAAGGAACGCTCGCTGCTGCTGCTCAAACTCGCCGACGTCATCGAAGCCCACGGCGAAGAGCTGGCCAAACTGGAATCGGACAACTGCGGCAAGCCCTACAGCGCCGCGCTGAACGACGAGATCCCGGCGATTGCCGACGTGTTCCGTTTCTTCGCCGGCGCCAGCCGTTGCATGAGCGGTTCGGCGGGCGGCGAATATTTGCCTGGCCACACCTCGATGATCCGCCGCGACCCGGTCGGCGTGATCGCCTCCATCGCGCCGTGGAACTACCCACTGATGATGGTCGCCTGGAAAATCGCCCCGGCCCTCGCCGCCGGTAATACCGTGGTGCTCAAGCCGTCAGAACAAACCCCGCTGACCGCGTTGCGTCTGGCAGAACTGGCGTCGCAAATCTTCCCGGCCGGTGTGCTCAACCTCGTCTTCGGCCGTGGGCCTACCGTTGGCAGCCCATTGGTCACGCACCCGAAAGTGCGCATGGTCTCGTTGACCGGCTCGATCGCCACCGGTTCGAACATCATTTCCAGCACCGCCGACAGCGTCAAACGCATGCACATGGAACTGGGCGGCAAGGCCCCGGTGATCATCTTCGACGACGCCGATATTGACGCCGCCGTGGAAGGCATTCGCACCTTCGGTTTCTACAACGCCGGGCAGGATTGCACCGCCGCTTGCCGCATCTATGCGCAGGCAGGCATCTACGAAAAATTCGTCGAGAAACTTGGCGAGGCGGTCAGCAGCATCAAGTATGGGTTGCAGGATGATCCGTCGACCGAACTGGGCCCGCTGATCACAGCGCAGCACCGGGACCGTGTGGCCGGGTTTGTCGAGCGTGCCGTGGCGCAACCGCATATTCGCCTGGTCACCGGTGGCAAGTCTGTGGAAGGTAATGGGTTCTTCTTCGAACCGACGGTGTTGGCAGATGCCCAGCAGGATGACGAAATCGTCCGTCGCGAAGTGTTCGGGCCTGTGGTGTCGGTGACCAAGTTCATCGATGAAGCCCAGGTGCTGGGTTGGGCCAATGATTCGGACTACGGCCTGGCGTCGTCGGTCTGGACCTCGGACGTCGGTCGCGCTCATCGCTTGTCTGCCCGCTTGCAATACGGCTGCACCTGGGTGAATACGCATTTCATGCTGGTCAGCGAAATGCCCCATGGCGGTCAGAAACTGTCTGGCTACGGGAAGGACATGTCCATGTATGGGCTGGAGGATTACACCGTTGTGCGGCATGTAATGTTCAAGCATTAAAAGCTTCGCGGGCAAGCCTCGCTCCTACAGGTTCGCCGCAGTACCTGTAGGAGCGAGGCTTGCCCGCGAAGGCATCACCTCGGTTTCAAGGTAGAAACCGGCACCACGCACCACCAGGGTTCAACGCCAGACAACCAAAACAATAACCACCGATCCGGGCAGCGCCTCCAAGGCCCCGCCACGGTTTCGGACATCCGAAATCTGCCGATTTTCCGGAGCTGACACACCATGAGTACACCCGAACTATCCCCATCCGTTGCCGACAGCGACGCCGAGCAGCTACGCAAGCTGGGTTACACCTCGAACTTCAACCGCAGCATGAGCCTGTGGGAAAACTTCGCCCTGGGCTTCACTTACCTCTCCCCGGTCGTCGGGGTCTATACCCTCTTCGGCCTGTGCCTGGCCGCCGGTGGGCCACCGATGTTCTGGGCTTATTTACTGGTCGGTTGCGGCCAGTTGCTGGTGTGCCTGATCTTCGGTGAAGTGGTCTCGCAGTTCCCGATTTCCGGCGGCGTGTACCCGTGGGCTCGTCGCTTGGTGGGCAAGCGCTGGGCGTGGATGGTCGGCTGGATCTACTCCATCGCCCTGTGCGTGACCATCGCTGCTGTTGCAGTGGGTGCCGGCCCTTACCTGGCCGCGATGATGGGCTTTGAACCGAGCAATAACACCAACATCGTCATCGCGCTGTTCCTGACGCTGTTCGCCACCCTGGTCAACCTCAGCGGCACCAAAATGCTGGCGCGGATCGCCATGTTCGGCTTCCTTTGCGAGCTGGTCGGCGCGGTGATCGTTGGCGTCTACCTGCTGATCTTCGAGCGTCACCAGTCGATCAGCGTGTTGTTCAACACCTTCGATATCAGCATTGACGGCTCGTATTTGCCGGCCTTCCTCACCGCCTCGCTGGCGGGGATGTTCCTGTACTACGGCTTCGAGGCCTGCGGCGACGTGGCCGAAGAAACCCCGAACCCAAGCAAACAGATCCCGGTAGCCATGCGCATGACCATCTACATCGGCGGCATCGCGGCGATGTTCGCCTGCCTGGCGCTGATCCTCGCCGTGCCGGACATGCAAGCCGTGATCAGCGGCACCGACAAAGACCCGGTCACCACCATCCTCAACAACGCCTTCGGCCCGGTCGGCTCGAAAGTGGTGATGGGCGTGGTGATGATTTCCTTCATCTCCTGCGTCATCAGCCTGCAGGCGGCGGCGAGTCGTCTGCTGTACTCCTACGCCCGGGATGAAATGGTCATCGGCAGCTCACTGCTGAAGAAGATCTCCCCTACGACTCAGGTGCCGGTTGCTGCACTGTTCGTGTCCGGCGTCCTGCCGGCGCTGATCATCATCCTCGGCTTCTTTCTGCAAGATGCCGTCGCAACCATCGTCAGCTTCGCGGCCATCGGCATCTACCTCGCGTTCCAGATGATCGTCCTCGCCGCACTTTACGCACGCCTGAAAGGCTGGAAACCGAGCGGCAAATTCACCCTCGGCGGATGGGGTTGGGCGGTGAACATCGGCGCGCTGGTTTACGGTGTCGGCGCGATCATCAACATGGCCTGGCCGCGCACACCGGATGCGGCGTGGTACATCAACTATGCGATGGTGTTGAGTACAGCGATCGTTATTGGGTTGGGGTTGTTGTACATGTGGTTGGCCAAGCCGTATGACCACGGGACTGCGCCGGCGGGGGATGCGTGGAAGGTTAGTCGGTAATAGCCATTGTCCAGCCCGCAGCGATGCCGGCTGGACGCTTGGTGTTAGATCGGCTGAGGTTTGGAGAGGGTTTCGAACTCGTCCATCAGCAGATGGATTTCGGTGCTCGGGTTGGGTTCGCCACTGATGGCGACATCCTCGATAATCTTTGGCGCTAAAGATCTCGCCCTTTGAAATGGCTCACCCAGGAGTTGGGCGAAATAGTTGACGTCTTCGCCTTTGGCGTACTTATCCATGTTGGGCTTCTTTCTGAGGCTCTTGGCGACCAGATCGCCAGGAGAGCGCTTCCCGACTGCACGGAAAGGTTTTCGATTGAATCCGAAGTGCAGAAGCAACCAAAACTCAAAGCAAGGATACGAAGCGATGACTTTGATTTTCGGATGCGGTCTTGCCAGATTTATAGCTCGCTCAAAACACAAATGCGTATCGCGATCCAACGCACAAAACACCTTGTCGAAGCCTTTCTGACGGGCGATCGCTGTTTCAACAATGCCACTTGGGTGTGTGATGCCGCAGTGGGCAATTTCTGCTAGAGCGCTGGCACGAAAATGAAAGGCGGCCTCTTCCAGATATCGTTTTCCTGACTTGCTGTCTTCACAGAGAATCAGCACTTTGGGTTGAGGTTTGAACCGGGGTGCCTTCCGATCAAACAGCCGTATTGAACGCGCCATGATCAACCTCGCCTTATCAACGGTAACCCGCGATAACGACCTTCAAAGTAGCGTTTTTCGACGTCTTCTCCTTCCCTGCCTTCAAAATCGTGAACCGAAAAAAGACAGGTCGCACCGTTAGCATCGCGTTCGGTGATCCAGAACTGATCGCGTCGAAGTGCTTTGGCATTCATTAGATGAGTGTCGTGGGTGGTAAAGATCAGTTGAGTACCCAGCCCACTCTCCAAGTGTTTCTCAATCAGGCCATCGACTATTGAGGGATGAAGGCTGCTGTCCAATTCATCGACAGAAAGAATCCCGCTACCATCGGCGTGATTGATCATGAACCAGGGCAGCCAGAAACCGATCAGGTTTTTTGTACCGCCGGACTCCTCTGAAAAATCGAATTCGGCTTTTCCTAAAAGGCTCGTATGCGTCAGGGTGACTTTGTCTTTTTGGGCCGCCGCAAAGAACTCCTTGAGTGTGAGTTTTTTTGTACAGCGAAAAGATTCTGCGTCTTCGGTGTCGAGGTGAATAGCTGACACCGGGATATCCACTTCCTTTAGAAAATCTCGCAAGTTTCCAGTGTGATCCGAGGCCATCTTCAGAAATCTGATTGACGCCGCAGACAGCCCCATCATGTTGTTCTGCTCAATAACCAGCAGACCTGATTGAAACCAGCTAAACGGAGCCCGCAACTGGGTCAGCTCTTCGCTACTGTTCGCCACCGCCTGTGAAATAAACAACATTTTTGGGCTCGTGAGATGCCGCCATGCACGGTGGACTTCTTTACCTCCCTCAAGACTTGCCCCAAAGACATACTGCTCTGCCTCCTCTACAAAACGACGCTGATACAGCAGCGTTTCCTTGCCTTTGGGATATGAAACCAGTTGTTCCTCGATAATCCGCTGAGCCGTCAGGCGTAGAACAAAACGATATCGGAGCCCACGTTGAATGAAGTTGTATTCGAAGGAACTGGGTTCGTTTTTAAGTTGCGAGTCAAAACGAAATGGCGAGACCGGTAGCGGTTCATCATTTGAGGAAGGCAATGCGGTGAGCAGCTGTCCGATGATCCCCATCGCCCGGATGAGCGAAGATTTACCGGACGCATTCGGCCCGTAGATCGCAGCCACCTTCAACAAGTCCGGTAGTTTTTCTCCATTTACGGGCGGAGCGAACAGGTTGCGTTTTTTACTCAAGCGCGGCGTCGCAGCCATGGACAGGGTTTGCCTGTCGCGGAAGGAGCGATAATTGGAAACAGAAAATTCAATCAGCATGCAGCGAACCCGCAGTTCATTCCTGAAAGCGCAAAAAATAAAGGAAAAAACAGCCGTTCGGCGCAGTCGGGCTGCACTTCACGCAAAAACAGGAAATTCCTACAGATCAAGCCTTCCGGTAAAAGCTCCAATTCCTACAACACGCGGCGCCAGAGTAGACTTGGCGCCGCGAGCGCCTGGACGATAGGCTTGACCTCGTCGCTGCCAAATCAGCGACCCGGGGTCGAAGCCGGTAAATCATCAACATGGCGCATCCGCGCCCCCATATGAACTGGGGCAATTTTTTGCCTTTCAGTTTCGCTTTATGGTGGGCCGTGTGGCGCGGGCCTCTTGGCTTGCATGTTGATCGAGAATGTCCCGACTTCGAACGCCGCACGGTCCGCCACCCATAATCTGTCGAAGGATTAGTGGCGGCTCTTTTTTCAACATGGAGTCGAAAAAATGCTTAAGCACACGCTAAATCCGTCTGAAACCCATCCTCATTTCATCCCTACCGTCTTCACCCGCCACAACCGCTTCCTTCACGCGTTCATGCAGGACAACCAAGCCTGGTTCTGCGTCCAGGACCTCGGTCGCTTGATGGGCCGTCCGCTGGACCAACGTCTCACCCTGAAACTCGATCCCGATCAACGCCGATACGTCTGGTTGCTGAAGGATGGCAAAACCGTCGAATCACTGATGGTCAGCGAATCGGGAATGTATGCGCTGCTAGTCCATCATTTCATCCCGGAAAACCGAAACCTGCGTCAGTGGCTCAGCAACGAAGTCATTCCAATGCTGCGTGAGTCGAAAGCGGCTGTGGATAACATTCCAAGCTTGAGTTCATTGCAGTGGGCAGGCATCTCGGTGCCACTGTTGCATTGGCAGCATCAAGCGTGGATCAAGTGGCGGGACATGCCTGACCTGATGCAGGCACAGCGACCGTTCACCATCGTGGGCACGTGCAGTTGAAGGTAGGGTGAATAAAAGGGGCAGACTTCACAGTCCGCCCCTTGGCTTAGCGCTCAAAACCGCGAAACACTGCGCATCGCATCCACCAGATACCGCATCGCAATCCGGTCGTTCTCCGACAGCTCGCGATACCGCTCCAGCAACTTCATTTCGTCCGAACTGAGGCGATGCCTTCGTCGCCCGGTCGCCAGGCAAGGGAATATTCCCAGCATTTCAGTGATGCCTTGTACTTTCGTCATGGACGATGTCCTTCTATAAGCCCGAGAAAACTTCAAAAACCGCATCGCCCTATCCTTTTCATTAGCCGCCAGCCTGAAGGACAGAGCCGGTCATGAACACAGAATAGGAACATTCGCGGCGCTGAAAAGCGGTTTTTAGAGTAATTAGTCAAAAAAAGCAGAAATGCCCTATAAATCAGAAAGTGCTGTCGGAAAACTTAACCGACATTTCTTGTTTCATTGCCGCATCATCAAAGTGCTACCAATCATTTTTTCTCTGCAACCGAACGGTTTAAGCTATTTGTTATCTGTTTAAAGTCCGTTGCGTTTGGCCGAAGGCATGTCCGAACCGATATTTTTGATCCAGCACGTGCCAGGAACGGCGCGGGATTGTTCACGACAGGTTGTACTTATGCATCGCAGGAATTTGCTCAAAGCGTCCATGGCCATCGCTGCCTACACCGGTTTGTCGGCCACTGGCCTGCTGGCCTCCCGTGCCTGGGCGGGTAACGGCACGGCTGATGGCGCTGCCCAGGCGTTCGATTTCGAAGCGCTGAAGATTCAGGCCAAGCAACTCGCCGGCAATCGCTACCAGGACACCAAGCAGGTGCTGCCGCCGACGCTGGCGACCATGACGCCGCAGAATTTCAACGCGATCCGCTACGACGGCAACCACTCGCTGTGGAAAGACTTGAACGGTCAGCTGGATGTGCAGTTTTTCCACGTCGGCATGGGGTTCAAGCAGCCGGTGCGCATGTACAGCGTTGATCCCAAGACCC
Source organism: Pseudomonas sp. UMAB-40 (assembly GCF_900095275.1). NCBI lineage: Bacteria > Pseudomonadati > Pseudomonadota > Gammaproteobacteria > Pseudomonadales > Pseudomonadaceae > Pseudomonas > Pseudomonas sp. UMAB-40. The sequence continues at coordinate 47,110 of NZ_LT607582.1, forward strand.
GCCAGGCCCGTGAAGTGCATTTCCGCCCTTCCCTGTTCAACTATGAAAAAACCACGGTCGACACCAAGCAGCTTACCGGCGACCTGGGGTTTTCCGGGTTCAAGCTGTTCAAGGCGCCGGAACTGGACAGGCATGACGTGTTGTCCTTCCTCGGCGCCAGTTATTTCCGTGCAGTAGACGCCACTGGCCAGTACGGTCTGTCGGCACGCGGGCTGGCGGTCGATACCTACGCGAAGAAGCGTGAGGAGTTCCCGGACTTCACCAAGTTCTGGTTCGAGACCCCGGGCAAGGACAGCACCCGCTTTGTGGTCTACGCGCTGCTGGATTCGCCGAGCGCCACTGGCGCCTATCGCTTTGACATCGATTGCCAGGCCGAACGCGTGGTGATGGAGATTGACGCTCACATCAACGCGCGCACCGCCATTGAGCAACTGGGCATCGCACCGATGACCAGCATGTTCAGCTGCGGCACGCACGAGCGCCGCATGTGCGACACCATTCACCCGCAAATCCACGACTCCGACCGACTGGCCATGTGGCGCGGTAACGGCGAGTGGATCTGCCGCCCGCTGAACAACCCGGCGACCCTGCAGTTCAACGCCTTCGCCGACACCGACCCGAAAGGTTTCGGCCTGGTGCAGACCGATCACGAGTTCGCCAATTATCAGGACACCGTCGACTGGTACAGCAAGCGCCCGAGCCTGTGGGTAGAACCTACGACCGCGTGGGGCGAAGGCTCTATCGACCTGTTGGAAATTCCTACAACCGGCGAAACCCTCGATAACATCGTTGCGTTCTGGACCCCTAAGAAACCGGTCGCGGCCGGTGATTCCCTGAACTACGGCTACAAGCTCTACTGGAGCGCCCTGCCACCGGTGAGCACGCCGCTGGCGCGGGTCAATGCGACCCGCTCGGGCATGGGCGGCTTTATCGAAGGCTGGGCACCGGGCGAGCATTACCCGGAAGTCTGGGCACGACGCTTTGCCGTGGACTTCACCGGTGGCGGCCTGGACCGTTTGCCGGAAGGTGCGGGGATCGAGCCCGTGGTGACCTGCTCGAACGGCGAGGTGAAGGATTTCAACGTGCTGGTGCTGGATGACATCAAGGGCTATCGGATTACCTTCGATTGGTACCCGACCAATGACAGCGTGGCGCCGGTTGAGCTGCGGTTGTTCATTCGCACCAATGACCGGACGTTGAGTGAGACCTGGTTGTACCAGTATTTCCCGCCAGCGCCGGATAAGCGTAAGTACACCTGATAGTAAGTCGGTATCTGGACTGGCCCCATCGCGAGCAAGCTCGCTCCCACAGGGGTTCTTCGTTGGATACAAAATCTGTGTCTTATGAAGATCCAATGTGGGAGCGAGCTTGAACTGGTCAAGTAATTCTGGACACCAGTTAAGGTTTCACGCCGCC
>NZ_LT607583.1:0-39196 GCF_900095275.1 Pseudomonas sp. UMAB-40
GCCGAAGGACAGGGTCATGCGGTACTCCTCGAAAGGGTCACGTCGAATGGATTGTGAAACTCTTAAATCATTTCGAGGCGTGATTTTCAAACGAGGTGAAAGTTATTTTCGTGCAGAGGTAAGGGATGTCGCGCAGAGGTATGCGAGGTCGGTGGATATGAAAATCAGGCAGGCGGATTTACATCCGTTTCCCTGTGGGAGCGAGCCTGCTCGCGATAGCGGTGTATCAGCCACATCACTGGTGACTGACACACCCTATCGCGAGCAGGCTCGCTCCCACGGGGTTAGGGCCTCAGTCGTGATTCACGCGCGCACGCTTGAGCAGTTTCTTGCAGCGCTCGGACAAATGCAGCACGCGCACATGCTTGCCGGCCTTGGCGTAGCGCTCACGCAACGTCTTCAGCGCGGCGATGGCCGAATAGTCGACAAAGCTCAGATGGCGACAATCGATCGTCACGACAGGCGGATCGTTGGCGGGATCGAATTGATTGAGAAACGGCGTGGTCGAGGCAAAAAACAGCGTTCCATGCAGGTGGTACAACTTGCTGCCGTCGGCTTCGAGATGAGCATCGGCATACAACTCGCGCGCCTGCTGCCAGGCAAAGTTGAGCGCCGCGATGATGATCCCGCACAGCACGGCGGTGGCCAGGTCGGTGAACACGGTGATGACCGTGACCGCGACGATCACCACTACATCGTTCAGCGGCACTTTGTTCACCACCCGCAACGAGGCCCAGGCGAACGTCTGCTGCGACACCACAAACATCACGCCGACCAGGGCGGCCAACGGGATGCGCTCGATCAGCGGCGACAGAAACAGAATGAACAGCAGAATCAGCACCCCGGCCACCACCCCGGACAGCCGCCCACGACCTCCGGAACTGAGATTGATGACGGTCTGACCAATCATCGCGCAGCCCCCCATGCCACCAAAAACCCCCGAGACCATATTGGCCGCGCCCAGCGCCACGCACTCGCGATCCGGGAAGCCACGGCTCTCGGTGATCTCGTCGGTGAGGTTCAGGGTCAACAGGGTTTCCAGCAGACCGACCAGCGCCATCAAGATCGCGTAGGGCGCGATGATGCGCAGGGTGTCGAGGCTCCAGGGAATGTCTGGCAGCGCGAACGTCGGCAAGCCGCCGGCGATGTGCGCCATGTCGCCCAAGGTGCGCGTCGGCAGGCCAAGCAAATACACCGCCAGCCCCACACTCAGGATCGCCACCAGCGCCGGCGGCACGGCACGCGTCAGGCGCGGCAGCAGGTAAACGATCGCCATCGTCAACACCACCAACCCGGTCATCAGGTACAACGACGTGCCACTGAGCCAGGTTTCGCCCTCCTTGAAGTGTTCGAGTTGCGCCAGCGCAATGATGATTGCCAGGCCGTTGACGAACCCAAGCATCACCGGGTGCGGCACCATGCGCACCAGTTTGCCCAGCCTCAGCAGCCCGAACGCCAGCATGATCAGGCCGCCGAGCAACACGGTCGCGAGCAGATACTGCACGCCGTGTTGCACCACCAGCGCGACGATCACCACCGCCATCGAACCCGCCGCACCGGACACCATCCCCGGTCGCCCGCCGAAGAGCGCGGTCAGGGTGCAAATGATGAACGCACCATAAAGCCCCATCAGCGGATTGAGGTGGGCCACCAGCGCGAAGGCAATGCATTCGGGGAGCAGAGCGAAAGAAGTGGTGAGTCCGGCCAGGACATCGGCGCGCAGACGTTTTGGTTTCATGGAGGATCGAACACAACAGGGAAAGAGGGGGGCGGATGTTACGGAATTGAGCACGGCCCGGCCAGCTGTCGGGGCTTCAGAAATGCAATCGCGGGCAAGCCCGCTCCCACAGGTATTATGTCGCTCACGAAATTGGCGAACGACAAAGATCTGTGGGAGCGGGCTTGCCCGCGATGAACGATGACGCGGTCTAAAGCGAACTCAAACCATCTCGTCACGAATCCATTCAACCACCGACGTGCGCTTCGGCACCCAGCCCAGCAGTTCACGCGCATGCTTGCCGCGAACCCGGCTGTTGGAGCCCAGGCCATAGTTGGCCATTTCATAACCCCATTCGGCTTCGGCGTCTTTCAACGGCCAGTCTTGCGCCTTGCCCAGTTTCAGGGCTTCAGCCATGGCCGTGGTCATGTCGATGAAGGACGCCTCCCCGCTTTCGACGAAGTAGAACGTGCCCGGTACGTTTTTGGTCAGTGCCAGCAGATACAGGGACACCACGTCTTCGATGTGGACGTTGGACCAGATGTTCTGACCCGTGCCGACATGGCGGACCACACCACTTTTACGCGCCTGTTTCAGCAAGCGGGGCAATTGCACGCTGTCGCGATTGACGCCCAGGCTGTGGCCGTAAATCAGCGTGTTACAGATCACGGCCGAATTCACGCCGTCTTTGGCCGCCGCGAGGATCAGGTTGTCGATGGCCACACGGGCGGCCTTGTCGACGGTCGGTTCCGGCAGGTTGTCTTCGAAGTAGATGACGTCGCTGGATTTGCCGCCCGACGCATCGCCGACGATGCTCGAACCGCTGGTGTGCAAGAACACTTTGTGGGAGCCGCGCAAGGCATTGAGCAAGGCTTCCACCGCGCCGCGATGGTCGCTGCTGGCGGCGTTGATCACGGCATCGGCCGCACGGGCCTGTTCGGCCAGTAGTGCGCTGTCGTCAAGAGTGCCGACCACCGGAGTGATGCCCAGTGCGCTCAGTTCAGAGGCTTGTTCGGCGTTGCGAACCAGGCCGGTAACCTGGTGGCCCGCCCGGACGAGACCGGTGGCGATGGAGCCGCCGATGAATCCAGCGGCGCCGGTAACGAATACGTTCATGGAGAAACTCCCTGCGTGAATAAGTGATGCATTGAGTATCGAGGACCGTCCTGTGGTGAAACAGACCCGCTGACCCAAATCACTCTTGCGCAGGAGTCACGAATCAGCCGGTGAAGTCCGAATTCGCATAAGCCGCCAATTTGCCCTGAATGAAGTCCAGGAAGCATTGAATGCGCAGGGCCAGTTGCGAGTTGCGGTAGTACACCGCGTTGATCGGCTGGCGATAGCCGCTGTTGAAATCCGCCAGCAGCACCTGCAAACGCCCGGCGCGAATGTCGTCGATCGTCATGAAGTGCGACAGACAGGCAATGCCCTGGCCTTCCAGCGCCAGGTGCCGGATCGTCTCGCCGCTGGAGGCGCTGATCGACGCCTGAATCGGCCAGCGATCACCGTGCACATAGCGCAACGGCCACTGGTTGAGGCCTTCGTTCTGGGTAAAACCCAGCAACGCATGCCCGGCCAGGTCCGCAACCGCCGTTGGCGTGCCGTGTTGCTCAAGGTAGGCCGGGCTGGCGACGATGTGCAGCGGGCTGCAACCCAGCGAGCGGGCGTGCAACGTCGAGTCGGCCAGCGTGCCGATGCGGATGGCGATGTCGGTGCTTTGTTCGAGCAAATCGATGATCAGGTCATTGCTGTTGAGTTCGAGCTGGATGTCGGGGTAGAGACGGCGGAACTCGTCGATGTACGGCACGATGGCGTGCAGCATGAACGGCGACGCGGCGTTGATCCGCAGACGCCCCGACGGGGTTTGCTGGCGTGAGGTCAGGCGTTCTTCGAGCTCATCCATCTGATCGAGAATCAGCTTGGCGTGCTCGAAGAAATACTTGCCCTCCTCCGTCAGGTCCATGCGCCGCGTGGTGCGGTTGATCAGCGTGGTATCAAGCTTGGCCTCCAGCCGCGACAGCGTGCGACTGACCGCCGAAGGCGTCTGCCCGACCTGTTCGGCCGCCGCGGAAATCGACCCGCACTCAATCACGCAGACGAAAATCTGCAACTCATCGGATCTGGCTTTCACGTGTGTCCCTTATCGATAATTCAGCGCCGATCGCTTTTTGTAGGAGCCGGCTTGCTGCGGGCGGCTCCTACAGGTTCGGGTTCAAGGGTATCGATAGTAGCCGAGCCTCACGCTTTGAGGCCAAACACCTCAGTCAAATGCTGTTCATAGCGCGCCACATCAGCCTCGATATTCGGGCGTTTCATCACATCGACCGCCAGGAAGGTCGGCAAACCGCTCATGCCAAGGAATTCGTTGGCCTTGTGAAACGGGAAGTACACCGCGTCCACGCCCTTACCTTCGAAGAAGTCGGTCGGGTCGTCGAAGGCTTGCTGCGGCGCGTTCCAGGTCAGCGACAACATGTATTGCTTGCCGTGTACCAGCCCACCGCTGCCGTATTTTTGCGAGGCGTCGGACCGGGTGCGGCCGTCGCTGGCGTAGAGACTGCCGTGGCCTTCGGTGAAGACTTCGTCGATGTACTTTTTCACGGTCCATGGCGCGCCCATCCACCAGCCAGGCATTTGATAAATGATCACGTCGGCCCAGAGGAATTTGGCGACCTCTTCAGCGACGTCGTAACCCTCGTCGATGAAGGTGGCTTTCACATCAACGCCGCCGCGATCCAGCACGCTCAACGCGGCTTCATGCAGGGTGGTGTTGTAGCGGCCATCGGAGTGGGCGAACTTTTTGCCGCCATTGAGCAACAGGACTTTTTTCATGAGAAATCTCGGAAGGTCAGGAATTCGATGGCAGCAGAGTAACGAGCTGCCTCGCGCGGAATAAGCGCTGAATTCACAAAATACATTTGACCAATAAGCACGAATAGGCGGGTGATTGTTGCCATAAACTTGCGCCGATTCTGAACTTGAGGAGATTTCTGATGAGTGAAATGCAAGGCTTCATCCTGCACGCCAAGACCCGCCCGGAAAAATCAGATGCCTTCGAAGCGTTTTTCAGCGGCCATGTGCAAGCGAGTCGCGCCGAGCCCGGCTGCATCGAGTACCACATGCTGCGCGACAAACAGGACCCGACCCTGTTCATCTTCTACGAGATCTGGCAGTCCCAGGCGCACCTCGACGTGCACTCGAACCTGCCGCACATGCAGCAATTCCGCAGCATGCGCTTGGAATACCTGGAGCGGGATTTTGATATCCGCGCCATCGAGATGCTTAGCCCGTCTTCCGCTACCCGCTGATCAGCAAATGGCCGCCGAGCAGGCCGAGGCCGATGAAGAACACGCGCTTGAACAGCACGGCGCTGATCCGCTGACGAAGCCATTGGCCAAGCAACATGCCGAGCACTGCCGGGATCAACGCCAGCAACGACGCACTTAACTCGCCACCGCCGAGGGCGCCGCGCCATAACAGGCCGGCGGCCAGGGCGAGGGTCGAGACGGTGAACGACAGGCCCAAGGCCTGCACCAGTTCATCCTTGCTCAAACCCAGTGCTTGCAGATACGGCACCGCCGGAATCACGAAGACGCCGGTGGCCGAGGTGATGACGCCCGTCACCACACCGCACAGCGGACCGAGCCAGCGTTCGCTCTGACCACCCACGCGCAGGGTTGGCAGGAATAGACCGCTCAGTGCGTAGAGCATCAGCGCCCCGCCCAACGCCCGCACCACCCAATGACCACCGGCCATGCCGATCCACACCGTGCCCGCCCCGGTGCCAATGAAGATCGCCAGGAGCATCGGCCACAATCGTTTGATCAAGCCGAGCAAATACCCACCGAATGCCAGTTGCCAGACATTCGTGAGGGTTGCCGGGATGATCAACAACGCCGCAGCCTGCGACGGCGCCATAGCCAGGCCGAGCAGGCCCATGGCGATGGTGGGTAATCCGAGGCCGATCACGCCTTTGATCATGCCGGCCAGCAGGAATGTGGCGATCACCAGCAGAGAAAGGGTCAGGCCGAGGTTTTGATAGAACGTGGAGAGAGTATTCATGGGGCTATGGTGAGCCTGGACTGGCGGGTTGAAAATCTGCCATATACTGAGGCTGCCTCTTGTTTTGGCAGAGGCTGAACGCTATATCGATGCAACTGACGCCTTCGCGGGCAAGCCCGCTCCCACAGGTATTGGGCCGGCCGATAAATCGGCGAACGACAAAAACCCTGTGGGAGCGGGCTTGCCCGCGAAGGCGCCCGTCCAGACAACACACCTCCCGAGGCTGCACCGATGCACTTCGACCTGACCGACCTGCGCCTCTACCTGAACATCCTCGACACCGGCAACATCACCGCCGGGGCCGCCCGCAGTCATTTGTCCCTGGCAGCAGCGAGCGCGCGCATCCGTTCGATGGAATCGTCAATCGGCATCGACTTCCTGGACCGTGGTCGTCGCGGTGTCACACCGACCCCGGCCGGCAAAGCCCTGGCGAAACACGCCCGGGGCCTGCTGCAACAGGCCGAACGCCTGCAACAGGACCTCACCGAATACGCCAACGGCGTCAAAGGTCAGGTGCGGTTGCTGTGCAATACCACCGCGATCACCGAATACCTGCCGGAGTTGCTCGCCGACTTTCTGCGCGAGCATCCGAATCTCGACATCGACCTTCAAGAATTGCCCAGCGCCCGCATCACCCATGCGCTGCGCCAAGGGGCGGCAGAGCTCGGCATCGTGTCCGACGCGGTGGACACCGATGACCTGCACACCCGGCCGTTTCGCGATGATCCGCTGGTGTTGATCCTGCCCCCGGAGCATCCCATCGCCGATCAACCGTCACTGACCTTCGCCGACACCTTGAGCCACGACTACGTGGCCCTGGGCGCCAGCAGTGCCTTGGCCATCCACCTGGAAGAACAGGCCTTGCACATTGGCCAGCGCATGCCGATCCGAATTCGCGCCGACGGCTTCGACGGGGTCATTCGCATGGTCGCTCGCGGTGCGGGGCTGGCCATCGTGCCGCGGGTGGCCATCGAGCGCTGGCCGCAGGGTCACGCGGTCACGTCCCGTTCTCTGCCCGAAGACTGGGCCAACCGCACACTGAAAATCTGTACCCGCGACGTCGACAGCCTGCCCGGTTACGCCCGGGCCTTGCTCGAGGCGCTGACACCGGGAACGCCTTGACTCTACCGTTAGGGGCAGACTCTATGCTGCGAGCTTCATTTCAGGAGTACACGCGATGAGCAAACGAATGCTCGTGATTCTGGGTCACCCCTCCACCGACAGTTTCTGCGGGGCGCTGAGCGAAACTTACGTCCAGGCCGCCAAGGATGCCGGTCATGACGTGCGCCTGCTGCGTCTGGATGCGTTGGACTTCGACCCGGTCCTGCACGAGGGCTATCACACGATCCAGCCGCTGGAGCCGGACCTTTTGCAAGCCCAGGCCGATATCACCTGGGCCGAACACCTGACGTTCGTTTATCCGATCTGGTGGGGCGGGATACCGGCCTTGATGAAGGGCTTTGTCGACCGCATTTTCCTGCCCGGCTTTGCCTTCAAATACCGTGAGGGCAAGGCCTTCCCCGACAAACTGCTCAAGGGCCGGACCGCCCATTTGCTGGTGACCATGGACACGCCGCCCTGGTATTACAAATGGGTCTATCGCATGCCCGGCCTGCACCAGATGCGCAAGACGACCCTTGAGTTCTGCGGCATCAAGCCGTTGAAGACCCTGACTTTCGGGCCGATCCTGGGTTCCAAGTCGAGCCAGCGCGACGCCTGGCTGGAACAGGCCCGGGTCACCGCCAGCCGCTGACACGCCCCGCTGTTTGCTGACGGTACGCCCTCGCCGTCAGCCCCTCCCCACGTTCCCTTCAAACGGTCGTTCGTCGGTTGTGCGCGTCATTTACACGCCGCTGCAACCTTAGAATGTTATTCATTATATTATTCGCTCCGATCAGGCATGAGGCCTGGTCGTGCTACGCCCTGTTTGTTCATCGAGACGGATCTTTATGTATATCGGCAAAGCCGCCCAGCTGTCAGGCACCACAGTCAAAAGCATTCGCCATTACGAAGAAATCGGCCTGTTACCCGAGCCCAAGCGTGAAGGCAAATACCGCATCTACAGCCAGCAGAGTGTCGAGGTGTTGACGTTCATCAAGTGCGCCCAGCAACTGGGTTTCAAGCTCAAAGAGCTGCAGGTGATGTTGAACAACTACCACGGTGATGAATTCCCGTGGGACATGGCGCACAAAGCAATCGCCGAAAAAAAGACCGAGCTGGTCTCCCAGATCGGCGCTCTACAACAATTGCACAACGGCCTCGAAGAATTCGAAAGCAACCTCAACGATGCCCGAGAGGAATGTCAGTTCGAGCGTATCGCCCGCTATGGCGAAAAAAACCCGAGCAATACGCTGAACTGAAGACCCTGCTGCGCTGGAGTAACCGGCTCGCAGGCCACTAGAGTGCCTGCGGTGCCGGTCATCAGGTCAGCTCAAGGCAGGCTTCCCCATTGCTCGATCTTTTTCCGGCAGCGGCGCCACCGGAACAATCGCCGCGAAGAACCACGGCGACACCAGCGTCACCAGCAGAATGGTCATGACACCGCTGGAAAACAGCGCCATCGCCACCAGTGCGCCCAGATCGACAATCGGCTTGAAGTCGGAAAACAGCAGCGCCATGAAGCCCACGGAGAAAATCACCACGTTGACCACGGTCGAACGGCCGACGCTGTGCATCGCCTGCAAGATGGCCGCATCGATATGAATCCCTTGCTCCACCAGCAATTTGATCCGTGACAGCAGGTGCACCGCGTAATCGACCACGCCGACCACCAGGAACGTCACCAGTGTCGTGCCGATGTTCAGTTCGATGCCGAACAGGAACATGAAGCCGTAAACCGTCACCGAGGTGGTCAACAGGGTCAGCATGCCGAGAACGCCCAACCGTACCGACTTGAGCCAATACATCATCATCAGCGTGACCACCAGCAACGCCAGGGAAAAACTCAGGACCTGGCCCTGGGTGATTTCCTGTAGCACGCCCGTCCAGATCAGCGGCGTGCCGGCGTGCGTTACTTCGAGGTTGGCCGGTTTGTTCACCAGTAACCAGGCATCGAGCCGATCCAGCATGCTCTGGTAGTCGCTGGCCACTGACGAGGTCATGGTGTACAGCGTCAGCGCCTTGGAATAGTCGGCATTGAGCACGTTGTTGAGGTCCGAGCCACCGCCGTTCTCGAACAGCATCACGTGCTGTTCGATCAGCGAGTTACCCGGCACCTCGAACCGCTCGACCTGTCCCTCGTCATTGACCGACGTCACCTTCTCCAGCGCCAGGGGCACGCGCAAGTAGTCGGGGTTCATGTCGTTGAGCACCAGGTTCATGCGCTTGACGTAAGTGGCCAGGGAATAGCCGTAACTGACATGCGGTTGCTGCTTGATGAAGTGGTCGAGCTTGTCGATGAACTGCACCACCTCCGTGGTCAGCACGCCGCGCGGTTCTTTGCTGTCGATGGCGATCCAGCCCGGAGCGGTGCCCGCGACCCCGGCCTGGTTGATGAACTCGTCCGAAACGCGAATATGGCTCTCGGGCTTGAAGTAGGCGATACCCGAGTCTTCGATATCGACGCGAAAGGTGAACACCGTCATCAAGATCAGCAACGGCAGTGTCACGATCAAGATCGGTTTGCGCCACTGGATCAACCGCGCGCAGAACGCCACCAGATAACGCGAAATGATCGACTCCTTGTGTACGGCAGCAAGGGTTTTCGGCGTCTGATCCTTGCCCCAGATCGAGATCCAGGCTGGAATCAGCAACAGCGAAATGATCAGCGCCGCCGTCAGGCCGATGGACATGAACACGCCAAAATTGCGGATGCTGACAATGTTGTTGGTGGTGGAAATCATGAAGGTGGCGATGGTGGTCACCGTCGTCAACACCACCGGCACCACCATCAGCCGTTGCGTCTCGCGATTGGCTTCGCGGTTACTTTTACCGGCGTTCTTCTGCTCGTAGTACTCGGCCATCACATGGATCGCGTCCGAACAGCAAATGGTGAACAGAAACACCGGCAGGACGCTGGTCAACAAGTCGAACGGCACCCGCAACAAGGCCATCAGGCCCAGTGTCCAGATGGTGCAGAACAGGATGTTGAACAGCGGCAACAGCACGCCCAGCGGTTTGCGGAAGAAGAAAATCAACAGCAGGGTGATCAGCAAAAAGACAATCGGAAACAGCACCGCCAGGTCATGGTCGATGATCTCCTGCTGGGCCGCGATGAAGATCGGCATGCCGGCAATGGAGATATCGTCCTTGAACCCGGGGTGCGCCGCCTGATAGTCCGCGACGATGCCGCGAACAATCTGGTAGGCGCGCAACTGCGCCTGGGCATCGTCTTGCTTGGTGCCCAACTCGGCCACCAGCATCGCGACTTTTTTGTCCTTGGACACCACCCCGTCGACCATCAGCTCGTTGCCCATGATCTGCGACTCGACGAGCGCCGGGTCCATGTCGTAGGCGTTGAGGGTCTTGTGGATCAGCAACTCGCCATCGTGGGTCAGTACGATGTTTTCCAGGTCGCCCATGGACGCCATTTCGCGGATAGGGTTGATTCGCTCGGCGAGAAAAGTCAGGAAGAGCTGATCATGGGCATCCCAGTTCTGGCTCTGGGCGTAATCACGCAGAGCCTTGGCCTGGGCGTAATCGTTCTGGGAAAAACCGTTTTCCAGAATGTCGCGTGTCAACAGTTGCGCACGACTGTCGTCTGGGTACTTCGCAACGATTTGCGTCAACTGTTCCTTATCGGCGTCGTTGGCCAGAATCATCTTGCGCACCGATTGCGACATCGAAAACAGTGCGTTGAGGGTCTGCTTGTTGAACACCGTCTGCGGGTTGTTGATGGCCACCATCACCGAGTCGAACGTACCGGTGAACTCGCTTTGCAAGTCGATGATGGTCTTGCGCGCAGGATGGGTTTCCTTGAGCAGATAAGGGTTGGTGTCGGAGATCAGCGAGCCCAGCGTATAGGTGAAGTACGCCGTGACCACCACCAGCAGGAAAACGATCGCCCGCGCATAGCGCTCGACGAAGTTCAGGTATCTTTCCATGAGCATGCGTTCCAGGGTCGTCGGGGTCGGCGCTTAGCGGGCAGACACGGCAAAGTCCGGCACGTCGCCGGTTTTCAGCCCGCGCTTGATGGCGGTCTGGGTGAACAAACGGTCTTCCAGTTGCACGTTGTATTGCAGGTGGTTGAAGCGCATCTCTGAACGCGTGCCGTCGATGAAGTGTTCGGTCTCGCTCAGCACGATGCTGTCGATCGCGTCGATGGTCTCGACCTTTTGCGTGCGCATCTGCTTGACCAGCACGCCTTTGACGTCAAAGAAGTCCTGACGCATGACCAGGAAATTCTGCTTGTCGATCCACACTTTCAGTTTGTTGTAGCCGGTCTTGGCCAACACCTCGGGTGACGCCGGCTCACGCTCGATCACGTAGCAGTCGCGACCCTTGACCTGCTCTTCGCCGACCAGCGTCTGGGTGTAATCCTTGACCCGGATCTTGTCGAGGTCGGCGTAGGAGTACTCGCTGCCCATGAACGAGCCGCGTTTGTCGGTGGTGGAGATCCGCCGCGTCTGGCGGCTGACCGGCAAGTACATCCACTGGCTGTCTTCCTGACCCAGGGTTTCGTGGGGGTTTTCGATATGAAAGGCCACGTCGCGCACGTCGGTGGGCGCGGAGAAATACATGCTGAATTTGTCGCTGTCCGGGTAATCCTTTTGCAAGTAGGTGAACTCACGAACCCGGGTATTGCCCTTCTTGTCGTGGAGGATCAGCGACACTTGGGACATGAAGCTTTTACCGTCGTTTCGATCCCGCACCTGGCGGATGATTTCATCGGCATTCTGGCCGTCGGCGGCAGTGGCGCAAGCGCCGCTCAGGATCAGTGCGGCAGCGGTGAGACTTTTTAATAGCGGCAACATGGGAACTTCCCTTTTCGTCAGATGAATATGGTCGAGCCAAAGCGCCAGGGGCACGCAGGCGTCATGGGGTTAAAACAGGTAACCGGCGGACAGCCGCACTTGGTCGCGGTTGTCGTACTCGCCGAAGGGTTTGTCGGGCTTGCCGAAGAACACATCCACTTCCAGCCCGAGCTTGATCCAGTCCACCGGCTTGTAGGTGAAGATGCCTTGCAACAGCGCATCGTCTTTGAACGGTGGCGAGGCGGCGACCACCAGCCGGCTCTTGAGGCGGTCCTGCCAATGAGTGCCTTCGGCCGACAGGGTGAACAGGTGCTCGCGCTTGTCTTGCAGCATGCCGTCCTGCCAGTCGAGCAATTGCTGCTGCTGCCATTGCAGGGAAATCAGCCAGTCGCGCAGCAAGTAGTCGACGCCCAGCAACGACTTGACCATCGGCGTGCTGTCGGCGCCATAGGCACGGGTCGGATTGGTCACCCGCCAGTTGTCGAACCAGGCAATTTCGCTGCGCACCACAATGCTGTGACCGGCGTCGATCGCCAGCCCCGCGCCGCCCATGGTGTAACGGGGGAACTGGCGCTCCAGCCGAGTGCGACCGTCATCGGCCAGGCCTTCGACGGCGTACACCGGGTCCTGTTGACGGGCGTTCAGTGCGACGAAACTGGTGTCCACCGAACCGATCCGGCCGTTGGCGCTCAAGCCATATGAAAAGCCCTTGTCACCGTCGTAGCCGGGCTTGGAATCCAGCAGAAAGTATTGCGGATCCGGTACGGCAAACAGCGGCGCGTCGAACTCGCTGCCCGCCACCGGCGGCTGGTTTTTCACAAACTCGGTGATCCACAGCGCCTCCAGTTCCCACTCGCCCACCGGTTGCGCAAACCGCACCATGGGCACCGCGATCCGGCTGTCTTCCAGTAGCGGAGTCAGGCCATCGCGATAGTCCACCGGGTTGATCTGATCGAGCACCCGCAACTCATCGGCACGGCCCCAGACCACTTGCTGCCAGCCGACAGTCACCTCGCCGTCGCCCACCGACTGGCCCCAGTACAGATGGCGCCAGTCGGCATCGAAACGGTATTTTTCCCGCGCCCTTTCGCTGTACGGATTGTTGCCGTCGTAGCGGGCGTCGTAACGCACCCGGCCCTTGGCCTTGTAGTAACCACCGTCCCAGTTGTCTTCCAGGTTGGCCTTGAAATAGACGGCCTTCTGGGTGACCTGGTCGTCACCGTGCAAGCGCAACGCGGTGGCCACGCCGACTTCGGCGTCGGCGTAATCCGGCTTGAAGTCCTCGACCGTCAATTCAGCCAACGCCGGTTGCGCGGCCATGCACGCCAAAACCGCCCACGCAGTGCGGCTGATGTGTAATCCCTGCATGGCTACATTCCCAACCCGACACCGCCGTCGATCACCAGGCTCTGGGCGGTGACCCCGCCCGCTTCGGGACTGGCCAGGTAACGCACCATCGCCGCGACTTCTTCGCTTTGAATGAAGCGGCGCATCGGCAGTTTCTTCTTGGCGTTGCGCAGGATCTGTTCCTGGGTCAGCCCGGCAATCGCCGCTTGCGCCGCCAGTTCACCTTGCAGCATCGGCGTATCGATCCACGCGGGGAGAATCGCATTCACCGTGATCAGCCGGGGCGCCAGGTCCATCGCCAGGGCTTTGGTCATGCCGACGATGCCGTGCTTGGAAGCGCAGTACGCGGTGTTGCGGACCTTGCCGGCGCGGCCGAGGATCGACGACATGTTGATGATCCGCCCGCGATCCGGCATCAACGGCAGGCACAACGAAGTGACGTAGAACGTGCCGTTGAGGTTGACCGAAATCACCTTGTGCCAGTTGTGCAAATCTTCCGGTTCATTCTCGTTGCAGATGCCGGCGCTGTTGACCAGCACGTCGACGTAATCCACCTGCTTGGCGAGCATTTTGAAGAACGCTTCCATGCCCGGCAGGTCGGCAATGTTGGCGGCATGGGTTTCTACCCGGGCCTTGATCTGCCCGTGTTGCTCGTCGACCCAGCGTTGCAGTTCCGGCAAATCCAGGTCCAGCAGGATCAAGCGGTGACTGGCGTCGGCGGCAAAATTCTCCGCCACCGCCCGGCCGATGCCCTTGGCGGCACCGGTAATCAGAATGGTCCGGCTCATGGCATTTTCAACCCGCCGTTGACCGGCAAGACCTCACCCGTCAGGTACAAACCGCGATCAGCGATGTACAACACTGCCTCGGCAATTTCATGGGGTTCGGCGTAACGCTTGATCAGCAACCGCGACTGGATTTCCTGTTCCTGACTGCCGATCAGTGCCGTGCTCATTTCCGTGTTGACGATGCCGGGGGCCACCGCATTCACCCGGATGTTGCGCGGCGCCAGTTCCACCGCCAGGGCACGGGTCAGCGCTTCGACGCCGCCCTTGGCCGCGGCATAGTTGCTTTGCCCCTTGCCGGGTTTCTGCGCCGCCACCGAACTGATGTTGACGATGCAACCGCTGCGCTGGCGCATCATGGACGGCACCGCCTGCTGGCAGCAGAGCAAGGTGCCGATCAGGTTGGTCTGGATCACCTCGATGATGTCGCGACTCGGCATCGTCGCCAGCAACCCGTCACGGGTGATGCCGGCGTTATTGACCAGCAGATCGACGCGCTGGAAATGCTGGTCGACGCGTTCGAAAAAGCCCTTGATGCTGTCACCGCTGCTGACATCGCATTGCAGCGCCAGACAGTCGAGGCCCAATGCCTGGACCTCGTCACGTAACGACATGGCGGCCATTTCGTCGCGCACATAACTGAATGCAATCTGATAACCCGCGCCGGCCAGGGCCAGGACGATCGCCCGGCCGATGCCACGACTGCCACCGGTCACCACTGCTACTTTATTCGGCATGACCGTTCCTTAGAGTGAGTTGTCAGTCTTGAATTGCGCGAGGCTGAAGCCGTGGGTCGCGGCAAGCGCACGAATCTGCTGCACTTGCTCGCGGCTGATATCGCCGTAGGAGTAGTGCTGTTTCATCCCGGACAAGCCCATCAACACCGACTCCGCCATGCAGGCGTACAGCTGACCTTCCTTGAGGTAGGCACGCACGTTGCGGATCAGGCCATCGCCCAGCGGGGTCTGGACAATTCCGCCGTGCATGTAGAGCACGTCGGGCCGTTGGCTGGAGAGGTTCTGATCGACGTTCAGCGGCACCGCGATGTCGCAGATCACGCTGTTTTCGGCGAAGTGTCCGGCACCGAGAAACGGTTGAGGAGCGTTCGCGGCACAGAGCACGATGCGCGCCTGTTGCAGCACATCAAGGTCATTGCTGACGGTGATGAATGCATTCGCGCCCAAGCGCTCTTCGACCAGGCGCTGCACGCGCAAACCGAGGTCGGCACCGGCACCGTGGGCCTGCAACAACGCGTCGATGCCGTCGAGTTTCTGCAAGCGACTGGCAAGGCGGTCGTGCGCGGCGACACCCTTGATAATCGCGCGGGCGGCCTCGGCGTAAATCAGCTGGGCGGTCTTCTCCAGGCGCCGCAGGGAACCGTCGCGACCGCTACCGATCAGGATCAGGTGTTCGACACTGGTGGACAACAACGAGGCGTAAGTCGAAGCAATGTTGCCGGCCGCGCCGACCACCGCCGCCGTCTGTTCACCCAGTTCCAGGCCTTGCTGTTTGCAGCCCTGCTCGATGGCTTCCAGGCCCATGCCGATGGTCAGCGCATTACCGGAAGTCAGCGCCATGTCGGGGATTTTCAGCGCCTGACAGTTGTTGGTGACGATCGAGGTGTACATGCCCAGGCCGGCCACGCTGTAACCATCGGCCCGTGCATCACGGATGCGATTGCCGACTTCGTCGCGGATGGTGTCCAGGTCACCACTGGCGATGTACTCGGCCATGGCATCGGAGTCCATGCACAACGGGTACAGGGTGAACTCCACGGCGGTGCCGAGTTTCGAGCGAATCAGCACCGGGCCGATGGGGGCAGCACGCCGCTCGGGAGCCATGCGCTTGATGAACTCGCGTTTCTGATCGGCGCTGAGGGTGGACAGCGACGGGTCGACATCGCTGAGCATGTCCGAATCGATCAGGTGGTTGATGAACGCCACGCGCGCCACCACGCGGACACTGCCGTCAGGCTTTGGGAGGTCTTCAGGCTCCTTGAAGCTGACCTCACGGGCCGGTACTTCGCGGATGCTGTCGGCGCACACCCCGGCCGCCAGCGGGAAGGCATCGCGGCGACGCAACATGTCGCAGACCTTTTGCAACGAGCCGATCAAGCCGTCGATTTCCTCGAAAGTGATGCACACCGGTGGCTCCAGGCGAATCACATTGGCATTGCTGCCCGACGGCGCGACCCGCAGCGATTCGAATTGCAGCAGGTAGCCGGCGATGATGTAACCCAGCGCATCGTTGTACTGCGCCGATGCCTGGACCAGCGAACTGGTGCCGGTCAGGTCGTGCAGTTCGAACCCCAGCAACAAGCCGCGACCACGCACATCGGCAATCACATCCGGGTACGCGGCCTTGAGTTCGAGCAACGACGACTTGAGGTATTCGCCTTTTTTATTCACGTCCTTGAGCATCGCGCTATCGTTCGCAAACAAGCGGCGCAACGCCGACAGGGCGATATGGCACGAGGCATCGTCTTCGGCGAAGGTCGAACTGTGGATGTAGCTGAAATCGGTTTCGTAGTGACTGGCGCGGATGACGGTCGCGGCAATTTTCATCAGGCCACCGCCCAGCGCTTTGGACAGGCAGTAGTAATCGCCCTGCAAGTTGAAATGACTGGCGCCGAGCAACGTGCCGGTGCGGCCGAAACCCGATTGCACTTCGTCGATGATCAACGGGCATTGCTGCTCGTTGCACAGGCGACGCAGGCCCAGGTAGAACTCGCTGGTGAACTCGTTGATGCCGCCCTCGCCCTGGATCGGCTCCAGCAACACCGCCGTGATCGCACTGAAGGCTTCACGGCGTACCTGCAAGGTCTCGCCGCTCCACTCCAGACTCAACCAATGCCGTGTGTGACGAGCCGGCAAATCCTGGAGTTGCTGAGGTTGCTGCGGATCAATGAACTCGACGTTAAGACCAAAACGAGCGAATGGCTGGCGGTACTGCTTGCCGTAGGTCAGTTGGACGGTGTTCACCAGTTTGCCGTGGAAGCTGCCGCGCAGGGCGACGAACACCGGCTCGACATGCAACTGCGCAAGGTTGTGTTGACGCACCGCTTCCACCACTTGGCGCACGGTCACGTAAGACAGGTTTTCCGGCAGCAACCCGGCGGGCAGGTCAAGGTCGTCGACGTCCAGTTCGACATAGGCCTTGTCGCTGGCGGTCAGGTTGGCGAGGGCAAAATCCCGCTCGTCGAACTGCTTCTGCAAGGTTTTCTGGCGACGGTATTCGGCGTGCTTGACGGCGATTTCCACCGACTCGGCGCCACTGTTGGAGAAGGTCGAAATGTAGCGCTCGCTGTTGTTCAGCTCACGGTTGAACGCTTCGCTGAGTTCGCGTCCCAGCTTACCGGCCGAACTGCGCACGGACATCTGCGCATTGAACGGCACATCGGCGCGTAGCAGACCGCAGAGTTGATCGACGAACTGCGGGTCATTGTGGCCAAACAACGCAGCGCCGTAACCGCCTAGAAAGTCGGTGACGGTCACTTCGGCGCCCTGTTTGTCGCGGTAAAACAGTTTGCTGCCCAGCGCCCGGTGGAACTGGCACTCCAGGCCCAGTGCCTGCATCAGTTCAACAAATTTTGGTCGAACGTAATCGCGGTAATCCATGACAGTCATATCCCTTGATCAGAAAAGTAGAGGCGATTCAATGCGCTAAAACGGCTAGTCGGTCGACTGATAGTCGAGCTGGTAACAGGCGCTGAAACCGTTGTCGTCGCGGTTGATAATCAGGCAGTCACGCAGCACCGCGTCGCGTCCCTCACCGAGCACAAACGGCAGGTGCGGGTCCACCGGTTGCTGCAATCCAATGATCGGTGGCACACGCTGGGCAAGCAGTGCGTTGCGCGCCAGGATCAGGTCGACCAGGCTCGGCGCGCCGCTGAGGATGCCGGTCACCGGCACGCTGCTGGTGATGTGCGCAGCGCCGGCGCGGGCGAGCGTGCGGGCCAGGTCGGCGTCTTTTTGCGGATCGCCGCTGGCGCTGCTGACCAGCAAATCGACCTGCTTGTCCGGCAGGTTCAACGAGCCCAGCCGCGGATGGGCGAAGAGTGCCGACAGACACGTCTGCGGGCCATCCGGCAGATCGTCCACCCGGCGCAGAATCAGCGCCGCCGCCCCTTCACCGGCAATCCCGCCCGTGCCTTGACGATCGAATGCACGCAGGGTCTGGGAACCGTTGGTGCTGATCACGCCGGCCTCGGCCAGCGCGGCCAGCGCCAACGGATCGAGTTCACTGCCGGCGCCGACCACAATCGCCGCATCGACACGACCGCTTTGCAACGCTGCGCACGCCTCGCGTAACGCCGCCAGGTTGCCAGCCACGCCTTGCATGTAAGCGTTGCACTCGCACTCCAGTTTCAGCGCCAGACTGACAATCCCGAGCAAGCCGTTGCTCAGGCTTTTGAGCACCAGGAACGGGTCGAGCGCGCGCTCCTGCAACACCCGCTGAGCGAGGCGCCGCATGTCGGCACCGGACTCATCGCGGCACTCGTGAAGCAATTCACCATAGGCCGCCAACGACGGATGGGTGTATCCACCCTGGCAGCAATAGAGGCCGTAGCGCAGGCTGTCATTGCCCGGTTCAAGCCCCGCTTCGGCCAAGGCCTGACGCACCGCGCTGACACCCCAGATCACGGCCGGCGGGCAGTAGCGCTGGAGGTTCTGGGCCACGTCCTGGCGACTGGTTTGATGGTCTTCATCACTGACATGCCCGAAGGCCGCCACGCGCTCACTGTGGAACACTTTCGATTGCAGCACGGCAATGCCGCTGCGGGCTTCACTGGCCGCCGACCAGAAACGTTGCACGCCCCAGCCGCTGGGTAATACGCAACCGCTGCCGGCGATCGCAATACGCACAGTAGCGCCCGTCATTGTGTGTGCTCCCGATATTTGCCAAGGGCCAGCGAGGTGTTCAGGCCACCAAAACCGAAGGAGTTGCTCAAGGCAAAATCCACCCGACGGCTGACCGCTTGCCCGGCGCAATAGTCCAGGTCGCACTGTTCATCGAGCTCATGCAGGTTCACGGTCGGCGTGACCAGATCGTTCAGGCATGCCAGGGCCGTGACCATGCACTCCGGCGCACCGGCGGCGGCAATCAAGTGCCCGAATTGCGACTTGTTGGCACTGACGGCCAGGGAACGGTAGTGCTTGTGCTCGGCGAACACACTTTTGATCGCCAGGGTTTCGGCGACGTCGTTGAGCGGCGTCGACGTGCCGTGGGCGTTGATCAGATCGATCTGTTGCGCACGCAGGCCGGCGTCGTCCAGCGCGGCTTGCATCGCCAGCGCCGCGCCCCGGCCTTCGGGTTGCGGGGCGGTGACCTTGTAGGCGTCCAGGCTGCTGCCGAAGCCGAGCACCTCGGCATACGGCGTCGCCCCTCGCGCCAGTGCATGTTCAAGGCTTTCCAGTACCACGAAACCACCGCCCTCGCCGGCAATCAGGCCACTGCGATCACGGTCGAACGGCCGGCACAGATCAACGCCCCAGCGCTGCTCGCTCGAGGCCGCGCCGAGCAGGTACAGCGCGGCCATGGTGTCGAGGTTCAGCACCGAATCGGCACCACCGGCAATCGCCACACTCACTTCACCGCGGCGAATCATCTGGAAGGCATTGCCGATGGCCTGGGAGGCTCCGGCGCACGCGCTGCTGATATTGATCACCGGGCCTTCGCAGCCCAAACCGTCGGCAATCACCCGCGCCAGTCGATCATTGCCCTGACGCAGCGAACCGTCGGCATTGACCTCCCCGGCACGCGGCATCAGGTGTTGCCAGCCTGGAGCGCGGCCATCCGGTGCCTGGGTCAACAGCATGTCAGCCAGCATGTGTTGGGGCGCACCTGAGGCGCAAAGCACGGCGGCGTCACGCAACTGCTCAGGCGCAAGTCCGCTGTCGTTCACCGCCTGGGTGGCGGCCACCCAGCCAAAACGGCTGCGTTTTTCCAATGCAAAGGTCCAGGCCGGATGGTCCTGCAGAGCCTCGGGCAACAGACTCATGTCCACGGCCGCGGCGTAGCGCACCGGGAACGTGCCGTCCTCCACTCCGTCAGGTTGCCATAGGCGCACACAATGTTCGGCGCCGAGCATTTTTTCCCAGAGGGTCTGCCATTCGAAACCGAATCCGGTCACGGCGCCCATGCCGGTAATCACAATCCGTGTCGCACTCATGTGTGCTCCTCCATGGTTTCACTGGCCAGGAGCAAGGCGCCCCAATGACCGGCGCGGCTATGGCTGACCAGCAGCGTGTAGCCCGGTGTCGCCGAGGCGGTGTGGGTGTGGTGCAAGGCCAGCGCGATCTCGGTCAGCAAGGCACTGGCGCCAAGGTCGCCGGTCATGGCCCGGGCGCTGCGAACGTCCCTTGGGTGGTCGGCGATCAGGCTCATCAATTGCGCATCCTCGGGATTGGCAACGATCTGCCCGACGTCACCGAGGCGCAGTTTTTCCACGCTAAGCGCCCGGTCGATCACCCCCCGGCCAACCGCAGCGCCACGTTGTGGATCAGCGCTGTAACCCCGGGCGAACCCGGCGATGCGCAAGGTGATCGGAGTGTCGGGCGCAGGTACCAAGCCGAGCAGCAGCGCCGCGGCCCCCTCGCCATACATCGCCTCGCTGGCTTGATGGGGGTCACGCAGATACAGGGCCGGCGTCAGGTTCGGGCTGCTACTGACCACCAGCGCGGCGTCGGCGCGTTGCTCGACAATCTGCTGGCAGGCTTCGATCAGGGCATCGAGCCCGGCGTTGTCCTGGGAACAGAACCCGCCCATCGGCCCGTGGCATTGCAACGCTTCGGCCACGTAGGCCATCACGCTGCTGTTGAGCAGCGTCAGGGCATGCAGCGGCGGCGTGTTGGCCAACAGTTGCGCCAGAGGCTTTTGCGGTTGCTCACCGATCGCTTGCACCGCGTCCCAGCAAGGGCTTGGCGCATCGACCTCAGGAATGGCCGCCGTCAGGGCGATCCGTGCCGGCGGCAGATTCAGGGCCGCCAGCGCGGGCGCCAGGCGCGCCACGCAATGCAACAGGCGCAGGCCCTGCGGTTCGACGCTGCGCTGGATCTTGCGGTCGAACAGATCGCTGGCCAGACGCGGAGTCGGCAGCGGGTAAGCCCGTCGCGTCGCGTCGAATGCCAAGGGTTGTGACGAGGGTGGCGTCCCGAGCAGGTCGGCACATTCGCTGCCGGCGGCGTTCAATACGGCCGCCGAATGGATGTAAACGGCAATGCTCATGTCATGCCCTCCCCAGAACCAACGAGCTGTTGACGCCGCCGAAACCGAACGAGTTGGACATCACCACGTTGATCGACTGGCGCATCGGCTCGCTGAGAAATTTCAGCGAGGGGTATTCGGTGCGGTCGTGATCGTAGTTCAGGGTCGGCAACAGTACGCCGTCCCGCAGGCTGATCAGCGACAGCACCGCTTCAATCGCTCCGCTGCCCGCCAGGGAATGACCGATGGCCGATTTGTTGGCAGTAAACGTCACGTGTTCCTGGCACTCGCCGAACACCCGCTGCAAGGCCAGGGCTTCGCAACTGTCGTTGGCCTGGGTGGACGTGCCGTGGGTGTTGACGTGTTGCACGGCGCTGCTGAGCAGCCCGGCGTCTTCAATAGCGGCTTCCATGCATTCCTCGTATTTGCTGCCATCCCGGCTGCTGGAGGTCATTTTTTGTGCCTCGCACACATTCGCGTAACCCAGCACACGCCCCAACGGCGTGGCTTTGCGACGTTGGGCATGCTCGGCGGATTCGAGAACAACCATGGCCGCGCCCTCGCTGATCACGAAGCCGCAGCGGTCCGGCATGAACGGTCGGCTCTGCTCGCTCGCCGGCAGGTCGGCCTGGCACAGCGCGCCAAGGCTGTTGAACATGTAATACGGCAACTCGTTGGCCATCAGTTCGACGGCACCGCAAATGGCCAGGTCGATTTCGCCGCGCTCGATCGCCCGATAAGCGCTGCCGATCGCCATGGTGCCGGCGGCGCAGGCATCGGAGTGGGTCGAAATGTGATCGCGGATACCGAGCGTCTCGGCCAGGTGCAGGGTCTGCTGATCGACCCGGCGCCCGAAAAGAGCGCGCGACGCCGCCGGGGTATCCAGCAGTTGATCCAGATCGACACGTCCGGTCTCATCCATGCAGCGACTGGCGCGATGCAGATCGTGACTGTCTGCGCAGTACTTGTTGGCCCCCAGGAACAATCCACTGCGGGCGTGGGCAAAGGCTGTCGGGGTCAGACCGGCGTGCTGCAAGGCTTGTCGGGCGACAAATTCGGCCAGAACGCTTTGCCGCGGATGCAGCGTGGCATTGCCGCCGAATCCCGCGGCGATCTGCTGCCACTGGCCGTCGTCGATAAACCCGGCCGCGCTGTTGTTGAAGCCCAGCGCCTTGAACCGTGGATGTTCGCGAACACAGGACTGCTTCTGGCAGATCCGCTCGAACAACGTGGCGGCGTCCAGTGCCATGGGCGCCACCAGACCGAATCCGGTCACATAGACTTCTCGTGTCCGCATGAGAACTCCTACACCGTCTCTTTGACGTGGGTGGCCACAAACTGCTCCACCAGTTGGCGTGAAACCTCGTCCCCGTCGGCTGGCACCAGCCGCGCACTGCACGCGCCACAGACCACTTGCTGACGTTCGTTCAGCACGGCTTGATGAGCGCCGCAATCGGGGCAGCTTTGCGGCAGATGGTTGAAGAGGTTGCGGCACTGTTGCGCCCAGTTGCGCACCGTAGTGGCGGCAAACACCTGCGCCGGTTGCATACCGGCCTTGAGTTGATCCGGGGAGTAGGCGCTCAGGCTCTGTTCGAGCAAGACCTTGCCGTTCTCAGTGATGCGGCCACCGGCCAGGAATTCGCTGGCGTCGCCGCAGACAGCAACGGCGTGATCCAGCACGCTGGTTTTAGGCAAGGTGCAGCCATACTGACGGCCCAGTTGAAAGCTCAGGTCGACGATGTCCAGCGAGTCGGCACTGAGGTCCTCGACGATACTGCTGTTTTCATCGATATCATCGGCGCTCATCACCAACAATTGCGCGAGGATCTCGCGGGTGCTGGCAATGACATTTTCCAGTTCCAATGGATTGTTCATCTCTATCTCCCTATATCGTGAATGCTTCATGAGTTCCGTATGTGAGAAGTAACTATTCCCACAGCAACTTCTCACGCGGCAGAAATCTAAACTCTGCCCTTAAGGGGAGAGTCAACGAACTCTTTAAAGTTTTTTAACAACTTGAGAAAGGCGTCCGAACGAGCCTGCGCACCGCACTCGATTGGTGCGCAGCCTTGCGCCACTCGACTTATTTACTTAACAAAGGCTGCGTATGGTGGGGCACGCAGTGTCTCGATGGCCAAACATGGGTAGACGCGAAAGTATTAACTTCCGGCTCGCAGGACAGACGTATAAAGAGTAAAAACCGAACAAGTAAAATAGTTATAACTTTATAACTGTCGTGCTATATCAGCGCAGTCGTTAAACACGGCGTGTTGAGGGATGACTAACCAATCCGTGCAAACCGGCACAGCGCTTCTGGGTAACTGAGTGTCGAGCACAGACAACTGACCGAGTGCGGGGCGCTATAGGGTGCGACTTCAGTTCTTGAACCCGCTGCCCGGAGTCCACATGACCGCACCTATTACCGTTCTTCGCGACACCCACCCGCTGCCGGTGCTCGATGCCTGCAAATGGGAAAAACTCGAAGGCGACCCGCACACCGTCAACCTCAACGCCTACACCAGCGAAGACGGCAGCAAGATCATGGGCACCTGGATCTGCACGCCGGGCAAGTGGTATGTGGAATACGTGAAGTGGGAATACTGCGATTTCCGCGAGGGGTATTGCATCATCACCCCGGAAGGTAAAGAGCCGATCCATCTGCGTGCCGGTGATATTTTCGTCATCGAGCCGGGAATGAAAGGCACGTGGGAAGTGGTTGAAACCGTGCGCAAGTATTTCGTGTTTGCCTGATGCAAAAAACCGGGAACCCGCCCGACGCGGGTTCCCGGAAAACCCTTATTGGGGTTTGCGATAGCTGTTGATGATCGCCGAGAAGTCTTTACCACCTTCCCCACGCTGGCTCATCGCTTGATACAACTGCTGGGCCACCGCGCCGAGCACCACCGGCTGGTGCGCCTGACGCGCCGCCTCAGTCGCCAGCCCCAGATCCTTGAGCATCAGTTCGGCACCGAACCCGCCGGTATAACCGCGCGAGGCCGGCGCCGTTTCGACGATGCCGGGCCACGGGTTGTACATCTCCGAACTCCAGCAACGCCCGGTGGAACTGTTGATGATCCCGGCCAGCACGGTGGTGTCGATCCCGAGGGCATCGCCCAGCGCCATGGCTTCACTGACGCCGACCATGGAAATCGCCAGCAGCAGGTTGTTGCAGATCTTGGCGATTTGCCCGGTGCCGACTTCACCGCAATGAACGATGTTGCGGCCCATCTGCGCCAGCACCGGTTGCAGGGTGGCGAACAGTTCAGGGGTGGCGCCGACCATGAAAGTCAACGTCCCGGCCGCCGCACCGCCCGTACCGCCAGAGACCGGCGCATCGGCCATGGCCACGCCTTGCTTGGCCGCAGCGGCTGCCACATCGCGCGCAGTCTGCGGGTCGATGGTGCTGCAATCCACGGCTGGCACACCTTTGCCGATACCGGCGAGCACGCCGTCCTCACCCAGCCACACGCTGCGCACATGCACAGCGGCGGGCAGCATGGTGATGACCAATTCCGCACCTTGCGCCGCTTCACGGGCCGAAGCGCTGATGCTGCCGCCCAGTTGTTCCAGCTCGGCCAGAACGGTTTTGTTCAGGTCCACCAGGCTCAGTGCGTGGCCGGCCTTGATCAGGTTGCGCGCCATCGGCGCACCCATGTTGCCGAGACCGATAAAAGCGATTTTCATGTCCCGCTCCTTAACGCAAGTTGATGGTGGTATTCACACCGTCGTTGACGCTGTCGTCATCGAACCAGCGACTGGTGACCGTCTTGGTCTGAGTGTAGAACTGCACCACTTGCTTGCCATAAGGACCGAGGTCGCCCAGTTTGGAGCCGCGCGAACCGGTGAAGCTGAAGAACGGGACCGGCACCGGAATCGGGATGTTGATGCCGACCTGGCCGACGTCGATTTCCGTCTGGAATTTACGCGCCGCCGCACCGCTTTGGGTGAACAGGCCGGTGCCGTTGCCGAACGGGTTGGCGTTGACCAGGGCGATGGCCTCATCAAGGGTGTCGACTTCCAGGACCACCAGCACCGGGCCGAAGATTTCCTGGGTGTAGATTTGCATCTCGGGCGTCACGCCGGAGAACAGGGTCGGGCCGACAAAGTTGCCCTTTTCGAAGCCTGGAACGGTCACGTCGCGACCATCGAGCTCCAGCTTGGCGCCTTCCTTGATGCCGCTTTCGATCAGATCGAGAATCCGCTGTTTGGCTTTTTTCGAGATCACCGGGCCAACGTCAGTGCCCGGCTCGCTGCCGGCATTCACCGTGAGTTTTTGCGCCAGCGCTTTCAGGTCCGGCAACCATTGTTTGGCCGCGCCCACCAACACCACCACCGAAGTGGCCATGCAACGTTGGCCAGCGGCACCGAAACCAGCACCGACCAGCGCGTTCAGCGCTTGTACGCGATTGGCATCCGGCAGCACCACGGCGTGGTTCTTCGCACCCATCATCGATTGCACGCGCTTGCCGTGTTTGCCGGCCAGGTCGTAGACGTGAGTACCGACCGCAGTCGAACCAACGAAGGAAACAGCCTTGATGTCCTTGTGGGTGCAGAGCGCGTCCACCACGTCCTTGCCGCCATGAACCACGTTGAGCACGCCCGCCGGAACGCCGGCCTCGATCGCCAGTTCCACCAGCAGCATGGTCGACATCGGGTCCTGTTCGGACGGTTTGAGCACGAAGGTGTTGCCGCAGGCGATCGCCATCGGGAACATCCACAGCGGAATCATCGCCGGGAAGTTGAACGGGGTGATACCGGCGCAAACACCGATGGGCTGACGCAGGGTGTAGGTATCAACACCGCCGGCGACGTTCTCGGCAAACTCGCCCATTTGCAGGCTGCCGATGGAGCAAGCGTGCTCGACCACTTCCAGGCCGCGGAAGATGTCGCCCTCAGCGTCGGCGATGGTCTTGCCCTGTTCGGCACTCAGGACCACAGCGATGCGTTTGGAGTGTTCGCGAATCAACGCCTGGAGCTTGAGCATGATGCGCATCCGCGCGCCGATCGGCGTCAGCTTCCAGGTCTGGAAGGCGCGATGGGCAGCGCTGATTGCGGCGTCCACTTCCTGCGCGGTGGCGAACGGAACCTTGGCCAGCACTTGCTGGGTCGCCGGGTTGACGATGTCGTGCCACTCGGTGGTCTGGGACTCGACCCACTCGCCGTTGATCAACAACTTGACGGTCTGGACAGTGGTTTCGTTGGGCGTGAGCGATGCGTTCATGCTGGTCTCCAATACTTATTGTTATGCAGGGAGCCAAGGCGGATAAGTCGCCTTGAGATGAGGCGTGTGTCGCGAATTGGTTGTCGGACTGTTTTTGGAGTATAGATGTGCAAACTTCTAATAAGAACGCACATAAAAGCCGGTCCATCATGCAAAAAAACATCACGTCCTTAGGCTCGTTGAACTGGGATGACCTCAAGTTTTTCCTCGAAGTCGCCCGCACCCGCAAGGCCAGCACTGCGGCCAAGCGCCTGGCGGTGGACTACACCACCGTGTCGCGGCGCATCAGTTCGTTGGAAGCGGCATTGGGTACGTTGCTGTTCGAGAAATCCCGGACCAGCGGTTTTGTCCTGACCGCCGAAGGTCAGCGATTGCTCGGTTACGCGGAATCGATTGAAAGCACGCTGCACATGGCCTGCGAACAGGTTTCAGGCTCCGGCGTGGCGCTGTCCGGGCATGTCCGCATGGGTTGCACCGAAGGCTTCGGCAGTTTTTTCATCACCCCGCAGCTGAGCCATTTCGTCGACGCCTACCCGGCGATCTCGGTGGACATCCTGCCACTGCCGCACTTCATCAGCCTGTCCAAGCGCGAGGCGGACATCGTCATCGCCCTGGAGCGCCCGGAGCATGGCCCTTACGTCTGCTGCAAACTCTGCGATTACAAGCTACAGCTCTACGCGACTCAGGATTATCTGGACAAGCACCCACCGATCCGCCGCCCGGCAGACTTGGGCAAGCATTCATTCATCAGTTATGTCGACGATCTGGCGTTCAGCTCGGAGCTGTTGTACCTGGCGAATGTGTTGCCCGGCGCCAGCGCCAACTTGCGCAGCACCAGCGTGATCGCGCAATTCGTGGCGGCGCAGCAAGGACGGTCATTGGCGATTCTGCCGTGCTTCCTCGCGGCTCAGGACCCGCGCTTGCTGCCGGTGTTGCCGGAAGAGATCAACATCACCCGGCAGTTCTGGATGTACTGCCGCGAGGACCTGCGCAAGCTCAAGCGGATCACCCTGTTGTGGGATTACATCCGCGCCGTCACTGAACAGAATCAGGGTCTGTTGATGGGCGAAAACCGGGAGATGCTGTTCGCCGACTAATCGGCGCTCACCACGATCGATACCCGGCGGTTTTCGGTGCGACCAGAGGCGGTGTCGTTCGACGTCACCGGCTGACTGCTGCCAAGACCGCGCAGTTGGATGTTTTCTTCTTTCATGCCCACCGTGGTCAGCACCTTGCCGACGCTTTTCGCACGACGCAGGGAGAGCTGTTCGTTGTAGGACTCTTTGCCGGAGGTATCGGTGTGGCCGTCGACCCGCACTCGCTCGATGCCGACACCCAGCAAGGCCTTGCCGATCTGTTGGACGATCCCGGTACTGGCGGCGTTCAGGCTGTCGTCGTCACTGCCAAACAGCACTTTGCCGGATAGACCGAACGCCCAGCCCTCATCGGTCAGCTCGAAGCCTTGCTGTTTGAGTACAGTGATTTGCGCCGGGGTCAGGCCCTTTTGCGGTGCGGTCTGGCACCCGGTCAATGCAAGGACGGCCATGAACAAGGTGATTGCGAAAAATCGCAGGGAACGCTGGGTGATTGAGAACACGACAATTTAGCTCCTGGTGTGTACGTGGGCGACCGGGTGCTCCGACCCGGACGTGTGCTGTGCACCGCGGGAAACGCGCTTGGCCTGGTACATCGCCGCATCGGCGGCATTGAGCAACGCGCCCGGTGTGGCACCATGATCCGGGTACACGGCAATACCGATACTGAGTGAAGTCAGGACCTGGGTATGACCCGGTAACGGGATTGGGACTTCCATGCTGGCGAGGATCTTGTCAGCAATCCGCTCGGCGTCTTCGGTTTTGTGCAGCGGCGTCAGCAGCACTGCAAATTCGTCGCCGCCCAGACGCGCCACCAGATCCTCTTCGCGCAACTGCGCCCGAACCCTGCTGGCGACGGCAACCAGCACGGCGTCACCGGCGGCATGACCGAAGCTGTCATTGATTTCCTTGAAACGATCGCTGTCGAGAAACAGCACGGCCACGCGCTCATTGAGCTTGTGGGCATTGCGCAGCGCGCGAATCAGTCGGCCTTCGAAAAATGCCCGGTTCGGCAATCCAGTGAGGCTGTCGTGGCTGGCCTGGTGCGCCAGGGTTTCGTTTTCGCTTTGCAGGTGCGTTTGCCAGGATTCGAGTTCATCGAGCAAGGCATTGAAGTCGTTGCCCAGGTTGTCGAGTTCGGCAATGTCGGCGGGCGGCACGCGCCGGTCGAAGGCTCGATCAATGCGAGCCGCGTGAGCCACCGTGGCGAGGCTGCGCAATGGCCCCGTGATCCCGCGAAGTTGTCGGCGCGCCAGATAGAGTGCGACCCAGGCGCTGATGGCCGTGCACAGAATAATGCCCATCAGGCCACTGAGCAGAAAGCGCATCAGGCTGCCACCGTGACCGGTGAGCTGAATGCTGCCGATGTCCCGACCTTGATGAACGATCGGCATGTCGATGGGTTTTTCCAGAAAGGCTTTGGCGATCTGCAATTCCAGATCGGAGAACAAGCCGCTTTCCGGTCGTTGCCAACGGGCCAGTAACCGGCCTTTTTCGTCCAGCACCCTGGCGTCAGCGACTTCTTCAGTGGAGGCGATCAATGCCAGGGCCTCAGTGGCTGCGGCTTTGTCGTTGAACACCACCGCGGCTTCCACTGTGTAATTGATCGAGCGTGCGATCAGGTGCAGATTGTGGTCGGCATACACCCGCAACGCCAACACACCCAGCAGGGTCAGCGAGAGGCTGGCCATGGCCACGGCTATCAGGGCGACGATCAAATGTCCGCGGCCAATGACCGAGCGCAAGGTTGGGCGACTATCCGGTTTGAATAGACTCATGGCGCCGCCGGCTTGCGGCGGGACAGTTGCAGCACGCTGGGGTGAATGCGCACGCCGCTGCGGGCGACGGAGTCGAGGTTGACCTCGAAAGACACCTGGTCATCCGTGACCTTCAGGCAAAACAGACTGCCCACGGTGCATTGATCGTCACTTTCGCTGATGCTCAGCACCGGGCGTCCTGTCAGCGAAGCAAAAAGTTGGCGGCGCTCGTCATCGGTCAACTTGCCGATGTACACCGCATCGCATTCACTGACAATCGACGGGTTATCGGCCAACAGCCGGCGCACGGTGACGGGCCGGCCGGTGGACTGGGTCGTGCCCTTGACCAGGTCGTCGGTGTATTCGGTGGGGCCGACCACGCACAGGCGCAGTTGTGCAGGCTCAACAGGCCAGCGCGCGTAACTGAGAATCCCGAGGACTACCTGAGTGACCGATCTGGCGCGTTGGTCGGCCATGCTCACCGGAGTTTCCGATTGAGCGAACACAACACCGGTCAGCAAACAAAGAAACCCCGCGAGCAGCACTTGCTTGCGGCCAACGACGCGCCCTGTCGTCCAGACAGCCACCTTCATGCAGGGATTCTCTTCGATGTTACGAAATAATGCCGCAACGATAGCATAGCGTTTACCCCCCAGCGAGGCGGTGCACTACGGCACTTCGGACAGTTTCCGGCGTGCCGTGCCACCCTTTCAATGGCTCGGCTCAATCCCATCCTCCAACTCCAGCATCAACCCGCTCAAGCGCTTGACCTTGCGCCGCACCGCCTCCTCGAACACCCCGGCACGAGGTTCGATCAGGGTGAACCAGTTCTTGGCCCGGGTGATCCCGGTGTAGATCAGCTCCTTGGTCAGTACAGGGTTCAGGGCATCCGGCAGAATCAAAGCCGTATGGGCAAACTCCGAGCCCTGGGATTTGTGTACGGTCATGGCATAAACCGTTTCGACATCGTTGAGTCGACTCGGCAGAACGAATCGCACGCCACCCTGGCCATCATTGCGCGGGAACGCCACACGCAGCACGTGCTTCCCTGCCTCAGGCCCATCACGCTCCGGCAGTTTGAGGGCAATGCCGATGTCACCGTTCATCAACCCCAGGCCATAGTCATTACGCGTCATCAATACCGGTCGACCTTCGTACCATTGCTGGTCGCTGTCGATCAGTCGAGCCTTGAGCAGCGCGGCGGTCACACGTTGATTCAACCCCTCCACGCCCCACGGCCCTTTGCGTACCGCGCACAACAACTGGAAGGCGTCGAAAGCTTGCAATACCTGACGCGCCCAATCGGTCCAGCGTGAGTCTTCGAGCAAGCTGTCGAGCGGTGGCCGCTGGCTGC
This sequence comes from Pseudomonas sp. UMAB-40, assembly GCF_900095275.1. Classification (NCBI taxonomy): domain Bacteria; kingdom Pseudomonadati; phylum Pseudomonadota; class Gammaproteobacteria; order Pseudomonadales; family Pseudomonadaceae; genus Pseudomonas; species Pseudomonas sp. UMAB-40. Next base: position 30,453 of record NZ_LT607583.1, read on the forward strand.
GCAGCAGACTCAGGTAGTGGCGATAACCTTGCGGTCCGTCGCCATGGCCTTCGAGCAGCAAGCGTTCCAGCGCCCGGTCGTGCTCACCTTTGAGGGGCAGGGAAAACACGTCGGCGTGACTTCGAGCTGCGAGCAACGTGCGGGCTTCCTCCGGTTGCTGCTGGTTGACCCAACGCGCCAACTGGCCAATGCCGCTGCCCTCACCGAACCGGCGCGAGTGACGCAGCATCACTACTTGCTGGGCCAGGGGATGAGTTGCGTCAGCGTCTTCCTGCAAACCGCTGGCTTCCAGGCTTTCACCACTGACCGTCTCCAGCCACTGGCGCGTTTGCGGGCTGTACCAACCGGCCTCGGCGTCGCGGCACAAATCACCGAGCACGGCGCCGGCCTCCACCGATGCCAGTTGGTCCTTGTCACCGAGCAACACCAGCCGGGCATGGGCCGGCATCGCGTCGAGCAGGTTGGCCATCATCTCCAGGTCAATCATCGAGGCTTCATCCACCACCAGCACATCCAGCGGCAAGCGATTACCGGCATGGTGACGGAAGTGCCGGGTGCCGGGGCGACTGCCAAGCAAGCGGTGCACGGTCGTCACGTCAGAGGGGATCTTGTTTCTTACATTTTCATCGACTTCCAGCGTCCGGACTTGCTGGCTGATGGATTCCGTCAACCGTGCCGCCGCTTTACCGGTGGGTGCGGCAAGGCGGATTCGCAACGGTTTGCCGGCCTCCACCGCTGGCGCCTGGAGCAATGCCAGCAACCGCACGACGGTGGTGGTTTTACCGGTCCCCGGGCCGCCGGTGACAATACTGAACGCGCTGCGGGTAGCCAGGGCACAGGCGAGTTTCTGCCAGTCGATCACTTCGCCGGGGCTGGCTGGACCGAATAAGCCAGTGAGTCGCTGGGGCAAGTCATCCGGCGTTGTTTCGTGTTCAGCGAGGCGCAGGCGCAGGGCGTTGTCGATGCGTCTTTCGTAAACCCAGTAGCGGCGCAGGTACAGGCGCTTGCCCGACAACACCAAGGGCCGTGATTGCGCAGCCTCACGACCATCGACCGCCAGAGCCACCAGACGGCTGGACGCCAGGACCTTGCACCAATGGGCGCCATCCAGTGCTTCAAGCAATTGCGACGGCAACACCATCGCGCCACTTTGCAGATCGCCTTCCGGTGGCAGCGACAGGGCAAAATCCGGCTCTTTGAGCGTCTCGAACAGGTCCAGGCAGACATGGCCGTGACCCAGTTGGTGACTGGTCAATGCGGCGGCGAGCAACACCAACGGATCGTCGTCGGGGGCAAGCTCATGGAGGAAGGCCACAAAGGCCTTGTCCAGCGCCCGCAGCCAGCCGCGTTCGACCCAGCGCGAGAGTAAAAGCAACAAGTCATCGGCGCGACTCAGGGGTGCCAGATCCGCCAGGCTGTCGGCTGCCAATGGCGTGGGCAGCAAATCGGCGAAGGTGCGGCTCATAGTAATACTCCCTGTTCCCAGGCAGGCTCGGCCTTGGGTTCTGGCTTGCCCTGGAAGAGTCGATCCAGACGCTCGATCAGCTCTCTGGGCGGACGGGCGAAATAGACGCCCTGGGTGGATGCCCGTGTGCCGCGCAAGAACAAATACAGCGCGCCACCGACATGCCGGTCGTAATCGTAGTCGGCAAGCCGCGCCTTGAGTTGGCGATGCAGGGCCAACAGGTACAACACGTATTGCAGGTCGTAACGATTGTCGAGAATCGACTGCTCCATGGCCTGATCGGTGTACGCCGCGTCATCGGGCCCCAGCCAATTGGATTTGTAGTCGGCAACGTAATATCGGCCGTCGTGTTCGAACGTCAGGTCGATGAAGCCCTTGAACATGCCGTTGAGCAAGACCGGTTCAGCGGCCACCCGAGCGACGCCGTTATGGGTGTATTGGCGCACCAGTTCATCCAGTTTGAGCACGTCGACTTTATGGCTGGCGAACCAAAACTCCATCTCGACCCGGTATTGGATGAGCTGCTCGAACACGACCGGAGGCTGCCCCCCGCCGAGGTGCAACGAAGACTTGAGCAAGTGCTGCAGCCAATCGCTCAGGGTGCTGATCCAGCCTTCCCAGCCACGGCGATTGCAGCGGCGGGCAATGGCATCTTCCACGACTTGTGGTGCAGCAGAAAAACCTTCGTCACCGGCCCACTCCAGCAAACCATGGAGAAAGGTGCCGGGGTTGGGACCACGGGGGAATCGGTGGATATCGGCACCACCGGCGGCCACGTCTCGTGGCGCCTGCGGATCAAGACGTTCATCGTCAAAGAGCTTTTGCGCCTGCGGGTTCTCCGGGGCTTCGTCACTGCCCACGCTCAGGCTGTCGCCGATACGCAAAGCGCTGTAAGAAGCAATCCACCAGTTTTCACTGGCCTTGCGCTTGGGTATCAGCGGCGCAAGCAGCGTCGCGTCATTGCGTGGGGGATGGTAATGCTCGGCCGTTGCTGGCGGCATATCACCGTACAGAAGTGCCGGGCAGTCCTGCTGGAGGTCTTCGAGCCAGCGTTTCAAACCTGCGGACTCGGCCAGAGGGGCACCGCCGCCAAGCAAGTAACCCAACGCAGAAAGGTGCAGTACCGAGCTGTTGTTATTGCCGCGCTTGAGATCGGTCACACCCAGCCAGCAGGCATGTTGCGCCCGGGTCAGGGCGACATAGAGCAAACGCAGATCCTCGGCCAGACGTTCATCATCGGCCAGGGCGATCAACTCGGCAGTCGGCTTCAACGTCACCTGCGCCTTGCCGTTTGCATCGTGGTAATGCAGCGGCAAACGGCTGCCATCCACCGGTTTCGCCGAGCAAATGAACGGCAGAAACACCAAGGGATACTCAAGGCCCTTGGACTTGTGAATAGTCACGACCTTGACCAGTTGCTCATCGCTCTCCAGACGCAGGATCTGTTCTTCGCCGGCCTGACCGGACAACGCCAGATGCTCGGACAAATGACGAATCAGCGCTTGCTCGCCATCGAGTTCGGCAGCGGCCTGTTGCAATAGCTCGGACAGGTGCAGCAAGTTAGTCAGTACACGTTCGCCGTCGCTGCGCGCGATCAACGATCGGGGCAACTGGAAGTCATGCAGCAAGCGCCGCAACATGGGTAGCACGCCTTGCTTGCGCCACAGCTCGCGATAACCACGGAACTGCATGACCCGCGCTTCCCAGGCCAGTTCGTCCTGATTCAGCCGCTCCAGTTCCGCCAGGGAAAGGTTCAGCGTGATGCTGGCCAATGCGGCTCGCAGCGGTCGCTCGACATCCGGCTCGGCACAGGCTTTGAGCCAGGTCAGCAGGTCGTGGGCTTCTTGAGCGGCGAACACTGAATCCTTGTCTGACAGATAAACGCTGCGTACCCCGCGTGCAGACAGTTCGCCACGCACGGCCTGGGCCTCTTTGCCATCGCGAACCAGAATCGCAATGTCCGCAGGCAGCAGGCCCCGCAAGTTTTTGTCCTTCTCGATGAAACCTGCCCGACCTTCCTGGCCACCATTGAGTAACGCAGTGATTTCACTGGCGCACGCGGCGGCGAGTTTTTGTCGGTATTCCGCGCCGGACAGCGGCTGATCGGCGGACAGGTGCCAGATGTTCAGAGCCGGCACGAGCTGGCCATCGATGTGCAGAACTTCTTTACGCCCTTGGGATTCGACGGGCAGGAACGGTACCGGGTTCTCACCGTTCTTTTCACGAAACAGAAACGCGCCGCGCCCCAGCTCACGAGACTCCGCGCGCTCGAACACATGGTTCACCGCATTGACCATGCCATGGCTGGAACGGAAATTCGTACCCAGTGTATGCAGACGGCCGGCGGTGGCCTGGCGGGCGCGCAGGTAGGTGTAGATGTCGGCGCCGCGAAAGGCGTAGATCGCTTGCTTGGGGTCGCCGATCAGAAACAGGCCGCATTCGGGGTTGTTGTCTTCGATGCGATAGATGCTTTCGAAAATCCGGTACTGCACCGGGTCGGTGTCCTGGAACTCATCGATCAACGCCACTGGAAACTGCTCGCGAATCAGGGTCGCCAGGCGTTCACCACCTTCGGATTGCAACGCCGCATCAAGGCGCAGCAGCATGTCGTCGAAGCCCATCTCCGCGCGGCGACGTTTTTCTTCTTCGAACCGTGCCCCGACCCACTGCGCGGCATGTTGCAGAACGGCTGCGTCGGGGGTTGGCAAACCGTCTAGGCTGGCCTTGAGCGCGGGCATGGCGTCCAGCCCCGGATGACTGGGAGCGTCGCCTTTCCAGGCTTCGGCCATGCCGTCAGGCGTCAGGCGAGTGAAGCCCGTGCCGATATCCAGTTGCTCAAGGGATTCATCTTCGGCCCAGGCTTTGAGTTTTTCGAACCAGGGTTCGAAATAACGTGCCTGCATCTTTCGACCGTCGACACTTTTGCTCGCAACACCTTGGTGACAGATGGCAAGCAGTTCGTCCGCCCATTGGCGCCAGGGCATCTTGAGTTCGAGCAAGGCCAAGCGCCGTTCCTGCAAGCACTCGGCGATCAGCTCGGCAGGTTCCTTGCCTTCAACGCTGTCACGCTCACTGGCGAACAAACTGCGTACTCGCGGCAATAACGCCGCCGGACCACCCCAATTACCCCGCACCCAGTTCAGTGCATCACCTTGCATCGGATAGCAGAACAGCCGCCAGTAATCGCGCAGGACTTCACCCAGTAAATCGCTGTGATCGGTTTCCAGGGTCTGGGTGAACAGGCTGCCACTGTCAAACGCGTGCTCGCGCAACATGCGCTGGCACCAACTGTGGATGGTCGAGACGGCGGCTTCATCCATCCACTGCGCGGCAATGTCCAGACGGTTCGCACAGCCGGACCACTGTTCGGGGAGGTACTGGTCACGCAATTCCGCGATGAGGCTATCGGGTGCCTGGGTCTCGTCACGAAAGTATCGGGCCGCTTCGGCCAGACGGGTACGAATACGTTCGCGCAGCTCTTTCGTCGCGGCATCAGTGAACGTGACCACGAGGATTTGCGGCGGCAACAGTTCACGCCCAAACCCACTCGATTCGCCACCGTGACCGAGGACCAGACGCAGGTACAGCGCAGAAATGGTGAACGTCTTGCCGGTACCGGCGCTGGCTTCGATCAGTTGGCTGCCGCTCAAGGGAAAAGCAAGGGCCAGCGGTGTTTTCGTAGTCATGAGCGCGCCTCCTCGCTGGTCAATGAACGCCAGGGGGCTTCAAGCATCGGTTTGTACAAAGCGTTGCACCAATCGGGGAAGGTCTCCTCGTCGGTCAGAGCGTCGAAATCGGCGAACTGTCGTGCCAGTGCCGGGCTTTCGCGACGTTCGCCGTCGGTGGTTTGACCGTCGCCTTCATAGGCCTTGCGAGCGGCGGCGTCGGCTTTGGCCGGGTCAGTTTGAGAGAGCCACGCGAAGGCGGTTTTCACGGCAATCGGCAGGGGTTGGCGCATGCCGGTTTGCCACGCTTGCAACAGGTTACTCAGGGCATGCCGTGCAGCGCCCAGTTCCAAAGGGGCCAGTAGCAGACTGTCGTCACTGGCGACCAGCGCGGTGGTCATCGACATGCCGCTGGCGCAAGCCACCAAGTGATTGACCCAGGGTCGCGTCAGACGATGCCACTTGCGGGTCTTGATCGAACCGATGCTGTTAGGAATGGTGGTGACTGACAGCAGGCCGCCATCCGCACGTTGGTGCAGGCCACTGAGCCAGCCTTCCAGGCGCAGGCCTTCCAGTTCGAGGTTGACTGGCAACGCACTGGTGAGCGGTGTCGGCCACAACGCAAGGAGTTGTTGATAACGCTGCAACAGATCCGGCAGTGGCTCGATCAACTCTCGCTGCAGGCATTCGCCGAAACCGGCCATGGGCAAGAGCCCACTGTTTTGTAAACGTTTGGCCTGGGCCTCAAGCGCATCGTCGGCGTGATCCAGTTGCCCGAGCGCCGCTTCGAGCAAACTGTCACTGAGGCTATAGCGTTGGAGAGCGTCGAGTACAAAGGGCTCTTCGTCGGCCAGGGGGGCCTCAGCCGCTTCGAAGTACACCTTGAGTCGCTGACTGAAAAAATGTCGCACGGGATTGCGCAGGAAGTCCTGCAATTGACCGAGGCTCAGCGGCTCTTCCTGAACATAGGCATCAAGGGGCTTGATGTCCGTTGCCTGTTCACTGGCTTGATGAAGCACCTGCCACTCGCTTGCGAAGCTGAACAGGTCATCGCCTTCATGAAAATAGCGGGCGCTGAAGGGTTGCAGCGGGTGTTCCTGAGTCATGGCTTCCAGCAGTTTTTTACTGTCGGCCTGTAATCGCCAGCCACCGGCGAGATGATCGCGCAGTTGGCCAATCAGTACTGAAGCCGGGCGCTCGCTATTGTCGCGAATGCTGCGGCCGACCCAACTGATATAGAGTTGGTCACGTGCCGACAACAGGGCTTCCAACAAGAGATAGCGGTCATCCTCACGCCGGGAACGATCACCCGGGCGGTAGTCGCTGCCCATGAGATCAAAGTCCAGCGGCGGTTGTGCGCGCGGGTAATCTCCATCATTCATCCCGAGCAGACAAACGAGTTTGAAGGGGATTGCCCGCATCGGCATCAAGGTGCAGAAATTGACCGCCCCGGCCAGGAAGCGCTGGGAAAGGCGGCCCTGGTCGAGGCCTGCCAGCCAGGCTTCACGGACCACGGTCAAAGGCAGCTCATCATGCAAGCCCACTGATTCGCAGGTCTCGAGCCAGGTTTCCCGCAGTTCTTCAAGTTGGCCCAACAAATAGTCGTCATGTTCATTGCTGGCCTGGAAGAACAACTGCACCAAAACCTGCATCCTGACGCCCCATTGCTTGGGCGGTGCCGGTTGAGTCAGCTCCTGGTGGGCAATCTCCAACGCGTCCAGCAGTGCGACCAAAGGACCGATGAGCGCAGCATCCAGACCGCCAATTTCGTCGTAAGGCTCAATGCCCTCGCAGGCGGCGGCGCTGCCGACGGCATAACCGAGCAGCATCCGGCGCAGGCCGAAACGCCAACTGTTTTGCTCCAGTTTTTCAGGCAAGCCCAGACCTGCACGTTGCTCGGCATTCATTCCCCAACGAATACCTGCGCCTTCGATCCAGCGATGCAGGGTGGGCAGGTCACGTTCCTCGACACCGAAGCGAGCGCGCAGTGAAGGAACATCCAGCAGATCGAGGATTTCACTGACGGGGAAACGGCTGTCCGGCAGTTTGAGTAGATGTTCGACAGCAATCAGCAGCGGATCACGACCGCGCTGGCCTTGGTCCGCGAGTGTGAAGGGGATGAAGCGCGGATCGAAGCGATCAAGTTGACCGAAGACTGCACGGATATGCGGTGCGTAGCTGTCGATGTCCGGGACCATCACGATCACGTCGCGAGGCTTCAATTCTGGATCGGCACTGAAGCGTGCGAGCAGCTGATCGTGGAGGATCTCCACTTCGCGCTGGGCGCTATGGGCGATGTGGAAACGAATCGATGCGTCCTGATTGAGATCGACAGGCGGCCAGAGTTCGCGGGTTTCGTTGAGGGGGCGCAGTTCAAGGATGTCGTCCTGCAACTGGTTAAGCATGGTCTGTGGCTGGCTATCACTGAACAAGTCGATGCGCCCATCACGAAATGCCGAGCGGTAGCTGCTGGGATCGTCGTAGCTGTCGAGCAGATTGATGTAGTCCCGCCCCTGCTTGCCCCATGCCGCCAATAGCGGGTGAGCATGTTGATGAAGGGTTTGCGGATCAAGCACAACAGGCATCCCGCTCTTGCGAGCCTGGCGCTTGTATTGATGCCGCAAAAGGTCTTTATCGGCGACGATGTCTGCCCAATGGTGACGACATGGGTTGTGTACGCAAAGCAGGACCTGGCTGAATCGCGCCAGTCCGGCGAGAGCTTCGAGCGCTTGTGCCGGGAGAGAGGAGATCCCGAAAACGATCACCCGAGAAGGTAGTCCTCTGGGTGCCACGTCGAGGCTGTTGATACGTTCGATGAACCGTTGATGAACACCGGCACGGCTTTGCGCCATACCTTGCTCACCCACATCCAGCAACAGAGCCCGCCACAACTCTGCCTGCCAGCAGTTGGCTGGGGTCAGGAGCTTGGCTTCGCCTCTGCCGTTTCGCAATTGATGACGACCTTCCGCCCAATCTTCGAGCCAGTCGGCCCGGTATACCTGGTATTGGTCGAACAGATCCGCCAGCCGCTCGGACAACTGGTAGCGTTTTCGCAGATCGGAGTCATGGGTAAGGAAGCGTTGCAGCGGTTCGAAATGCGGTTGATTGATCAGCTGCGGAAGCAGACGCATCAGCCGCCAGGTCAGTGGGGCCTTATCAAGTAGGGATTTGACTGGAATTTCATCACGGCCCAGAACCATGCGATAGAGCTGCCACATGAAGCTGCCCGGAAGTTGAACATCAATGGCTGCCGCAATGCCGCAGCCGCCCATGTCGTCTTCTTCAGGGTCTTCAGCCAGAGCCAGCTTCAGCCACTGGGCGATGCCGTTGCTCTGTACCAGTGCGATTTCATTTTCCAAGGGAGCCAACGGGTAGCGCCGCATCCAGCTGACCACCAGGCTGCGCAACTCATCCAGGCGATTACCGTGAACCACCATAAAACCAGCACTGAGGGACGTCGCGTCCGGCATAAAGGCTTCCTTGGGAAAATACAAAAGCTAGGGCCGAACCTTAGCATTGTCGGGAGACTGTGACAGCCGGGAGCCGTCTGATGTTGCTGTACGAACTTTCCTGCGGACAAAACAAAACCCCTACCTGCATACGCAGATAGGGGT